>JAFLLC010000070.1 GCA_019162745.1 Deltaproteobacteria bacterium | reverse complement strand
GTTGAACACTATTCTCTACAAAATTGACCGGATGAAAGCAGATGGCCGTCTTAGCCAAGGGGAACGGGTCAGGATAAATCGTGACCTGGATAGATTGGACAGGGATATTTTTAAAGAGAAGCGTGATGGTAACAGAAGATACTGAGATGATCGCGATCGTTGACAGGGGATAATCAGGTGGAAGGCTCCCAGAATGAAAAGTCGGGATCGAACACAAAAGGCGGACGACTGCCGCCTTTTGTGTTATCAAGATCGAGATTAGCAGTGACACTGATCCGATAGTTGCGGCTTCCGGGTTCACAAAACCCTATGGAAAGGAGATGAACGTTTCACATAAAAAAAGCCCAGGGTTTCCCCGGGGCTTTCAGTGTCTGTTGGAGGAGTTGTTAGATTCTCGTTACGTTCGCGGCCTGAAGCCCTTTCGGACCCTTGGTTACTTCAAACGTTACACTATCACCTTCAGCAAGTGATTTGAATCCATCGCCCGCGATAGCGGAGAAATGGCAAAATACATCGTCACCATTTTCCTGCTCAAGAAAACCAAAACCCTTGCTGTCGTTAAACCATTTAACTGTTCCGTTTACCATGTGTACTTTCTCCTGATCCTGCAGTTGTGATGTGTCTGATTTATTTCAGACGTTTGTAGCACAAAGAACTTTAATGCGCGAGAAGTCAATCAGTAAATGAAGCATGGAGATAATTATTCGCGAAATTTCGGGGACACCTCAGCTTTATTCCAAAATTGTATCTGCTGCCGTTGAATAACTAAACGGGACAGATTGCTCCATCCCGTTTAGTTGCAGCTCATTTAAAGCAGCAGCTTACTCGGTAATCTTGTACTTGTCGCCTTCAAAGCTGACGTTGGCCTTCAACAGTTTTACATTGCTGTAGCCCTTGACTTTCAGGATGTCATAGGCCATATCGGCCCGTGAACCGGTTGAACAGTGAAGGTATACCGGTTTATTCTTGGGAATCTCGGCAAAACGGTTTTCCATCTCTTCCGAGGGGATGTTAACGGCACCACTGAATTTACTGCCAGCAAACTCATCGGTTGAGCGGGTGTCTACAATCATCACACCGGAGCCGTTAACTGCCTTCATGAAATCGGCAATGCTAACCTCATAAGGTGCCAGTATACGAACGTAGGTCAGTTTAGCTGGGGCAGTTTTAGGGCCGACTTCAACAATATTGCCAATTTTTTGCCACTTTGTCAGGCCACCGGGGAAGTAGGTCGCCTTGGTAAAGCTGTAATCCAGCATAAGCCCCAGGGCCTTGTCAACATCAACCTGGGTATCGCTGTAGAAGACGATCAGGGAGCCTTTGTAGTCAGGGAAGTCGGTCTCCTTGTATTTGTCCAGATTGGCAACAGGCAGGCTTAAAGCACGGGGAATGTGTCCGGCCGCGAACTTGTCAGCAGACCGCAGGTCAAGCAGCAGGATATTCTCGTCTTTCACGAATTTGGGAGAAGAGGCAAAGGGGAGTTCGGCCTTGCCCCAGTCGGGATCGCCACCGGAGTATACCTTTACGTTGGTGTAGCCTTGTTTTACTGCCAGTTTTGCACCAGCTGGTGAAAGATGACAGGTTATGCCGCCGCAATAAAAGACCAGCAGGGTATTCTTGTCCTTCGGCAACAGTGGTGAAATCTTTCCCTCTTTGTCCAGTTTATCCATTTCTGCAAACGGCAGTGAAACAGAGGTTGGAATGTGGGCATGATGATAACGACCGGCCGGACGAGAGTCAAAGATAACATACTTACCCGCTTCAGGCCCTTTCAGTACCAGAGCCTGTAACTCTTCCGTCTTGATCAGGGTGGTGCCAAGAGGAAGTTCAGCTACCACCTTGGACAGCAGGGTTGCTACGTTTTCTGACCCAACAGTCTTAAACTCCACGATCAGTGATTCACCCGGGTGGATATCTTTGTAGGTCGCGGCGTTCTTGAAGACGGTATTACGGTTGAACTTGAATACTTTTAATCCAGCGCCTGTTTCGACAGCAATTGTGTTGCTTTTGCCAACGACGATCTTGACCTTGCCCTTGACCTTGTTGACATCTTTCATTTGTGCCGCTGTGGGTACTGTCTGCGGTGTCGGAACCTGGTTCTTTACCTCTGGTCCGGTTTCACAGCCGGCCAGCAGGGATGCTGCAAAGAGTGTGACAAAGCTTACTGTAATTCTGGTGCGGATGCTCATGCGTTTTTCTCCTGTGTGATGTGGTGCGGTTGAGTTGAATAAAAAATCTACTGTATATTTCAGCTATACAGCAGTGAAAGGTCTGCGTCAAATTAATGCTAAAAACGTTATATCCATATACTTAATAGTTTAGTGAACGTATAGAGTCTGCCATGTGATTCATACAGGTTACAGGATGATTCCCATGGTACACTGTTTATTAAAAAAGGCGGTAACTTCGGCTGTCTTTACCGTTTCACCCGCTGCTCACACAGCAGGCTTCCGACAGGCCGGATTCAACTGCCACAGAGGCAGTAGTAGTGTGCCCTGCATTAGTTTTATACACCGTCATTTGGAAAATTGTTGCTGAGGAATTACGGGCTGAACGATCCGGTTCCGGCCGATTGGTGGTGGATGTTCTGTATCTGATAGTGCATACTGATGGAGTCAAGCCCTTTTTGTAGTCCTCGGACTGCATCAACAACGGGAGAAGCGCACACTAAATCTGCTGGAGTACAACATAATGAACGTTGACATGAAGCTGCTGAAAAATCTGATAGGCAAACGAAGCGATGAGATTGAAAAGAGCGTTGCCGGAACCGGCTATATTGCAAAGACAGTCATCGGCGTTGGCACCTTTTTACTCGATAACGAAGGGGACATCGATTTGATGACCGCCAAGCAAAAGGTTGTCTTCGAAAAATTTCTCCTGCCGCTCTTGGGTGAACCTCACCGCTAGCCGGTAGTGCCATTCAAAACAGAACAATCCTGGTCCTGATAAAGAGGATAAGTGTGTTAACGAAGCGGTCATCTGCTTACACCTTACTGGAATGACAAAGGCGGCCAATCGGCCGTCTTTGTCTGTTTTGCAAAAGGGCGTCTTATGTCTGACTGAGCACGTCCCCGGCTGATACAAGAATGACGATAAACATAATATGGTGTAAATTATTACACAATCGCTAAAGGAGTAAAAACCGCCTTGACTTGTCATCTGTCAATAGTTTTTAAAAAATCTCTCTGTCCAGCCGTAGCAGCTGTTTTCCTGCTTCTGGTTCTGATCTCGCCCGCCCGGGCTCAGGAAAATATCGCCACCTATCCTTCTCTGTCGGCCGGCTATACGTCCATCAGGGTCTTTGATCATCAAGGGCGCTTTGTCGGGCGTATCCTTCCGGAGAAACGGTATTGGGTATCTATTGATCGTATCCCGTTATTCCTGCAAAAGGCGGTGGTGGCTGTTGAAGACGCCCGCTTTTACGAACATGGCGGAATTGATCTTCGCGGGATTGCCCGGGCCCTGGTGAAGGATGTGGCTAAACAGAGATTGGCCGAAGGGGGATCGACCATCACCCAGCAACTGATCAAAAACAGGTATTTATCCGGTGCAAAAACCTTCGAACGGAAGTTCGAGGAAGCCCGCATGGCCATGGAATTTGAAAAGAGGTACAGCAAGCAACAGATCCTGGAGATGTATTTCAACGAAATCTATTACGGGAAAGGTGCCTGGGGCATTGCCCAGGCGGCCCGGCTCTATTTTGATAAAAGACCCGAGGAGTTGACCGAGGCTGAGTGCGCCCTGCTGGCCGGTGTTCAAAAAAATCCGGCACGCTACAACCCTTTGGGTAAATCAGCCAACGTTACCGGGCGGCGTGACGTGGTCCTCAAGAGAATGGTGGCTCTTAATATGATATCTCCCCGGCAAAGGGTAAAGTTGCGGGCACATCCACCGGCAGTTACTAAGCCGGGGCAGGCCTCGCAGTATCTGGCTCATGTCCGAACGGCTCTGATTGAGCGGTACGGAGCGAATATAATCGAACAGGGGGGGCTGGAAGTGACCGCCGCCCTTGATCTGAATCTGCAGAAACAGGCAGAGCAGTCACTGCGTGAAGGGGTTAAACGGATTTCTCCCAAGCTGCAGGGGGCGTTGGTCTGCTTTGATCCCGCAACGGGTGATGTTTTGGCGGCCGTGGGAGGAGTTGATGTCACCCAGAGCGGCTACGACCGTGCCTTTTCTGCCAAACGTCAACCCGGTTCTGCCATCAAGCCGCTGATCTATGCCGCAGCCCTGGAAAAAGGTTTTACGGCCGGTACTCTCTGGGACGATACACCGGTTGCCTATAACCGTGGAAATGGTACATCGTGGAAACCGCAGAATTATGGTCGGGAGCAGTACGGGGAGCTGAGTCTCAGGCAGGCTCTTGCCTACTCCAGTAATGTCATCACGGTAAAGCTGTTGGATGCGGTCGGAGTCCCTCCTTTTGTCGATTTTGCCGGGAAGATGGGGCTGAAGTTACGGGCAGAGAATGGTCTCTCCCTGGCCCTCGGAACGGATGAAGTCACCCTGAATGACCTGGTGCTGGCGTACACCCCGCTGGCTACAGGGGGCATAAGACCCGAAGCGCGGGTCATTCTTAGGGTTTATGACCGCACGCATCATACCTGGACAGAAAACCCACCGGCTGTTACACCGGTCCTTTCGCCTGCATCCGCATATATCACCACCCAGATGCTGAAAGACGTAATGACGTATGGAACAGCGAAGAGTTTAAAAAAATTCAGCCGGGAACGTCCGTCCGCAGGGAAGACCGGCACAACAGATGATTATCGGGATGCCTGGTTCATCGGCTATACCCCCCAGCTGATAACCGGCGTATGGGTGGGATACGACAAACCCCGGTCGGTGGGAAAAAGCTTTACCGGCGGGGCTGCCGCTGCTCCGATCTGGGAGAAATTCATGCGCAAGGCTGCGGCATCAAAGCCTCCCGTTGATTTCCCCAGACCGGATACGGTAGTTTCCGTTTCCATTGACCCTTCGTCAGGCTCTCTGGCAACTCCGGACTGTCCGAAAAAACGGGACGAATTCTATATCGCCGGGACCGAGCCGTCAGAGTACTGTCCGAAACATGGCGGGGCTCTCCTCGCACCGGCAGAGCCGCTGCTGCCACTGATGAATACGAACGGACAGCCGCCTGAAACCGGTGCAATTGGGACACAACAGGGCGGAAAATAATGAGAGAGGGCATGGTACAATAAAAACCATGCAGATCATGATCGTATTTTCTGTTGCATTCCTGGCGTCTCTGCTCAGCTCCATGAGCGGGGCAGGCTCTGCAATGCTGACCACCCCGGTCTGGCTCTCTCTCGGCTTTCCCCTGCCGGTAGCGATTGCCTCCAACCAGATGAACGGCGCCGCATGGACCTTAATTGCCGCCCGCAATTATCTCAGAGGGAGGACACTCGACTGGCCCCTGATCAGATTCATGGTCTACTTCGGAGTTGCGGGCGCTTATGCCGGTACCGTCATCGTACGCAGCGTGGATGGGGACCTCCTGCAGCGTGTCATTGGGTGTATCATTATCTGTATGGTAGTGGTTGTAGGGTTCAATCCATCACTGGGGCGCTCGGAATCGGAGCCGTGCCTCTCACGCCTGGTGACCGCTTTACTGGCGTTCCCGCTGGGTGTTTACGAGTCGTTCTTCGGCTCTGGCAACGGCCTGTTCACCTCACTCCTGTTGTCAAAGGGGCGCGGCTTCCCCCTGCTCACTGCTCTTGGCTACTATTACGTTGTCGCTTTTACCTGGAACTGCTTCGCCGTAGCCATTTACACTACTGCCGGCTTTGCCGACAGCAGGCTGATGGTCCCCTCAACGGCCGGTTCCATGCTGGGAGCGTATTTTGGTTCGCGGATCGGTAGCCGCAAAGGTTACGGGTTGGTTCGGGTACTATTTCTTGCCGTGGGTGGGGTGCTGGGGTTGAAACTGGCTCTGGGTTGGTAGTCAGGGCGAATGTTTAAATGGCTTTTGTGGTTGTGCATTACATGCGAAAGTGCGGTTATTAACCACCTATGAATCCGTTGGAGGCAGCAACATCAGAGCTCTGCTTGTAATCATAACTGCCACGCTCCTGTCCCTCATTCCGGTGTCTACCGCAACTGCGCTTGACGCCGCCGGTGAGGTAAAAGCGCCGATTTCTGTCGGCGGCGACCGAAGCTACCCACCCTACGAATTTATCGATAGAGAGGGGAACCCGGCCGGATACAACGTGGAATTGACCAGAGCCATTGCCAGGGTGATGGGCTTTGCCGTTGAAATCCGGCTTGGCGCCTGGTCGGATATGCGCCGGGACCTTCATGACGGCAGGATCGATGTGTTGGAAGGGATGTCCTATTCCGACGAACGGGCCGTGAGATCCGATTTTACCCCTCCCCATACAATCGTCCATCATTCGATTTTTGCCCGCAAGGGGGCTTCGTCGTTCCAAACCCTTGCAAATCTGCGTGACAAGGAGGTTGTGGTCCTGAAATCAGGGATCATGGAGGAGTACCTCCAGTCACGGAGCGTTGGCGCCAGGATTATTACGGCGGAGACCCATGCTGACGTACTGCGTCTTCTGGCGTCCGGAAAGCATGACTATGCGGTGATGGCTAAACTTCCCGGAATCTACCTGATCCGGGAACTCGGTCTTGCTAACCTGGAAGCGGTGGGGAATCCGGTTTCGGCCCAAAACTACTGTTTTGCTGTGCGCAAGGGGGATGCGGCTCTACTTGCCCGCTTCAGCGAAGGGCTGGCCATACTCAAAAACAGCGGCGAATACCAGAAAATCTACAACAGGTGGCTTGGTGTGCTGGAACCTCCCGGCATCAGCTGGAGAGAGGCGTTCAAGTATGGGGCGATCATACTGGTTCCGCTCGTTATCCTCATCGGAGGAATGGCTCTCTGGTCGCGCACATTGCAGCGCGAGGTGGCGATGCGGACAGCCGAACTAACCGGTGAAGTAGCCGAACGCCGCCATGCCGAGGAAGAGCTGCGCAACCGGCAGCAACAGCTGGTCCAGGCCGACAAGATGGCGGCCCTGGGGGTTCTGGTCTCCGGGGTGGCCCATGAGATCAACAACCCGAACGGCCTTATCCTGCTCAATATGCCGGTGATGATGGATGCGTTTCGGGACGCGGAGCCGATCCTAGAGGATCATTTTAATTCCCATGGCGATTTCGATTTTGCGGGATTGCGCTATTCCAGAATGCGGGAAGCGCTCCCCCGGTTGATGAACCAGATGCTCGAAGGCTCCCGAAGAGTGAAGGTAATTGTTGAAGATCTGAAGGATTTTGCCCGCCAGCAGGATCCAGGGCTGGCTATGGATGTGGATCTGAACGAAACGGTGCGGACCGCCCTGCGTTTGATGACCAGCCTGATAGAAAAAAGTACGGAAAATTTTACCGTTACCTATGGCGACAATATCCCAATTATCCGCGGCAGTGCCCAGCGGCTTGAACAGGTCATAGTCAACCTGGTGATGAACGCCTGCCAGGCTCTGCCAACCCCTGATCGGGGTATCTCCCTGGCAACCTTTGTCGATTCCGAAAAAAACGTGGTTGTGCTTGAGGTGTGTGACGAGGGTACAGGCATCAGTCCGCAACATCTGCCCCGCCTAACCGACCCGTTTTTCACCACCAAGCGGGATAGCGGCGGTACCGGCCTCGGTCTCTCGGTATCGGCAGGGATAGTCAAGGAACACGGCGGCACACTGTCCTTTCACTCTGTGCCGGGTGGGGGGACCACCGTGCGTCTGGCGCTGCCAATTCCCGGAAAGGAAAATCAATCATGACTGCAACCCTGCACCCTTTTTTCAGCATCCTGCTGGTGGATGATGAACCGGAGTGGCTCTACGCCATGAGTATCAGTCTGGAACGTGCCGGCATAACAAACATCCTGACCTGTGACGACAGCCGGCAAGCCTTACAGGTCCTGGCGGACAACATGGTGGGGGTCGTCCTCCTCGACCTGACCATGCCTCATCTCTCTGGTGAGCAATTGCTCTGCCGGATTGCTGAGGAATACCCGGACGTGACGGTGATCATCGTCAGCGGCCTGAATCAGCTGGAAACCGCGGTCGAATGTATGCGGTCCGGCGCCTTTGACTATTACGTGAAAACCGCCGGGGAACAGCGCATCGTTAACGGAGTTCTTCGTGCCGTGCGCGAGCAGGAGCTGCAGCGGGAAAACCTGGAGATGCGCCGCCGCATTCTCTATGATCGGCTTGAGTACCCCGAGGTTTTCAGCGCCATCGTTACCGGCGACAAGGGGATGCGCTCCATCTTCCAGTACGTTGAGGCGGTGGCGGCCAGTTCACAGCCGATTCTTGTCACTGGAGAGAGCGGCGTCGGCAAGGAGCTGGTGGTGAGAGCACTGCACAAGCTGAGCCGGCGCAAGGGGGAGTTGGTGGCGGTAAACGTCGCAGGACTTGACGATACAATGGTTGCCGATACGCTGTTCGGACATCTGAAGGGGGCTTATACCGGTGCCGGTGAGGCCCGCAGCGGCATGGTGGAACAGGCCGGAGACGGCACCCTGTTCCTGGACGAGATCGGCGACCTGACTCTGGCGTCACAGGTAAAGCTGCTCCGCCTGCTCCAGGAGTCGGAATACTACCCAATCGGTAGTGACCGCCCCCGCAGGATGCGTGCCCGGATCGTAGTGGCCACTCATCAGGATCTGGCCGCCCGCCAGGCTGAAGGGCAGTTCCGCAAGGACCTTTATTACCGGCTTCGGACGCATCACATTCACATCCCCCCTTTACGGCATCGGAAGGGGGACATTCCGCTGCTGCTTCACCACTTCCTTGATGATGCATCCCGCGAATTGGGGAAAAAGAAGCCGACCATACCGAAGGAGCTGGCTGTGCTCCTTGCCACCTACGACTTTCCCGGCAACGTGAGGGAGCTGAAGGGAATGGTTTATGATGCAGTCAGTATGCACCATGGGGGAGTACTCTCCATGGAGGCCTTTATCCGGGCTATTGGCGAGCGTCCATCCACTGCACTTCCGGAGAAGGGCACAGACCCTGACGGCAATCCCTTCTCCTGCCTGGAAAGGCTGCCAGGCTTTACCGAAGCCATCGACCTGCTGGTTGGCGAGGCGGTTCGGCGGGCCGAGGGTAATCAGTCCATCGCCGCTCGCCTGCTGGGTGTTTCCCAGCCGACGCTCAGCAAGCGGCTCAAGCATCTGCGGTCGGAATCCCTGCCCTGATAAGAGAATAGCGCGTTACAGAATCATTTTTTATCCAAAACAGTTTAAAATGATTTTCAGCTTACTGAAGGGGTATGCCTTGCGGCATACTATTCCATGTAGAATATCCAGCCACAATCCGCTGTAATTGCAGCTCTTTTCCCATTTTCCCAGCCAGCAACTTTCTATTGGGCATACCCCTCTTATTGTCATCAAATACCTTTTTAAGTAATAAATACGTTTAAATACAGGGTGTTATACACATGTACTTTGTTGGCATTGTAGATGCTATGTAATAATAAGAATAACAGGCATCCCAAACAGTACAAACAAAGGAGAACAGAGCATGGGCAAAACAAATCCGCTGAACATGATTTACCCTCCATCTCATCGATGCCGGATCTGGTCTGGTTTCTGACTGAGTAAAGTGTGACATCCCGGATAATCCGTATGGAATTTCCCACCATATATGGTGGGCACCTCAAAATGTTGAGGAAAATCAATCGTTAGATTCTGTTTATAAAAGCCTTCGTCAGTAAAAGTAATGAGAATACAATAAGTTAGTTTAATAGGGGTGCTGGCACTGTTAATGCTAAACATAAAATAAAATTACAACAAATTTCACAAAAAGGAGAATTAACCATGGCAAAGACACATCGTATTGAACACGATTTTCTGGGGGAGAGAGAAATATTGGGCGACTGCTACTACGGGGTACAGACTCTCCGGGCGCTTGAAAATTTCCCGATTACCGGCACCGCTATCTCATCGGTACCGGAGCTGATCTGGTCACTGGCCCAGGTAAAGAAAGCCGCGGCCTTGGCGAATACGGAACTGGGTGTGCTTCCTAAGGAGATCGCCGGAGCAATTGTAGCGGCTTGTGACGAGATCATAGCCGGCAAGCTTCATGACCAGTTTCCGGTGGACGTTATCCAGGGCGGGGCCGGCACCTCGACCAATATGAACGCCAACGAGGTGATTGCCAACCGAGCCATCGAGATTCTCGGCCATAAAAAAGGGGAGTACGAGTACTGCCACCCCAATAACCATGTGAACTGTTCCCAGTCAACAAACGACGCCTATCCCTCCGCCTTCCGCATAGCCCTGTATCAAAAACTGTCCGTCCTGATCACCGATATGCTGTATCTGCAGAAGTCATTTGCGGCCAAGGGTGTCGAATTTGCCGATGTACTCAAGATGGGGCGGACCCAGCTCCAGGACGCCGTGCCGATGAGCCTCGGGCAGGAATTTTCTGCGTACGCCACCACGATCAGTGAGGACATCGAGCGGGTTCGCGAAGCTCAGAAGTTGATCCTGGAGATCAATATGGGTGCAACCGCTATTGGAACCGGGATCAATGCTCCACCCGAGTATACGCGGGTCGTCACTGAACACCTCCGTACCCTGACCGGCATTCCTGTGGTCACCTCTGTGAACCTGATCGAGGCTACTTGGGATACCGGCGCTTATGTTCAGATTTCCGCCGTGCTAAAGCGGGTAGCGGTAAAGATCAGCAAAATATGCAATGACCTCCGCCTCCTTTCCTCCGGGCCCCGCTGCGGTTTCAACGAGATTAATCTGCCGGCGCTCCAGCCAGGCTCATCCATCATGCCGGGCAAGATCAACCCGGTCATGCCGGAGGTGGTAAACCAGATAGCCTACTACGTGATCGGCGCCGACCTGACCGTGACCATGGCGGCCGAGAACGGGCAGCTGGAACTTAATGTGATGGAGCCTGTTATCGGTTACAGTCTCTTCAAGTCGGTCTCCATGCTCTGTAACGGTTTCAAGGTGCTGGCCGATAAATGTATCGACGGCATCACCGCCAACAAGGAGCACTGCCGTGCCATGGTGCTTAACAGCATCGGCATCGTGACCGCCCTCAACCCGATCATCGGCTACGAAAAATCGGCGGGCATTGCCAGGGAAGCTCTGGCAAGCGGCAGGTCGGTGTACGATCTGGTTCTGGAACATAAGCTGATGGATAAGAAACTCCTTGACGAGGTGCTTTCTACCGAAAACCTGTTGCACCCGCGCTTTATCGCCGGCAATTAAGACGTGTTCTGTAATCCCTGCCGGGCTGTCAAGGCCCGGTGGGCTTGCGACTAACAGTATGCTAAAAATGAAAGGAGAATGATCATGTTCTGGATTCAATTCGCAGTGGTTATGGCCACCATTTTCATCGGTGCCCGCTTGGGCGGTATCGGCCTCGGTGTCATGGGCGGACTCGGACTTGCGGTTCTGGTTTTTGTCTTCAACCTGCAACCCACATCGCCGCCCATCGACGTCATGCTGATGATCGCTGCGGTGGTGACGGCTGCCGGAGTTCTCCAGGCTGCAGGTGGCCTGGATTATCTGGTCGGTCTGGCGGAAAAAATCCTCCGCAGTAATCCGAGCCGGATCACTTTTCTGGCGCCGATTGTCACCTACTTCTTTACGCTGTTCGCCGGTACCGGCCACGTTGCTTACTCGGTGCTGCCGGTTATTGCCGAGGTTGCCCGGGAAACCGGCGTACGCCCCGAACGCCCCATGTCCATAGCCGTCATCGCGTCGCAACAGGCCATCACCGCCAGCCCGATTGCGGCGGCTACCGTGGCCCTGCTGGGCCTGCTGGGCGGTGCTTCGGCCAAGTTCGGCTTTAACGTGGAACTGATCGATATTCTCAAGGTGTGTATCCCTTCTACCTTCATCGGCGTGCTGATTGCCGCCTTTGTCTCCAACAAATTGGGGAAGGATCTGGACAAAGACCCGGAATACCAGCAGCGCCTGAAAGACGGACTGGTTACTCCGCCGCATCTGGCAGGTGAAGCGGAAAGCCGCACTTCGCTCGCAGATACACCGGTAACCGCGAAAATAGCTGTGGCACTCTTTCTGCTGAGCTCAATTCTGGTGGTCCTCTTCGGCTCTTTCCCCGAGATGCGCCCGGAATGGAGCGTGGGAAATGATATCAAGATCAGCCAGATCGAGCTGAGGAGCGAGGCCGAGGCAACGGAAGCGCTGGCGGCACTGAAAGCCGGTGCAACCTTCTCAGATGTTGCCAAGCGGAGCTCCATCGGCGCCACGGCAACTACCGGCGGTGAGATGGGATGGCAGGCCAAAGGGAAAATGCTGCCGGAGTTCGAAAAGGCCGGCGACAAGCTGAAAAAACCGGGTGACCTCACCGGGGTGATCAAGACCCCGTTTGGCTATCATATCGTTAAGTTGGATGAAATACGCCCATCCGCGAGCAAGGAAAAGATGGGTATGCCGCATGTCATCGAGATCGTTATGCTGAGCATCGCCGCACTGATGCTGCTGATCTGCAAGGTCAAGGTTCCCAAGGTGGTTGAGGGGAGCGTCTTCATCGCCGGTATCCAGGCGGTTATCGCCATCTTCGGTATCGCCTGGATGGGTGATACGTTCTTCCAGAGCAATATGGCGTTCCTGAGCGGTTCCATAAAAGACATGGTCACGGCAGCCCCCTGGCTGTTTGCCTTTGCCCTCTTCGCCCTCTCGATCCTCCTTTACAGTCAGGCCGCCACGGTGCGGGCCCTCATGCCGCTCGGCATCAGCCTCGGCATCCCGGCGCCCTTCCTGATCGCCATGTTCCCGGCGGTAAACGGCTACTTCTTCATTCCCAACTATCCGACAGTCGTTGCAGCCATCAACTTTGACCGCACCGGCACGACCGGCATAGGAAAGTATGTACTGAATCACAGCTTTATGATACCGGGGCTGGTAGCGACCTTCAGCTCCATCGGCATCGGTTTCCTGCTGGTGAAGTTCCTGTTCTAGTAAAGCTTGTCACGATCAAACTTCCAGAGCGCACCCGAAAGGGGTGCGCTCTGTTTAAAAAGGAGAGGAGACCTGACCATGAAGAGTACTACATTGAAACAGCATGAGCTGCGCGATAATCGTGACTGGCTTGCAAAGCAGATGAACCCTTACTTCTTTGTCGCCATGAATGACGAACCGGAAGCAATTGCTCTCCTTGAGCGGGAAATGGGGACGTTGCTCCACAATCGCCGCCTGGTCCTGGCGGATCGGGAAAAATCACTTATTCAGGCTATGCCCAATATCCCCGGCTCTCTGTATGACACCCTCCGCCGAATTCCGGAGCGTGAAATATCCTATGCCATGATTGCCCACTCGGAAGAGCCGCTGCCCGGTATGGAGAGAACCCTCGAGATCCAAAGATTCGAGTTCGACCGGAAGAGCAATCGTGATATCCAGGAAGGCAAGGATGCCGTACCAGCCTCTATCAAGAGTAAAATTGCCGAGGTCATACAGGAAAATTACCCTGACTTCGCCATGCAGGATTTGGACCGGCTGCTTCGCATCATCTGGCTGAATAACGAGAACTATGTGCGGGTCGCCCTGCCGGACCGTGTTGCCCAACTGCTAAACCTGCTTCAGAAAGGAAACCAGGGAGGGGGGCTGCACCTGGATGTTGAACCTATGGAAGAGGGCAAAGAGTCTCGAATCCTTTTTGCCGTCGCTAACCCACCGCAAAAAGACTTTCTGCTTCAGGTCATGGAGGTATTCAACCGCCTTGACCTCGGGGTCAATCGAGCTTACTGCCTGGTCATATCCAACGGAATTCACCCGTACTTCCTTGGCACCTTTTATGTCCGCCGTCGCGACGGCAAGGTTCTGAACAGGGGGAGCGAGCTGTTCAGCCGTCTTCAGGACGAACTCTGCAATACTCAGATTCTGGCCACCACCTCCCATACGTACCGTGATTTTGTGACAAAAGGGGTGATAACCGGTAAAGAAGGGTCGTTGATCAACGCTTTTATCGCCTTCTGCCACACCAATCTTGCGCATAACCAGCCTGACCGCTTCGGTCTGGATGATGTCCGAAGTGCCTTTCTCTCACATCCAGAGATAGCCCTGCATCTGGCAAAACTCTTTTATGCCCGTTTTGATCCGATGCTACCAGACCGCGCCGGCTCCTTCGAGAAAACCTTGGCCGAAGCCGAAAAAATAGTGGCAGGGTACAACACGGGGCACCGCTATCTGGATGAGGTGCGCCGCGCCATCTTTCGCTGCTGCCTGATTTTTATCACCCACACCCTGAAGACCAATTTCTTCGTCCAGGAGAAGCAGGCGCTCGCCTTCCGGCTCGACCCGGCCTACCTGACGGAACTGGGTCCCGAATTTACCTCCGACCTGCCGCAGGCCGTGCCATTCAGGGTGACATTCTTCTTCAGTCGCTTCGGATTTGGCTACCATATCGGCTTCTCCGACATCGCCCGGGGCGGCTGGCGCACTGTTATCGCGCGTAACAATGATGACTTCATCACCAACGCCAACACGATCTTTCGGGAAAACTTCGTCCTCGCCAATACCCAGCACCTGAAGAACAAGGATATCTACGAGGGGGGCTCCAAGCTGGTGCTGATTCTGGATGCGGCCGACCTGCAGCGGAGCGGGGAGCAGGAGATGGAAAACTGGCGTCTTTACAAGTTGCAGTACGGTGTCGCCAACGCATTCCTCGATATCTTCGTCACCGAGAACGGGATTGCAAAGCTTTCGAGCGTGGTCGATTATTATCGGGAGGACGAGCCGATCGAACTAGGTCCCGACGAGAACATGCACGACTCGATGATTGAGAGCATTGCGCGGATCTCGAAACGGCGTGGCTACATCCTCGGAATCGGCATCATGTCCAGCAAGGAGGTCGGGATCAATCACAAGGAGTTCGGCGTTACCTCCACCGGAGTTGTCCAGTTTGCCGAGATCACCATGCAGGAACTGGGCGTGGACATGCTCGGCAATTCGTTCAGCGTCAAGTTCACCGGCGGCCCCAACGGTGATGTTGCCGGTAATGCCATGCGGATCATGCTGGAACGCTATCCGAAGATGCAGATCAGGCTTATTCTTGACGGCACCGCAGCATTGTTTGACCTGAACGGTGCCAGTCACGGGGAGCTTGGCCGTATTCTGCTCAAGGAGGATCTGGACGCTTTCAACCCGCAGGCGCTCCACCCCGGTGGATTCATGCTTTTCCGGAGTGGGAGCCGCACCGATGGCTTGCGGACGCTTTACCGGAAGGTCACCATGGGTAATGCCGGGTTGGCTGAGGAGTGGATATCCATTGACAACTTCTCCCGCGAGTTCGGCGACCTGATTTTCGATACCCCGGCCGACCTCTTTATCCCCGGCGGCGGACGTCCGGAAACGATCGACATCAACAACTGGGAGCGCTTCTTCCTGGCTGATGGCACACCTTCTGCCAGGGCTATAATCGAAGGGGCAAACTCCTTTATCACCCCGGAAGCACGGGTCCTGCTGCAGAAAAGAGGCGTTATCATCATGCGCGACGCTTCAGCGAACAAGTGCGGCGTCATCTCTTCTTCCTACGAGATCATCGCCAATCTGCTCTTCACGGAGAGTGAGTTCATGCTGCACAAACAGCAATATGTCGGTGACGTCCTGGCTATCCTTGAGAAGCGGGCCGGGGACGAGGCACGCCTTATTCTCAAACGCCTCCGTGACCACCCTGGCCTGCTCTGCACGGAAATATCCGACGCCATCAGTAATGAGATCAACGACCACTACGCACGACTCTTCAGATTCTTTCAGGGACGCCCTGAACTCTCACTTCAGACGCTGTTCCGCCGGGTCATCCTTGCGCACCTTCCCCGCATGATCCGTGACGAACCCCACTTAAGGCGGCGGATCGCCACGCTGCCGCAGAAATACCGCTCTGCCATCCTGGCTGCTGAACTCGGCTCCTCCATGGTCTACCGCGGCGAACGGGAAACGGAATTTGAGGATATTATCAGATTGCATATAGCGAAGAATTTTTAGCCGTATAAAACACTGGGTAATTAATAAAAGGCAGGCTGCTTTATCAAAAGCAACCTGCCTTTTTGCAATCATCGCTCTGGTTGACGAGATGTTTTTGTCGCGAGACTCGATTCAACAAGCTCGCCACGAATGGTATTTATAAGGTGATTAACATCACAGTATTTGCATCGGCTTCCATGGTATGATACACAAGGAAATGCCCGCCCGCAGCCAGGAGATCTACTGTGCGTCTTTTTTACTGTTTAATTTCACTCTGCCTGTTTTTTCCACCCTCGGACCTTTCTGCTTCGGATGGGGAGCTGGATTTCGGCCGTATAGATGCCATCGATCTTCTCATGGATCTGGCCATTTCCGATAACCTCATTGCCGGTGGCGTTGTGCTGATCGGCAACCACGCCGGCATCCTCTCCAGTACAGCCCGCGGCCGGCTATCTGCAAGTCCGGATGCGCCACCCCTCGACCAGCAGAGTATCTTCGATCTCGCCTCACTGACAAAGGTGATTGCAACTACTCCAGCGGTGATGAAGCTGCTGGATGAAGGGCGCTTATCCCTGCAGGATCCCCTGGCCCGCTGGTTTCCTGAATTCAAGGGTTCGTCGCATGAAAACGTTACAATCCTTAATTTACTGACCCATACTTCGGGACTCACGGACTTTGAAATGAGTACGGAAGAGGCCATGAAAACCGCCATCCAGAAGGCCGCAGCGGAGAAAAACAAGCTTCAGCCGGGTAACAGCTTCAAATACGCCGATATTAATTTTATTCTGCTGGGAGAGCTTGTCAAGCGGGTCTCGGGCAAGACTTTGGATGTTTACTGCCGAGAAGAGCTTTTTGCGCCGCTTCTCACCCAGGAAACCATGTTTCTGCCTACTCTGAATCTGGTTGGTCGAATTGCCCCGACGCTGGGAATTGACCGCGGAACCGTCCAGGATCGGAATGCGCGCCGTCTCGGCAGTGTGGCGGGACATGCCGGTCTCTTCAGCTCTGCAGAGGATCTCGCCCGGTTTGCCCGTCTGATGCTTGCCGGAGGCACTCTTGACGGCGTGCGCATCCTCTCCGAAGCGGCAGTAAAGCAGATGATCTCCCCGGTTTTCTGCCGCAACGGCACTGTGCAGCGCGGTCTGGGGTGGGACATTAATTCTCCTTTTTCAGCGCCGAAGGGGCGATTGTTCTCAGAGACTTCCTTCGGCCACTCCGGGTACAGCGGATCTTCAATCTGGATAGACCCGAAGCAGGATCTGTTCGTCATTCTGCTGACAAACCGGCTGAACTATCGGAATATCAGGATGTTCAATCAGCTGCGCAGTGATATATCCACCATTGCCGTGGCAGAGTTCCGGAAACCGGTCGCCGATCGGAGCTTGATGATTGTCCCGGAATTGCAAGGGTAACCGCGAATTTTCAACTGAAGGATACCCCAAGCATTCCGGATGCTCGCGCCGCATCAGCCAGGTTCACTCCCAAAATATCCCCGTCGGGTCCAAGTTAACTTCAAGTATCAGTTTTTCAAGAGTATTTTTATTTCTTCCCGTAGGGTACGGCTGTCGCCTGTTTTTTCTGTCGTACCAGTACAAAGTCCAGTTAAGGTGTTCAGGGCTGTACTCAAACTGGGCGATTTTGATTTCATTCCAGATCGCCGGATCGATGAAGAGCGGGCGCGACTCGGTCAGCGTGACTCTGTTTCCTCTGGTTTCGTGTTGCAGCTTTACCTGCTCCGGTACCGTCCGCTGTTCACAAAGTTGTTCCAGCAGAGTGTCAGCTCTTCGCTGTTCTATTTCAGGTAAAGCCATTATTTTATCCTTCCCTTTTTTGAACAGCATCTTAACCGCTGCTTACGGTGTTAATACTATATGAATTTTCACCACTGTTGAAGCTAAACAAAATACGCCACAATATTTCATCACAACTCCTTGATTCTGATGAAAGAGATGCTTTTGTAGCTCCACGCCGTTTTCAGTTTGTTACCGGGATTTGATACATGATCAACAAGATAAAAAAAGGTCATTAAAGCTATAGAATTAAGCTCTTATTGATACGTCTATGGTCTTAAATTAAATTCTATTTGGAGCTTATAAAAATATGTTTTATTATTTTACTTTCCCGCCATAAAGGTGTATGAACTAACCGGTTTCTCTGGTTGCTGGAAAACTTCCAGACGTTGCTAAAAGTTGTTTTTTCTATCGCAAAAGGAGAGGTATCAGGTATGAAAATGAATTTGTCTGCCAAAGTGTTTCTTATCATCGGAACCACGCTTTTTGCCGGTTTCAGCATCCTGGGTGTTAGTGCGCTCTGGCTCAGTGTCAATTCTACGCTAAAGCTGCAGAGTGAAGCATCGAAAGGGACCGCCGCAATAATCAGGCAGACCGTTGATGATTATATGATGAAAAATGATCCTGAATCGGTTGCCCGCTATATAAAGGAGCTGAAAGCTAAAAAAGCGGTTCTCGATCTCGCTGTGTACGGCAAGGAGGGGAAAATTCCCGGCGGCTCTGCACCTGACCAGATGGTGTTGGACTCCTTTAAAAAAGGCACGGCGCTCCAGTCAAGGGAGAGCGTACAAGGTGTCAGGTCACTGATCAATGTGATTCCACTCCCCAATGAGCAGCGCTGCAAATCATGCCATCCTGAAGAAGGGTTCACCGGAGCCATCAAGCTGACTACCTCTATGGAGGAGGGTTACGGCAGCACAAAAAAACTGATTATCATGCTCTGCTCTCTTGGGGCGCTCTGTTTTGTATTGATAGTAGCTGGAATGTATCTCTTCTTCCGCCTGACTATCATCAAAAACATCGTAAATGTTTCAAAAAGCATCGAAGGCCTTTCAGAGGGTGAAGGGGATCTCACGACGCAGCTTAAGGTTAATTCTACTGACGAGATCGGCGTCCTGACAGAAGGGGTCAATAAGCTGATCTCCAAGTTAAGGGAGATAATTTCGGATCTCTACGGCCAGGCCGGACATGTGGCTATCTCTTCATGCCGTACTATGGCAGGAATTGAGAGGCTGGCCGCTGCCATTTTCGAGCAGAAGGAGCTGGCAGCTTCCGTGGCGGTCGCTTCCGAAGAGATGTCTGCAACACTTAATGACGTTGCGAGCACGACAGCCAGAGCATCGGCACTCTCACAGCAGGTTGATGAATCAGCTGCAAGCGGCCGCAACGTCGTTGGAGAAACTGCTGACAGCATGGACCAGATCAAGGCCGGTGTTGAGGAGTCGCTGGCTGTTATGGGACGGCTTGAAAAATCATCCACGCAGATAGGTGAGATCGTCGGACTGATCGAAGATGTCGCTGATCAGACCAATCTGCTGGCGTTGAATGCTGCCATTGAGGCAGCCCGGGCTGGTGAAGCAGGGCGAGGCTTTGCCGTGGTTGCGGATGAGGTAAAGAATCTCTCCGGCAAAACTTCAGCTTCCACACAGCAGATTTCTACGATCATAAAGGCCATTCAGGGCGATATCAGAGCGGCTATGAAATCTATCGAAGTGGAAAAAGAGCGTGTTGAAGACGGTATCAGCAACTCCAACAGGGCAAGCAGCCAAATCTCTAATATTCTTGAGCTTGCTAACGAATCGTCAGCCATGATCAATTCCATCGCGACCGCAACGGAAGAGCAGAGCGCAACGACTTCAGACATTGCCTCCAAAATACACCTGGTCTCGGAAACCTCCCAGACGATTCAGACCCAGATGGAAAAATCGGTTTTAACCTTTGGCGAACTGACTCAGACGGCAGAGAGAATCTATACAACAGTCGGAAAATTCAAGGTAGGTAATTACCATGACACGATAAAGGGATATGCTGTTGAGTTGAGAGACAGAGCTGTGGTGGCGCTTGAAAGTGCGATTTCTTCCGGTCGGATCGGAAGGGAAGCCCTGTTCAGTACTGATTACAAGCCGATTCCTAATACCAACCCTCAGAAGTTCAGTACCCAGTCTGACCGATTATTTGACGAAATAATCTCACCGATTCAGGAAGATATCGTCGGGAGGGATAAACGGATGTTCTATGCCATCTGCATCGACCGTTCCGGCTACTGTCCTTCACATAATCTTCGCTACACCAAACCGCTGACAGGTGATGTAAATAAAGACAAGGACGGCAACAGAACCAAGCGAATTTTCAATGACCGTACCGGCATCAGGGCAGCAACAAGTGAAGATCCATTTCTTCTCCAGACCTATCTGCGTGACACCGGTGAAATTATGAACGACATGTCCACTCCGATAGTCATGGCAGGCAGGCATTGGGGAGGTGTCAGGATCGGTTATGTATGCGAGGACTAAATCACAGGAGGTAGCAGTCATGTCGGTTATTGAATGGCAACCGGCTTTCAGTGTCCTGGTTGTCAGGTTTGACGAACAGCATAAAAAACTGTTCAATCTTATCAATGAACTGCATTCAGCCATGCAAAGAGGTGAGGGTCAGGTTGTCTTGGGGGGAGTATTCCAGTCATTGGCCGATTATACGAAAACCCATTTTGCCGACGAAGAAAGAATGATGGAAGCCAATGGTTATCCTGATATTCTCAGGCACAAGGCTGCCCATGAGTATCTGATCGGCAGGATTATGGAACTGCAAAAAGAGTTTATAGAGGGTAATGGAGTATTGAGTGTCGCGGTACTGCATTTCCTTAGGGATTGGCTGACAACTCATATTCAAGGCGAAGACAAAAAGTATGGACGCTTTTTTAACGCCAAGGGGCTCTTCTGATTCTTTTTGCAGAGTTGTTCAACTTCGACTACAAATATTTAGCAAAAGGCGTGGGAGTAGTTCCCTCGCCTTTTCTTTTTGCATATCTGCCGTTCTCTAGCTCAGAATCCCTTTGGTGAAAATATCCATATAGTGCCGTATCAACACTTCATCGCGTTCGGGCGAATGACTGATAAGCTCTTGTGTGGCTAGCGTACTAAGGAAGTAATAATTAACCATGCCGGCTATAGCGAGCACGGTATCTACGGGATTCAGGTCTTTTCTGAATTTGTTTTTTGAAATACCTTCTTCAATAATCCGGACCAGAATCTGAATGACCTTTTCTATTGCCGGTTGGACGATCAAGGAAAAAAATTGTGTGGGGTTGGTCAGCTCACTGGTGTAAAACCGCAGCAGATAAGGGTTGTTTCGATGTCTGACAATTATCCACCGGATATACGCTTCAATTTTTGTCAAAGCCTCCGCATCCGCGTTATTGATCTCTTCGATATGTTCGAAACTGGAGAACTGTTCTTGAAGTACGGAAGAGTACAGCCCCTCCTTTCCCCCAAAATGATAAGAAATCATCGATATACTTACTCCCGCCGCATTGGAAAGCTCCCTGATACTCACTCCGTTTAAACCGCGCTCGGCAAATAAGCGTGTAGCGATTGAAATTAGTTTGTTCCTGAGATCGTTTTTATCCATGCCGATTTTATTAGCATACTAGCCGTTTAAATATCTAGATAATTAAAATCCGCTTTCAAGATCTGTATACAATAAAAAATTGCATCAGACTCCGCGTAATGATATATATATTCAAACGAACGTTCGATTTTTTACTGGGCATATAATCATACAATATATGTCCCGTGTCTCTACGCCAATTATTGAGGCGATCTTAAAGGAAATAGAAAGGATAATTGAATGTCAATATTACACGAAAGAATCAGAAGGACCAGCCTCCACGCAAAGATCAAGAAAGTAGAAGAAGTCCTCCCCCTGTTTAAAAACGGTATGAATCTCGGCTGGTCGGGGTTCACCCCAGCCGGTTACCCCAAGGTTGTCCCTACCGCCTTAGCAGACTATGTAGAAAAAAATAACCTGCAGGGCAAGCTGAAATTCAATCTCTTCATCGGAGCATCCGTTGGTGTAGAGACTGAAGATCGTTGGGCATCGCTCGATATGATCGACCGTCGCTGGCCGTATCAGACCGGAAAGAATATTCAGGCCGGCATCAATGAAGGGCGTATCCGGATGGGTGACCGCCATCTCTCCATGTTTGCGCAGGACCTGGGCTACGGGTTTTATACCAAAGATAATGGCGGCCGCCTTGATATAGCCATTATCGAATGTTCCGCCATCACCGAGAACGGCGGACTGGTCCTGACCGCTTCCTGCGGTGCAGTTCCGGAAATTGTACAGATTGCCGACAAGATCATTATCGAACTGAATACTGCGCTCCCCAACTTCGAAGGACTCCACGATATTATCGATCCGATCAACCCGCCCAATCGCAAGCCGTACTTCATCAGCCGCGTTGATGACCGGGCCGGGTCACCCTACGTACAGGTTGACACCGATAAGATTGTAGCCATTATTGAATCCAAACTGCCGGATAATGGACGCTCTTTCAGCGGACAGGACGAAACTTCCGAGGCTATTGCCAGTAACATCATTGATTTTTTCCAGTTTGAAGTTAAAAACGGCCGGTTACCAAAAAACCTGCTGCCGCTCCAGTCCGGCGTTGGGTCTATCGCCAATGCGGTAATTGGAGGCCTGGCAAACGGCCCCTTCAGCGGCCTGAATGTATGGACCGAGGTACTGCAGGACACGATGCTCGACTTTCTTGATTCAGGCAAGCTTGACTTTGCTTCCACGGTTTCACTCTCCTTCTCTGTGGAAGGGTTCAAGCGTTTCTATGGCGATTGGGACAAGTACAGCAGCAAGGTGATCATGCGTCAGCTCTCGATCGCCAATCATCCGGAACCGATCCGGCGGCTCGGCTGCATCGCCATGAACACCCCGATCGAGTTTGATATTTATGCCCATGCCAATTCAACCCTGGTGGGCGGTACCCGCATGATCAACGGCATCGGTGGTTCAGGAGACTTCCTGCGCAATGCATACCTTTCCATTATGCATACACCATCGGCACGACCTACCAAAACCGACCCGACCGGAATCACCTGTGTGGTTCCTCATGTCCCGCACGTAGACCATACCGAACATGACCTGGATGTGCTGGTTACGGAGCAGGGGCTTGCCGACCTGCGAGGACTTGATCCAAAGACTCGCGCCCAACTTATTATCGACAAATGTGCCCACCCCGATTACAAACCGATCCTCCAGGAATACCTTGACATGGCGACAAAGGATTGTCTGGCAAGAAAGGCGGGGCATGAACCACAGCTTCTTGATCGAGTTTTCAATATGCAGGTCAACCTGGCAAAGAACGGCACCATGAAAATCTCTAACTGGGAAATTTAGCTATTTTCAAGGCTGAGCTGGCAGGCACTCTAAATATTTTTATCTGTGAATGGAGTTCGTAACATTAAATTCAAAAGGCGGCCAATCGGCCGCCTTTGCTGATTCAAAGTCACCAGCATTTTTTACAGCCTGGCAAGAAATTTAAGGATCGCTTCATTGAACCCTGCCGGTTGCTCCAGATTTACCAAATGCCCGCTACCAGGCAGGATACAAAGCTCCGCATCCGGAAGCCCTTCCGCAATGATACGCGAATTTTCAACCGGTATGGCCTGGTCCTGGTCAGCTCCAATCACGAGGGTCGGTTGGCTGATACCGCCGAGCAGGGGGAGATAATCCTTCCGCTCCCGCATGGCGATAAGCCCGGCCACCGCACCCTGAGGGGAGGTCGCATCCATCCATCCGGACACCTCGTCAACCAGCTCGGGGTTTTCCTTCAGAGTCGCAGGGGCGAAGAGGATGTTACGGAAGGCATCTGCCACCGGAAGTATCCCCTGTGAAATGCAGGCCTCAGCAAGCGCACTCCTCCTTGCCTTGCCGGCATCATCGTCACCACCCGCCTTCGTGGCAATGAAGATCAGGGCGGCAACACGGTCCGGATAACGCTCCACGAGGTTAAGGAGTACATACCCTCCCATTGACATTCCCCCGACCACCGCTTTGTCGATCCCCAGATGGTCCATGAGCGCCACTGTATCGTCGGCATATATATCCATATTAACCGTCCCGGAAAAATCAAGACAGCTCTCCCCGAAACCCCGCAGATCCGGTGTGATAACCCGGCATCCGGCTCTGGACAAAGCCTCGGCCTGTGGCCGCCACATCTTCCGACAGAGAGGGAAACCGTGGATAAGAATCAGGGGAAGGCCGTTTCCCCTGTCACTATACGCAAGAGTGCTGCCGTTTATATCTGCTTTCATGCTGCCTCCTTTGATTGAACAACCTTATCTATGGATATTACTTCTTTCTATAACGTTTGACATGCATTACGCCACAAACAACATGATATCATACATCAATCACTCTTTGTGCCTGTGAAGTGGATCCGGGACCTGATCGGCAATCAATCCTGTTGACATTTCTTGACCGTTTACATAGATTAACTGTATGCATATTCAGGGTAATCCATGAACTTTGCGCGCGTGTACAACTATACCATCGCGGCGCTTCTGATCGTAATCTATCTGACTTTGCCGGCAGCTAA
>JAFLLC010000146.1 GCA_019162745.1 Deltaproteobacteria bacterium | reverse complement strand
GGTTTTAAATCATAAATCATAACGTTGAAAAAACGTTTGTTTAAGCTCCACGAAAGACCCTCTATTTAAAGCAACCCAGAAAGCTTTGTTTCTAAATCGTGAGGTAATCGTGAAGCCATAAAAAGTTTTTGAGTTTTTATCGATGAGATCTCAAAAAGCGGCCGGGATAGTCTTTCTCGTTAGCGACCTACGCCCCTTCGGGACGTTTTTTCATAGAGTAACTTGAGATTCACCTCAAGATTGGCTACCATACTGTTGGCAGCCGGGATGAGGAAGCCGTATCGCCATTGGTGCTTTGTGCCCGGTGTTTAGCGTGGTTCGGGAGCTGGCGTTTTTTCACTGGTGAAGCAGTTGCTATCCCGTTCAGAAGAGAGCCTATTCGACAGCTCCCCTTTCCGGTCATGCCGAGTTCATTTTCGGAGGCCAGATCGATGAAGCAGAAAAAACCATCCAAGAAGGGAAGCATAAAGCTCCCAAAGCATCTGCAGCACCTGAATCAGCATGCTGCAGGGATTGACGTTGGCTCTCGGAGCCATTTTGTTGCCGTACCAGAAGGAGCTGATGAAAAACCGGTACAAGAGTTTTCAACGTTCACCGACGATCTTGAACGCCTTGCAAAATGGTTACGCTCCTGCGGTGTCACAGCAGTTGCCATGGAATCAACTGGTATTTACTGGATTCCGGTCTTTGAACTCCTTGAACATCATGGTTTTGAAGTCCGACTGGTCAACGCCCGTCATGTCAAGAATGTCCCCGGCAGAAAGAGCGACGTCCTGGACTGTCAGTGGTTGCAGCAGTTGCACACTTACGGCCTGCTGAGAGGTGTTTTTCGTCCGACTGATCAAATCTGTACACTACGGGCATATGTTCGTCAACGAGCAACCCTTGTGAGAAGTTCGGCTTCTCACATCCAGCGGATGCAGAAAGCTCTTGCCCAGATGAACGTGCAACTACACAACGTAGTGACTGACATAACCGGTGTAACCGGCATGGGGATCATAAAAGCGATCGTTGCAGGTGAACGCAATCCCAAGGTTCTGGCCGGCCTACGGGACAAGCGTTGCAAGAACACCGAAGAAACCATTGCCCGTTCCTTGCACGGCAACTATCGAGCAGAGCATCTGTTCAGCCTGCAGCAGGCAGTTGAACTCTACGAGTTCTACCTGCAAAAGATTGCAGATTGCGACCAACAGATACTGGTGCAACTCAAAAGCTTCGACGCGGCGGACGGCGGTGACACTGACAGCAAACCACCCCGCAGCATCGAAGAGGCATTGCAACAGATGTCGGGAGCAGACCTTTCCAGTATCAATGGCATCAACACCAACACGGCACTTAAGATCATTGCCGAGATTGGTACTGACATGAACCGTTGGAAGACGGTCAAGCACTTCACTTCTTGGCTTGGCCTCTGCCCTGGTTCCAAAATCAGTGGCGGCAAGGTATTGAGCAGTGCGACCAAGCCAGTTGCCAACCGAGCCGCAGCGGCTCTGCGCATGGCAGCACTGACGTTATTCAATTCAAAGAGCGCGTTGGGTGCATACTTGAGACGGCAACGGTCACGACTGGGAGCGCCCAAAGCTATTACTGCGACGGCTCACAAATTGGCCAGACTTGTTTACAGCATGCTCAAGCATGGTACAGCATTTGTTGATGCCGGACAGGAGCAGTATGAAGAACGTTATCGGTCACGGGTAGTGCAAAATCTGAAACGAAGAGCCCAAGAAATGGGGTTCACGCTGGTGCAAATACAAGAAACACCCCAAACTGTATGAATATGTAAATTCAGATGCTTACGATTAAGTTACTCAGAAGTATCTCCGTATTGCTGATGTCAATAATTTGGCAAAATTCATTTTAAAGAAGTGAGATAGGGTCTCCAATTCAGTAATGGTAGGCATCTTAAAAGTCGGCGCTTAAATTGCATAAATAAACTGTGGTGGGAAAGCAAGTTGTTTTGTGTTGTTTATGGAGGTTGATGAGGCGTGTGTGGCATTGAGTTTAGATGATTGTTCAGTGGAAAATTGGGGAGTCCTGATCTTCTTGGGATATCATTTCTTAAGGTGACTATGGTAACAGCAAAAAAAGCTCTGATATGCGGCGTATCTGGTCAGGATGGTGCGTATCTGGCAAAGCTGCTCGTTGAAAAAGGGTATCATGTCTTCGGAACAGCCCGGGATGCACAGATGTCAACCTTTCCAAATCTGGATACAGTTGGCATTAAGGGTAAGGTCACCTGCTTGTCCATGACGCTCACAGATTTTCGAAGTGTTATCCAGACACTGGTAAGGGTTCAGCCGGACGAAATCTATAATCTGGCAGGGCAGAGTTCAGTCGGGCTCTCTTTCGACCAACCGGTGGAAACGCTGGAAAGCATCAGTGTTGGCGTGCTTAACCTGCTGGAGGCGCTCCGTTTCACCGGCATCAAGGCCCGCCTGTACAACGCCGGATCGAGCGAATGCTTTGGTAACACTGGCGGAGTACCTGCCGACGAAGAGACCCCCTTTCGCCCCCGTAGCCCCTATGCAGTTGCAAAAGCGACCGCCTTCTGGGAGGTCGCCAACTACCGTGAAGCCTATAACCTGCATGTCTGTACCGGCATCCTTTTCAATCATGAATCCCCCCTGCGCCCCGAACGTTTCGTTACCCGCAAAATTATCCTGGCAGCAGGCCGAATCGCTTCAGGCAGCAAAGAAAAGCTTTCTCTAGGTAATATCTCCATTGCTCGTGACTGGGGCTGGGCTCCGGAATATGTTGAGGCCATGTGGCTTATCCTTCAGCAGGATGATCCGGAGGATTACGTGGTGGCCACCGGTGAAACCCATACGCTGGAGGAGTTTGTAGCCGAGGCCTTTAGCTGTGTTGGCCTTGATTGGCGCGACCATGTTGTCACTGATCCGACGCTGTTGCGCCCTTCCGAGATCATGGTTAGTCGCGCAAATCCAGCCAAGGCTACTGAGTGGCTGGGCTGGCAGGCGCGATATAAAATGCGGGATGTTGTCAGGATGATGGGGCGATAATAAAGGAAAAGTTTGACATGAGTTGGCCAAATTGTTCAGTAATATTGCAAGGTTTTTTAATAAGTAAGCCTAATTAAAAGTTATCTATTATAAAACCAAGGTTGCGGAATTTGCTGAGCAACGTGCTTAGATTTGCCGTAGGAACACAACTAAGAAGAACCCGCTACGGCGGATAGCTATCCAGCAACCTTTGTATGGGGGATAGGACCGTTTTCTTATGACACCAAAGGTTTTATGAACAATAATTCGAACAAAATCCTTGTTCTTGGCGCCTCCGGCATGCTCGGGCATACATTGTTTTCGCAATTGTTCCTTTCAGACAGGTATGATGTGCGGGCAACAGCACGAAAAGCGGAGACTCTCGCCCACTATTTTCGGCCAGAAATGCTGCAGAAAATAGCCGGTGGAGTCGATGCGGATAATTTTGATTCCATTGTCAAGGTGCTGGGATATTTCAAGCCTGGTTGCGTCATCAATTGTATCGGCATCATAAAACAGCTTTCAGCTTCCGCTGAACACATTCCCGCCCTATCGGTCAATTCCCTCTTCCCACATAGGTTAGCCATGCTCTGTAAGGCCGTTGGAGCGCGACTCATCCATATCAGCAGCGATTGCGTCTTTGACGGCATGAAAGGCAACTATGTAGAGACGGACGCTTCAAACGCCTCCGACCTATACGGTCGCACCAAGTTTCTGGGAGAAGTCGAATCTTATCTTCATTGCGTCACCCTGCGTACTTCCATTATCGGCCATGAGCTTGGTACCCGCTTTGGTCTGGTTGAATGGTTCCTGTCACAAACCACAGAGGTGAACGGTTTTACTCGTGCTACTTTTTCTGGCTTTCCAACAATCGTGCTTGCCGATATCATCATAAACCATGTAATACCCAACATGAATCTTCACGGGCTGTATCACATCTCTTCCGACCCAATTTGCAAGAGTGACCTACTCGCGATGATTGCACGCCAGTATTGTGTCCCGACAAGAATAGTTCCCTGCGACGACTTTATTGTCGACAGGTCGCTTAACTCACAGCGCTTCAGGCAGGCAACAGGTTACAGCGTACCCTCTTGGGAAGAGCTGACTAGGCGTATGCACCAGGATTTCATCGCAGCGGATCATTATCAAGAAAGGCAATGAACGTGAATATAGGCATATTTGAGGGGAAAGTAGTTGTTATTACAGGGGGGACCGGATCACTCGGCAAGGTCCTCACGCGTCGACTTCTTTCGGGAGCTGCAGGCACTCCGAAAAAAATCATCATCTTCTCCCGTGACGAAGCCAAGCAGCACTTCATGCGAGTTGAATATCAACAGAAGCGCAAGGTCACAGACGAGGTCATTTACAATAACTTCGCTCAGTTGCTGGAATTCAGGATCGGAGATGTTCGCAATTATGCCTCAGTATCGTCTGCAATTAAAACAGCCGATATCGTCATTAATGCGGCCGCCCTTAAACAGGTGCCTTCTTGCGAGTACTTTCCAGCTGAAGCGGTCATGACCAATGTCACCGGTGCAGAAAACATTGTCCGTGCTATCCGCGAAAACGATCTACCTGTCCAAGCTGTTGTGGGCGTCTCTACCGATAAGGCCTGCAAGCCGGTCAATGTTATGGGGATGACCAAGGCTCTCCAGGAGCGAGTATTTATCGCTGGCAATCTTAATTCACAGGCCACGCGCTTTATCTGCGTCCGTTATGGAAATGTCCTGGCGTCAAGGGGTTCTGTCATCCCGCTATTTCATGATCAGATCAAAAATGGCGGGCCTGTCACCATCACAACCGAGGAGATGACCAGGTTTCTACTGCCTTTGGAGCGGGCTGTAGATACCATTATCGCTGCCCTGAAGGGCGCAAATCCCGGCGAGACATACGTGCCAAAGGTACCTGCCTCATGTATGATTGACGTCGCCCGTGCCCTGATTGGGGACCGTCCGGTCGAGATTCAGATCACCGGCATAAGACCTGGTGAGAAGGTGCATGAAAGCATGGTCTCTTTTGAGGAAGGGTGGCGAACTTTTGATAGAGGGGACTACTACGCAATTAAACCGATGCTGCCGGAACTGGTCACTGATGCCTTCGAAAATGCGCCGCTTAACCGAGAGTACAGCTCCAGTGATTCGCTGCTTTCACTCGATGAAACACGTAATCTGCTTGAAAAATACCGCCTGCTGATCGGCCAGGAAATGGTTGAAGAGGGAGAATTTCTGCGATGAAGGTCATTACTATAGTCGGTACCCGTCCCGAAATTATCAAACTTTCCCGGGTCATTGCCGAGTTGGATCAGCATACCAAACACATCCTTGTTCACACCGGTCAAAATTTTGACTTCGAATTGAACGAAATTTTTTTCCAGCAGCTCCAGGTGCGTAAACCGGACTATTTCCTGAATGCAGCTGGAAAGAGCGCCGCCGAAACCATCGGCAACGTGATCGCCCGCGCCGACGAGGTGTTCGAGAAAGAACTGCCGGATGCTATGCTGTTGCTAGGGGATACCAACAGTGCGCTCTCCGTGATCGCGGCCAAGAGGCGCAAGATACCGATCTTTCACATGGAGGCGGGCAACCGCTGCTTCGATCAACGCGTACCTGAAGAGATCAACCGCAAGATTGTCGACCATACCAGTGACATCAATCTGGTCTTTTCCGAGCATGCCAGGCGTTACCTGATCGCCGAGGGAATTCGCCCAGAAACCATTGTAAAGACCGGCTCTCCCATGCACGAGGTGCTCAACTACTACCTGCCGGCCATCGAGCGCTCGACCATTCTTGAGGATCTTCAGCTTGAGACTGGCAACTACTTCGTTGTCAGCGCCCACCGCGAAGAGAATGTGGACAGTGAGCAAAACCTGACCGACCTGCTGGCATCGCTGGATGCAGTGGCGGGGCAGTACGGACTGCCGCTAATCGTGTCCACACATCCTCGCACCCGCAAAAAACTGGACGAACGGGGTATTAGCAGCAGTAATCCACTGGTACGCTTTCTCAAACCGCTGGGGTTTTTAGATTACGTTAGGCTGCAGATGAACGCACGGTGTACCGTGTCTGATAGCGGCACCATAACCGAAGAAGCCTCAATCCTTGGATTACCTGCGGTCACAATACGTCAGGCCCACGAGCGCCCCGAGGGAATGGATGAGGCGACGCTGATCATGTGCGGGCTGAAACCGGAACGGGTGCTTGAATCAGTGGCGATCGTCGTGGCACATGCTTTGCGGGGAGAGAGGGCATTCAGGATTGTGCCGGATTATGAAGCTGACAATGTTTCAAAGAAGATAGTGCGGACCATTATGAGCTATACGGCCTATGTGGACCGAACAGTGTGGGGAAAATAATATATTTAGTGGTGGTGACATGAATAATATTTTAATAGATTCACATAGTCATGTGCTTGGTGTCTGGGTAAAGGCTGGTGATTTGTTCCCATTGGCAATATCAAAATTGAAACAAGTAGATGTAGTGCTGGATATCGGGTGCGGCATTAGGCCACAAAACTTCATTATCCCTCAGGTTCATATCTGTTGTGAACCTTTTGAACAATATATCAATATATTAAAAACAAATGTACGGGATGATACCAGCAGGGTATATTCATTTGTCAACGCTGATTGGGAGAAAGCATTAGAGCTCTTTCCTGAAAAATCAGTAGATACTGTTTTTCTTGTAGATATAATTGAACATTTACCTAAGGAAAAGTCTCTTAAACTACTTAAAGATACGGAACGAATAGCCCGCACTCAGATCGCTGTTTTCACGACATTAGGTTTTATTCCTCAGCATCATCCTGATGGAAAAGATGCTTGGGGTTTGGACGGTGCTGAGTGGCAGGAACATAAGTCCGGATGGGAGCCAGAGGATTTCGGTGGAGAATGGGATATAGTTGTATCGCCTGATTTTCATCAGTATGACAATATGGGGAAAAAATATGACGTACCACATGGTGCTATCTGGGCAATAAAAACATTAAAACCGAATATTTTATTTTCAATAATAGTTCCTACATATAATCAAAGTCAGTTTCTGTCTTACGCTCTCGATAGTCTTATTACTCAGAGTTACTCTAACTGGGAGGCTCTTGTTGTTAATGATGGATCAACTGATAACACTGCACAAATTGCGCAAGAATATGCGGATCGAGACAGTAGAATTCGGCTGTTTCATAAAACCAATGGTGGTGTTGCCTCGGCACTGAATGAAGGGCTGAAGCATGCAGTGGGTGAATGGATCTGCTGGCTCTCGTCGGACGATCTTTTTGAAGCTGACAAGCTTGCCGTGCATCTTGAGGCAATAGGCAAGTGTCCTGAAACCAAGTTTTTTTATAGTCATTTTTCCTATCTCGATGACGCTACAGGAGTAAAGAGTGAGCCTGATTTGTGGAACCCGATTCCATCACTTCCGTTTCAGGTTTCTCGATTCTTTGTCGGCCCCTACATCCATGGCAATAGTGTTGCCGTGCATCGTGATGTATTCAATAAGGTTGGTTGTTTCAACGAAACTTTTCGTAGCGGTCAAGACTACGATATGTGGCTTCGGATCAGCGCAAGGTTTCCGTCGTGCTATATTGATCGTCGTACCTGTGTAACCCGATGGCACAGTGGGCAGAGTACCAATGCATTTCCTGAGGCTGGTTTTTTTGATTCAGCGCGATCTGCCATTGAATTTATCAACCGTACACCATTTCCTGAGATATTCCCACTGCTTAATCTAAGCGATCCGCAACAGGCTTCGGCTGCTATTAAGGAAGCAATCGCCATAGCTGTAACTCCCTCAGCGTTAATCCATTCATGTGGGCCCTCAGCTGCGCTGCTTGATCGTTTGGCAGAATGGTTAGGTCGCTGTACAGATCAAGGCCGTAAGTCAATTCAGAGTGTTGTGGCTGCAACTGTAGATGATCTGGGAGTTAATAAAAATATCGATTTATCAATGCGAGAAACGCTGATGAGGTTAAAGGATACTGTTGGGCTAGCTTATATTCGGCATGATGTGCTGCAAGAGGCAACTCAGCACGCTCAGAGACTGCGGACTCTGGGAGCAATGTCCAGAGCAGCTGCACTCGAGCGATATGTGCACAGTGTGTCGGGTTTAAAAGAGCCGCAATTCGATTCTAGCAGAAAAAAGATTCTTTTTTACTATAAGGGGTTGCAGGATGCTGATGGCACCTTGGCCGGGACAAACGCGGTCATGGTGGGCTTGGCTCGAACAGTTGCTGTACTGTGTAATAGTTTCGATGTACATCTAACCGGCGACCTCGTTGCTGACGTCAAGAGAAGTGATTTGGTCACTGTTATGCCCCTTCCTCCAGAGAATAGGCGTGGCGACTTTCTTGCTGGCTACGAAACGGTTATTTTTGCCACACACATTAATGCGTTTAAGGAGAGCCCGAAAGCTTGTGGTCAGCGTTGGTTTCTGCATCAGCATTGCTGGCATATTGATCCTGAGGCCTTCCCACGGCTGCAGGAATTTGATTTTGTGTTGGCGCTTTCAGAGCGGCATCGTTTAGCTCTGGTGACACAGGGGGTACCCACGTCCCGAATTGAAGTGCTTCCAAATGCCGTTGATACGAAACGCTTTTATCCTACTGATCAAACGCGCAACAATCATTCAATCATGTTTGCCGGCGCTCTAGTTCCGCATAAGGGGGTTCATATCCTCATTCAGGCTTTCGTGAAAGTACGGCAATGTCTGCCCGATGCAGAACTGCACATCTACGGGAGCGCCGCTATGTGGCATAACGACGATGAGTATGAAAGCGCGCTGCGAACACTGCCACTTCCGGGAGTATCTTTTCACGGCGAAGTGCCCAATAACCAAATGCCTGATGTATACCGACAGCATGGCATTTTATGTCTGCCATCTAAGTTAGAAAGTTTCGGCTTGGTAACTATTGAAGCACAAGCATGCGGTTGTATTCCGGTGGTTCATGAGACCGGAGGGACGGCGGACACATTATTGAACGGTTTGACAGGTTTTCTGTATGCTCCTAACGATCCTGAAACATTAGCAGAGGCTTTGCTTAAAGCAGTTAAGGCAACAGAACTTAATCCTGGAATGCGTGACAATGCAAGAAACTATGTTAGTAAACATTTCGATAGTACCAGTCAGGCAAAACAGTTTATTAATGTACTAAATGGTCAAAATGAAGTTGAGGATACTAAGGTGGCTTTAGAACTTGATATAATTCCTCCTGAAATAATAAATGATGAATTTTATTTTCTTATAAAGCGCCTTGTAGTAGATGACAAAATTAATACGATACTTGAAATAGGCTCTTCTGCCGGTGGAGGTAGTACCGAGGCATTTGTGCAAGGGATAGAGAGCAAGGTTAGAAAACCACATCTTTATTGCATGGAGGTCTCTTTGCCTCGTTATGAGGCTTTGAAGCAGCGTTACGCTGCATATCCGTTTGTGCACTGCTACAACGTCTCATCTGTTTCTCGTACCGCTTTCCCAACGGAAAAGGAAGTGACGTTGTTTTATAAACATATCCCCACCAACCTGAACACTTATCCTCTGGAGCAGGTTTTGGGGTGGTTGCGCCATGATGTAGATTACATAGCCACCTCTGGTGTCCCGGAAAATGGCATCCAATTAATAAAGCAACAACATGATATCAGTATGTTTGACATGGTATTGATTGACGGCTCTGAGTTTACCGGTTCGGCTGAGCTTGAGCTGGTGTATGGCGCCCGCTGGTTGTTGCTGGACGATATTACAACCTTTAAAAACTATCAGAACTATCAACGACTTAAAAATGACCCAAATTATGAAATCCATCATGAGAACAGGCAACTGCGCAACGGCTATGCGGTATTCAGAAAGCGTGAAGAAACGTTACCTATCCATTTTTTTACCATAGTTCTCAACGGCATGCCATTCATCAAGTATCATATTGATATCCTGAAACAACTCCCCTTCAGATGGCATTGGCATATTGTAGAGGGGGTGGCAGATCTCGTACATGATACTTCCTGGTCGAAACAGCTTGGTGGACACATACCTGATGAATACCATCGTAACGGTTTAAGCATAGATGGAACGACGGAATATCTGGACCAATTGAAACTGCTATTTCCTGACCAAATCAGCATTTATCGAAAGCCGAAAGGATGTTTCTGGGAAGGAAAACTGGAGATGGTTGCTGCTCCGGTTTCAACCATTCATGAAGAGTGCCTGTTGTGGCAGATCGATGTTGACGAATATTGGACTTCAGAGCAGATAATTTCAGCGAGAAAGCTGTTTGTTCAAAATCCTGAGAAAACAGCTGCATTTTACTGGTGCCATTTCTTTGTTGGCAGAAATTTGGTTGTCAACAGCCGAAATTGTTACAGCCAGAATCCCGCCATGGAATGGCTGAGAACTTGGCGCTATACTCCCGGGTGTCAATGGATAGCCCATGAACCTCCTCGTTTGCATCGCCCCTTGCAACAGGGTTCTTCTATTGACCTTGCAGCGGTCAACCCATTTTTACATGGCGAGACAGAGATTCATGGCCTGGTTTTCCAGCACTTTGCGTATGTATTGCCCGAACAACTTCGGTTCAAGGAGTCGTATTATGGGTATTCCGGGGCTTTGTCTCACTGGTTGAGGTTACAAGAACAGAATAACTTTCCAGTATATCTACGGGACTATTTTCCTTGGGTTGGTGATGACACAACCGTTGTTCCCGCACGAGATTATGGTGTTATCCCTTTAATTATTTCTGAAGAAAAGCAACCCTCGAAGCCAAAGATTGTAGTTGATGCCGTCTTTTTCCAGCTGATGAATACCGGAATTGCCCGACTTTGGTTTAGATTGCTTACCGAATGGGCAAAAACAGACTTTTCTCATTCGATTGTTTTGCTGGACAGGGTTGGCACAGCACCAAAAATTGAGGGAATCCGCACCAGAACCATCCCTGCATATGACTATAGCGCCACTGACAAAGATCGTGCCATGCTCCAGATGGTCTGCGATGAGGAAGGGGCGGACCTGTTTGTTTCAAGCTATTACACAACACCAATTACGACCCGGTCAGTGTTTTATGCATACGACATGATACCGGAAAACACACAGTTTTTCGATCTGAACAATGCACCTTGGCGTGAAAAACATTACGGGATTACCCATGCATTGGCCTACATTGCAATATCCCGTTACACTGCAATGGATCTTGCCAGGGCATATCCTCCCGCTGTTGGTAAGATTGCCATTGCATATCCCGCTGTTGATACAGCTGTATTTAAGCCCGCCTCACAGCCCGAAATCAAATCTTTTACCAATAAGTATGGGATTACCAAGCCCTATTTTCTCTTTATAGGTCAACGCCAGATCTACAAAAACGCAAAACTGCTTTTTGAAGGATTTGCGCGTTTACCAGGCAACAGAGCCTTGGAAATTGTTTGTGTCGGAGGGATGCCTGAGCTTGAAACGGAGTTAGAGCGGCTAGTCCCTGGTAGTACAGTACATGTGCTCTATTTGGAAGATCATGAGCTTAGTGTCGCATATTCCGGGGCGGTGGCATTTGTATATCCGTCCCTTTATGAGGGTTTTGGTCTACCGATTTTGGAGTCAATGGCTTGTGACTGTCCTGTTATCACTTGCCACAATTCATCTATTCCTGAAGTGGCGGGGGCGGCTGCACTTTATGTCGCATCTGATTTACCGGATGAAATGGCTGCGAGTCTCCAAAGCATTCAACAGCCTGGAATTCGCGAACATCTCATAAAAATTGGAAGAAGGCAGGTCCAAAAATTTTCCTGGTCTAAAATGGCCCGTGAAGTACAAGATGCATTGGTAAAAACATATAAAATTTTCGAGTGTTCTTAATCAATGGATCAGTATTCTAATATAAAAACTTTGTGTTTGGTCTCGCTGAAGGAGGCATGAACAATATGCCTCTTCCCCCCCGAATATCCATAGTGACGCCTTCCTATAATCAGATGCAATATCTGGAAGAGTGCATTGATTCCGTTTTAAGTCAAGGGTATCCCAATCTTGAATATGTTGTCATGGATGGCGGTAGCACCGATGGTTCAGTAGAAATAATCAAAAAATACGCTCAATATCTTACCTATTGGCAATCATGTCCGGACGAAGGGCAATACGCTGCCATCAATGCCGGCTTTGCTCACACATCAGGAAAGATAATGGCTTGGCTCAATTCCGATGACCGATATCATCCCAACGCATTTTTAAAGGTATCTTGTGCCTTTTCTGAACATCCAAAAGTAAATTGGCTGACAGGAAGAGCGACCATATTTCAACAGAATGGGATGCTTGAAAGTCTGGAGAAATTTACACCACAATTTTCACGTAGAAAGATGCTTTTTGGGCATCTTGATAAACCGTTTATTATGCAAGAGGCAACATTTTGGCGAAGAGAACTCTGGGATAGATGCGGTGGTGGACTTGATACCCTCTATCAATTGGCGGCGGATACAGAACTTTGGATGCGATTTTATCGGACAGACATCCTCTATACGTTGGATGCTTTGTTAGCAGGATTCAGGAAGCAGGGCAGTAATAGGTCTGTCCACAACATTGAAAAATATCATGAAGAAGCGCGTGCTGCAATTTCAAGAGAATTGTCATGCTTGGGCGCTGACGCACCGTTCGAACCGTCCCCCCCGCCACTCAAAATTCCGAGAGATAAATTTTTGGACTTTTCAGTGGCCTACGATATACCGCGTTTCAAACCACACCACCACAATCTCCGAGAAATATATCTTCAAACTGTTAAAGAGTGGATTATGGGTAGGAAAGGCGGACTTGAATCCGCATCAATATTTTATGATGAAATAATCCTCTGGCTGGATTCGGTCGATTATGACCTTCAGTCACTCAAACGCTGTCTGCAAGAATGTCTGGAATTAAAGCAACATGCTGAAATGCTTATACAGAAGGGGGAAACCAATTTCTACTGTAATGACCTGGATGGTGCACTCCAAGCGACCGACGAAGCCTTGGATATTTGGCCTACTTCTGCCAATGGCAACAACAATATGGGTGTGATGCTCTATCACAAAGGGAAACTAGATAAAGCTATCGAGCACCTTGTACTGGTTACCCAACATGATGCGAGTAGACGTGAAGCGTATCGTAATCTGGCCGTTATTTTCCATGAACTGGGTCAGCGTGGCAACGTGCAATGGGCCATGGAATATTATCTTTCCTGGTTTCCAGAGGACACCGGGATGGATTCTTTTTACCGGAGGTTACTGGAATGCCCCTGATACTGCCGGCACCATGGGAAAAAGAGGAAGCGCCAAGGTCGACTCCTGTTGTTACTGTACTTGTGACTACCTATGCATCAGAAGCGTTCATACGGGAATGTCTTGAGGATCTGGTGGGGCAGACAATTGCCGATCAGGCTGAGTTTATTATAGTAGATGCCGCTTCTCCGGAAAACGAACGAGCAACTGTAGAGGAATTTCAAAAGTACTATCACAATATCCGCTACATCAGAACTTCAGAACGAGTTGGAATCTATGAAGCTTGGAATCTTGCAATTAGGGAAGCAAAAGGGATCTATCTATTTACCTTCAGCACTAATGATCGCCTATGTCAAGAAGCACTTCAAATTCTAAAACAGGCACTTGACGATAATCCTGAAGCGGTATTAGTTTTTGGTGACAGTTATATCACTCGTCACCCTCATCAAACATTTGCTTCCCATATTCGCTCTGGTGAAACACGCTGGCCACAATATTCGTTCGATGACCATCTGTCGGGATTCAGTATTGGTCCCCACCCAATGTGGCGACGTAGTGTGCATGAGAGTGTCGGCCTTTTTAATGAGTCGTACAAGGTTATTGGTGATCAGGATATGTGGTTGCGTATTGGTGAACGGTATCGAATTCTACATATACCGGAGTTCACCGGCCTATACTGGATGTCGGGTGATGGAATATCGAACCGGAAAGAAATAGTCCAACCGGAAATGGTTAAGATATTTGAGCAATACCGTATGCGGCACCGACAGCGCTTGGCCCGGATAGAAAACTTTTGCTTGAAGAAGCAGGTGCAACCGATTGTATCGGTTGTCATACCGGTTTTTGGTGAATCTCATTTTACGGTGGATTGTATTGCCGCGCTTTTGGCAACGACAGTTCCGGGGCAGATAGAAATCATTGTTGTCGATGATGCCTCGCCGAAACCGGTTTCAATGGCTTTCAGTAATGTCAGCATTATTCGGCGGGCTACGAATGGTGGTTTTGCGGCTGCATGCAATACCGGGGCATATGCAGCCGCCGGGCAGTATCTCCTGTTTCTCAATAATGACACGATCCCGCAGCAAGGGTGGCTTGCCCCATTAGTTGCCATTCTGGCCTCCCGGTCTGACGTCGGGTTGGTTGCACCAAAACTGATCTTCCCGGACGGCACGATTCAGCATTGCGGCAAGGTATGGAAGGACTTGACGACGCAATTCGCCCACCCGTATCACATTTACTATAAATTTTCCGCTGACGAACCGTGTGTTAACAAAAGCCGGAATTATGCCTTGCTTACCGGGGCCTGTGTTATGGCCCGCCACGAGGAGTTTCTTCGGTTTGGTGGTTTTGATGAGTTGTACCGGAATGGCTGGGAGGATGATGATCTCTGTTATCTGTATCGCAGTAAAGGACTCTCCTGTTTTTACTGTGCAGAAAGCACGGTGATTCACTTTCAGGGGATGACGCTAGCCCCAAAGACTGAAACCGATGAAAGCGTCCTGGACCAACGTCACAGCCGATTCCTTGATAACAGGGATCGCTTCATTTCTAAATGGAGAGATCAGGTAGTGCGCGATGATGGATGGTATTACCAACAGGATGGTTTTGACTTTGATCCGGATCACAGCCGTCTGTATCCTGATCTGCAGCAGTTGTGCGGGAAGCCATTCTCGCCTGCCGACCCTCGCTGGAGGAGGTTGTGAGTCCCGCCGGCATCGTACTTCAAAAAAGCAGGGAGCTTCGCAGCCAGGGACATTGTCGGGAAGCTCGGGAACTATTGGAAGAACACATATCTCTTTTCCCGAACGAAGCGGAGCTTCATGCCCTTCTGGGGCAGATCTGTGAACAGATGGGTGATCACTCAAATGCAATCCGCCACCTGGAAAATGCACTCCTGTTGGGTCCACATCTGCTGGATGCTCTTTTTACCCTCGGTGTTGCCTGCCAGATGTCGGGTAACCCCCTTCGAGCAATTGAACTGTTGGAAAAGGTAGTCGAATCCGTACCAACGCTGCCCCAATCCTATTACTATATCGGCCTGGCACTTCGGGAGTTGGGTAAGGACCCGGAGGCGAAGGCCGCTTTTGAGCATGCTCTTGCTTTAGACCCGAAATATGCTGAGTGTATGGGAAGCCTGGCTGATCTTCTGTTCAGAAATTACCATTTTGACGCCGCAGAAATGCTTCTCTTGCGTGCGCTTGAGCTTAACCCAAAGCTGAATGATGTGAAAAATAATCTTGCCCGGCTCTATCAACTCGAGGGAAAGGGAGAGGATGCTCTAGCCATTTTTCGAGAGTTGTTCGGGATTGAGCCGGATAACCGCGGGGCCTTGAGTAATCTGCTCTACTCTCTCTGCTATCTTGATTCGTTGACGCCGGAGATGACTGCTGCGGAGCATCTCTCTCTCTGTACCCGGTTTTTTCAAGCAGTTCCACCACCAGGATCGTTTAAAATGAGGCGTTTTCCATCTGAGGACAGCCGCCTGAGGATTGGTTACCTCTCAAATGACTTCTGCCTTCATTCGGTGTCTTTTTTTCTGGAGCCGGTACTGATTAACCATGATCGAAGCAGATTCCAGATTTACTGCTACACCAATCGGACCGCAGGCGACGACACAACGCTCAGGATGCGTTCACTGGACCTGTTGTGGCGCGATATATCAAATCTCTCTGCGGAAGATGCCGCCGGTCTGATAGAAAAAGATGAGGTAGATATACTTGTGGATCTGTCGGGGCATACAGGAAAAAACCGGATGGATGTCTGCGCGCTTAAGCCTGCTCCGGTTATGGTCACCTGGATAGGCTATCCCCATACCACCGGAATGAAACAGTTCGATTACTATATATCCGATAATCTTTGTGCTCCCTCTGGTATAACCGATCATCTGTTCTGCGAAAAAATATGGCGGCTTCCGAGGATATTCAGTTGCTACCTGCCGCCGACAGAATTCCCACCGGTTTCATCTGCTCCCGTCAGAAAAAATGGCTCTATTACCTTTGGCAGCTTCAATAACCTGGCAAAGGTAAGTGATACGACTATTGCACTGTGGAGTGAAGTGATGAAGCGGGTTCCCGATGCCCGCCTGTTTATAAAAAGTGCTTCGTTGGGTGGCAATACTGCGCGAAAACGACTCATCGAGCATTTTGACCGTAATGGCATTACGGAAGATCGACTGACTTTGATGGTGCATACCCCCACGCCCCTGGAACATTTGGGGGTGTATGCTGATATTGATATTGCCCTGGACACCTATCCCTACCACGGGACAACGACTACCTGTGAAGCGCTCTGGATGGGGGTGCCGGTTGTCACGCTTGCGGGAAACTCTCATCTTTCAAGGGTTGGGGTGTCGTTGTTGACTAATGTTGAGTGCAGTGAGCTTGTAGCTGAATCAACGGAAGGATTTGTAGAGATTGCTGCCAGCCTTGCCTGTGATCGTGAGCGTATTTACCGGTACAGGAGTTCTCTGCGTGGCACAATGGCAAATTCACCGCTCATGGATGCTTCCGGAGTGACCAAAGATGTTGAAGAAGCATTCACAGCCATGGTTGACCGCTATATCAGGGCGACAGAGGGAAGGGAATGAAAAGAGATAATTACAGCTCTGTCTTAGTGGATGAAGCGGTCATCCTTGCTGAAAGAGGAGGTAGAGAGGCGGATGGTTCTCTTTTTAAAGAGGCGCTCACATTCAAGCCCGATGATATTATTGCTATGAACCGTCGTGCAATGATTTATGCAGAGGGTGGCGATCATCGGAAGGCCGTGGAACTCTATCAACGGATCGTGGCTCAAAATCCGGATAATTTTGATGCATTGCTTCTTTTGGGAGTCGAACACGCCCAAACTGGCAACTATCAAGAGGCCGTCGCCTGTTTTTACCGCTGTATTGCAATGTCGCCTCTGCATGCGGGGCTTCATAAAATGCTGGGAATGGCGCTTTCGGATGGAGGCAAACATGAAGAGGCAATGGAGCAGTTCAGGGTCGCCTGCCAGATTGATCCCGGAGATGACGAACTGTTGACCCGGTTTGCTATTGAGTTGATTCACTTCCTGAAAATGGCGGAGGCAGAAGAACGACTTCTGCAAGCGCTCGCCCTGAATCCTGCCAATGCTCTTGCGTATAACAATCTTGGCAGAGTGTATAAATTTCAGGGGAAAGCCACCGAGGCTGTGAAAGCGTTCCGTACATCTCTGGAACTCGACCCCGTAAATCATGTTGTGGCGAACAATCTTCTGTTGACGCTTAACTATCTGGCCGATGCTACTCCTGAACAAGTAGCGTCTGAGCACAGGGCGTATTGTCGGAGTGTTTACGGATCTGAAAACAGAACCTCTCGCGCTGGGTTGATGTTACCTTCCAAGCTGATCCGTATCGGTTATGTATCAGGTGACTTTCACAGCCACTCGGTTTCATTCTTCTTTGAACCGATCCTTATGAATCACAATGGCCGGCAGTTTCAGATTTATTGTTATTCGAATGGTGTTCAGGAGGATGAAACAACCCGGCGTCTCATGGCCTATAATGTTCAGTGGAAGAATATTGCCACGATTTCTGATCGGGATGCCGCTGAAATAATCCGGGCAGATGAAATCGATATACTGGTTGATCTTTCAGGGCACTCATCCGGTAACCGCCTTGGTCTCTTTGCTCTGAAGCCTGCACACGTGCAGGTGAGTTGGATCGGCTACCCCCATTCAACAGGTCTTGCGCAGATGGACTACTACATAAGCGATGTTGTCTGTGATCCTCCCGGGATGACGGAACATCTCTATACGGAAAAAATTGTGCGGCTTCCTCGTATATTTACCTGTTACCTCCCGCCGCTCCAGTTTCCTCAAGTAATGCCACCTCCAAGTGAGGAGTCCGCCATAATTACCTTTGGTAGTTTCAATAATTTTGCCAAAGTAAACAACTCGGTAATAGCGGTGTGGGCGGATATTCTTAACAGGGTTGCAAATTCCCGACTTTTTCTAAAGAGCATGGCGCTTGGCGACATGGTTACCCAGAAGCAGGTACTGGATTCATTTGCCAAACATGGAATCAATGCTGATCGTATCGCTTTGCTGAATACGGTCAATTCGCCTGTGGAGCACCTTGCCTTGTATGGGCAGATAGACATTGCGCTTGATACCTTCCCTTATAATGGTACCACTACCACGTGCGAAGCGCTTTGGATGGGGGTGCCCGTGGTGGCGCTGGCAGGAGCAACGCATGCTTCGAGGGTGGGGGCTTCCCTGCTTACCAATGTGGGGGTGCCGGAGCTCGTGGCATCAACTCACTCAAATTACGTATCAAAAGCGATGTTTCTTGCTGGTGACAGCAAACGTCTGAAACAGTATCGAGATAACCTGCGTTCTAATATGGCCTGTTCTCCACTCATGGATGCAGCTGGAGTGACGGCAGAACTGGAAAAAGCCTATGTAGAGTTATATTCTGCAGGTAATGAGCGGAATCAAACACCCGCCGTACGGATCGAAGAAGCACGTAGGCTCTTCAGCGCTGATCAGCTGGAAGCATCAGAGAGCAAATTTCGTGAGCTCCTTAAAGATTTTCCGCTTAACGCTGAACTTCATAACAGCCTGGCTACCGTGCTTGACCGGCAGAGTCAATACCCGGAAGCAGTTGCTCATTATACGAAAGCGTTGGCTCTGCATCCCGGTTTTCTTGTCGCTCGCTTTAATCTTGCCAATACGCTCAAACGTATGGGTGACGGTAGCGGTTGCAAGGAAAATCTACTGGCTGTTATCGCAATTGATCCAGATTTTATAGAGGCTTGGCAGAATCTTGGTCGCATTTATTTTGATGAAGGAAACTTCCAGAAAGCGGCCTACTGTCTTGAAATGGTGCTTTCCATTGCCCCGGACAGAGTGCTTTCGTGGGCTGAACTCGGCGACATATATTATCGTGTGGGAGATGAAAATGATAGGGCCTTGTCTTGTTTGGAGCGGGCGATCAATATCAAACCGGATTTTTCTTCAGCATATAACTCAAAAGGCCTGATTCTCCATGAACAGGGTGATTTTTTTGGGGCTGAAAACTGTTATCGGGCGGCTTTGGCGCTTGATCCTGACGATTCCTACTATATGAATAATCTGGGACTTTCACTGCTGGCACAAGCTCGCCCGATTGAGGCGATACAATGGCTGGATAAGTCTTTGGCGCAGGAACCGGAATCTCCGACGACACGATTCAATCGGGCAACAGTCCTCCTCTTAATTGGTGATTGTGAGAGAGGATGGGTCGATTTCGAGGGCCGCTTTGAAAAGAATGATCCGGTATGTCTTTCGTCAACTGTAATCCCGCGCTGGAACGGGGAACCATTGACCGGTAAGACGATTATTGTTCGTATGGAACAGGGGTATGGCGACTGTATTCAGTGTTTGAGATTTTTGCCGCAACTTTATGAGGCTGGCGCAAGAATCATAATTGAATGTATGGACGACAGGATCAAATCGTTATTCATGCACAGGAAAGATGTCAATACATTGTTTTTGCGGGGTGAAGGGCCACCATCGGCAGATTTCCAGATTCCGTTGTTTTCCCTCCCCTTACTATTCGGGACAAACCTTTCAAATATCCCCTTTCCGGAGGGTTATATTGACGCTGACAGCTCTCTCTCAGATTTTTGGAAAAAGAGAATGCAGGAGATTGCCGTAGCAGGGTCGATTAAAGTCGGCCTTGTCTGGGGGGGGCGGAAGACAAGGCTGGGGGCAAATCGATCTCTGCTTTTAGATGATCTTGCACCCCTGTTCTCAGTGCCGGGGATCAACTGGTACAGCCTGCAGGTTGGAGACGATGTGCAACAATTACAGGAGTATGCGGGTGTACTGGTAAATCTTGGTGAAGAGTTCATTTCATTTGCCGATACCGCGGCAGCCATAGCAAACCTTGATTTGGTTATCACCATTGATACCTCTGTCGCTCATCTCTGCGGCGCACTGGGCGTCCCGACCTGGGTGCTGCTCAAATCATCCCCCGACTGGCGCTGGCTTCTCGACAGGTCCGACTCGCCGTGGTACAACAGTCTAACACTTTTCCGGCAGACGATTTCCGGCCAATGGGGGACTGTTGTTCAAGAGGTTGCCAAAAAATTGCATGATGTGATTGAAAAAAAGCTAAAGTCCGTTGACTCCGGTCCGATAAGAACAGTAAACCAAGAGTGATCAGAAGATCATTCAAAAAACCTAGAAAGGGGAATTACCATGGCAATCGCAGACGTATCATTAACCTCAGGAATGAGAAGTAACCTCCTCCAGCTTCAAGGCACAGCAAAGCTTATCGACCGTACTCAGGAGCGCCTCTCCACCGGGAAACAGGTCAACAGCGCGCTTGACAACCCGACCAACTTTTTTGCTGCCCAGGCTGCAAGCAACAGAGCTAACGACTTCAGTTCCCGTAAGGACGCAATGGGTGAAGCAATCCAGACCGTCAAGGCTGCTGACAACGGTATTACTGCGGTATCCGCTCTCGTTGCTGCTGCAAAAGGCCTTGCAGAAGCTGCGCTTGGAACTGCAAGCACAGCTGACCGTTCTACTTTTGCTGCACAGTACGATATCATCAGAACTCAGATCGATACCCTTGCAAGCGATGCCAGTTACCGTGGTACTAATTTGCTTACCGGCAATACACTGACCGTTAACTTCAATGAAACAGCATCCGCTACGTTGACTGTTACTGGCATCACGGGTACTGCTGCTGGCCTAGCCGTAGGTTCAGCGCAGGGCAACTGGTCGTCTACCGCGCAGATTACTACTGCTCAGACTGGCCTGGGAAGTGCTGAAGCAACATTGCGCAGTAACTCAAAATCTCTTGCAGGTAACCTGAACATCATCACAACCCGTCAGAATTTTACAGACTCGATGATTTCAACCCTGCAGACCGGTGCAGACAACCTGACGCTGGCCGACATGAACAACGAAGGCGCCAACATGCTGATGCTGCAGACCCGTCAGTCTCTGGGAACCACAGCTCTGAGCATGTCTTCACAGGCAGCCCAGTCCGTCCTCAGACTCTTCTAGTCGTAACTGAAGAAGACGAATCATCACTCCTGAGCGGGGAGAGGGCAACCTCTCCCCGTTTGCGTATCTCAAATTTGAGAGGTAACCGGCTATGAGAATCGAAGGGAATGACCAGCGACTGGCAGCGGCGACGGCCATACAGATGCAGCAAACCGGGGTTCAGCAGATGCTGGCGCAAAAAACAGCACAACAGCAGGATGCCCAAAAAGTGGGTACAGAAAATACGGTTCAGTCTATTGCGGGAGACAAGGTTTCCGTCAAGATTGAACTCCCTCAAAAAACAGTTGATACGTTACAAAATATGGGTAATATTTCCGATTTTCTCAATTCAGTGGCGACTAATCTTCGCCAGACCAATGAAGGGCTTACGGCTGCAAATGCTGTCGCAGATCAGATGAAGACATCGCTGGACAAGATAATCAAAAACTTTCCGCCATATTCGATTGATAGCAAAGAGCGGATTGACCAGTTGATGCAGTACTCATCTTTGCGAAAGCAGATAATGAGCCTGATGACTCCTCCGCCACCTCAGCCGGTATATGAAAAAGTGAAGCACTTGTGGGAAGGTCTTACAGGTGGTATCGCGGGAACCATCCAAACTCCGGCACTTTCAGCAGATGCCCCGGATTCTCATGTTGTGGCCGCAAGCAAACAACTTGATGCAATCTCTGGCCAGATAGGTCTGGTGCAGGAAACAATGACTAATTCCGTGATGAGATCCTAGATTATGCCGCTAAAACTTACGTTGAAACCTGAAGAGCGGGTTATCGTGGGTGGTGCCGTTATTAAAAACGGACATGCCGTCGCCCATCTGCTGATTGAGAACAAGGTGCCCCTCCTCAGGGAAAAGGATATCCTGACCGAAGCTGAAGCGACATCGCCGTGCAGAAGAGTCTATCTGGTTGTCCAATTGATGTATATCGGTGACGGACTGACATCAGAACTTGCCCAACTGTACTGGGATCTTGTTCGCGATGTCCTTGCGGCGGCACCAAGCACAAAGGACTTGATTTCGCAGATAAGCGCGTATATTGTTGAGTCTGATTTCTACCCTGCGTTGAAGATCGCAAAAAAACTGATTTCATACGAAGAGGAGCTACTTACACATGCAACAACATTCGGTTAATGCCTATACAGCAATTCAGAAAGAAAATCTGAGCGGACGGGAACTAGAGGCATCGGTACTTTCCAGAGCTGGTCTCATGCTGAAGAATGTTAAGGATAACTGGGGAGCTCCCGATCGTGACCAGAAACTGATAGAAGCGGTTAAATTCAATCAGAAAGTATGGAGCTTTTTTCAGGCGGAGCTGTCTGATCCGGAAAACCCGCTCCCCAAGAATCTGCGCGAAGATATTCTTAATCTTAGCATTTTTATCGATAAACGTCTCTTCGAAGTCCTGGCTTTTCCTGATCCGGAGAAACTCTCCATTGTCATTGATATCGATTTTAATATTGCTGCCGGGTTGAGAACAAATTCCGGGCAATAAATATTGAGATCACAAATGTGTTTTAAACTAATCCTTTGGGGCCGTCTCAAAGGATTTTTGTTGTTGCATGTAATTCCAAAGCGGTATGTACTCGACTCATCACTTCACCCCAATCACCAGGCTGTTTTTGTCTGAAGATCTGCATCTTCGAATACCAGGGTGAGTCACTCCGTTCAAGTAGCCAACGCCAGTCTGGTGCATACGGAAGTAACAGCAAAGTTAGTTTGCCCAGCGCCCCGGCCAGGTGGGCAACCGCCGTATCGATGCTTATGACAAGATCCAGTTGTTCAATCAAGGCAGCTGTGTCAGCGAAGTTATGTATCTGGTCCGTTAAGTCGACCAGTTTCATTTTGGTTGGAAATGTCTTTGCTTCTTCAGCCCCGCTTCCAAGCTGAAGAGAAAAGAAAGTGATGCTGTCTGCAGCAAGAGAATCCAACTCAGCTAGGCAGCATGAGCGGAGCGGATCGGGATAATTTTTACCAGCCCAGACAAGTCCGACCCGCAATTCCGATGGATGTGGTGATACTAGCGCTGACCATCTTTTTCTGAGCTCCGAGGCTACAGACACATATGGGCAATCAGATGGGATATTTTGAAGCGTATTCCCAAATATACGTGGCAGTGAAAGCAGTGGGGCCTGGAAACTAAACGTTGGAAGAGGTGCTCCGAAAGGGACCACGGCCTGAATTCCCTCAACACCCTGAAAAAGTGAAACTAGTTGGTGGTGACATTCCAGTACAATATTTCCTCCGCACTGTACCACCATCGGGACATAACGCACAAACTGGATCGCGTCGCCAAAACCCTGCTCGGCATGCAGGAGTATTGTACGGCCATCAAGAGGAGACCCGTCCCATAACGGGATGTCGTTATGGCGAACCGGCGATGTAAAATCAGGTTTGCGCCAGCGCCATTCGTATTCCTGCCATCCCCCCTCATACTTCCCTTGCAACAGTAGATTCAAGGCAAGATTCCAGTGTGCAGCGGCAAAGGAAGGGTCAAGCGCTACCGCCATTCGGCAATCAGCTTCCGCCTCGGTGACTTTTCCCAGTGCTTGTAGGGCTGTTGCCCGAGCCGTTCTCGGGACAGGAGAATTTGGCATAAGCTCAGTTGCTCTCAAAAAGCTGTCAGCCGCTTCAGCAAAACGTCCGAGTGCCATCAGGGAATTGCCCAGATTGTTATGGGCCTCACCCATGCCCGGATTGATATTGATCGCCTGTCGGTAGCTTGCAACTGCCTCCTCATAGCGCCCGAGGTCGTGCAGTGCCGCACCGGTATGAAGATGCAGGGTAGGATTCGATGGGACTATTTTTTGTGCGTTTTGGAAGCAAATCAGTGCCTGCATCGGATTCCCGGACTGTAATAATGAAGAGCCTTCTCTGAACAGTTGTTGTACATGGATATCCATAGACTCTCATTCCCTCATGCAGTCACTATCTAATGATTTCAATCTATTAAGCATAGTATGTCCATATAATAGAGACTTACTATGCTGATGTATTGCAAAGTGAAACCATACTTTAATCCTAGACGGCAGTTAACCGCCGATAAAAACGGATACACGCCGATAGAAACTGGACTTGCTTCAAAAAAACGAGTCACCTTTTTGGTTTGATCAGTATTTTCCTTATGCCTTTGATTTTCTCGGCGTGTATCGGCGTACATCGGCGTACATCGGCGGTTAACTGCTTTTCCCAGGTTTTAGAGTATTACCCCTATACAACCGTCAGGTTGTAACCCTTTCCTTCCAGATAACCGACAATCTCCTTGATATGCTCATAGCCCCGTGTCTCCAACTCCAGCGACACATCGGTCCGGCCAATGGCGAGTGATTTAGAACGCCGGTCATGGGTGATGTGGAAGATATTGGCACGAGTCTCGGCAATGTTCT
>JAFLLC010000187.1 GCA_019162745.1 Deltaproteobacteria bacterium | reverse complement strand
GTAGCTGTGTGGGAAAGTAGGTCGCCGCCGGGAATTATAATCAAAAGAGCCCCGCATCCAGATATGGAGACGGGGCTCTTTTGCGTAGTCATTATCATCGACCACTATAATGGTTGTATCTTTTAAAGTTATTCCCTTACAAAGATATCCTGGTCAGATTCGTGCACCATTCCCATTATGTGAGCATACTCTGATTCAATTAAATCATAATGCGCTTGAGTCTCTTTTACAACTCGTTCAAAAACAGCACGTACTGAAGGGTCTACAACGCCTTGAGCTAATTGGGTGTATTGTCCGATGCAGTCCTTCTCTTCAATCAGTGCTAGTTCTAGTGCTTTTTTCTCAACCATATCTTCGCTGATAGCTTTTTCAAGTTTCATATACGTTGGATTTTTTTTATCTGCTGGTGAATTGATGTACGTAGTCAGATCACCGAACTCTGCACCTTTATAATGATCAAAAAAAGACTTTAAATGTCCTGCTTCTTCGCTGGCAAGCATCTCAAGGACTTTACGGGCTCTATCGTTCTTGGCAACAGATGCCGCCCTGCGATAAAAATCCATACTGTCTTTTTCGGCCTTAATAGCCAAGCTGATGGCCTCCTGTAGTGAGTACTCTCTTCCCATGAAAACCTCCTCTGAATTAAATTATGTATACATTATATCTTTCAATAAACATTGGTCAACATATATATTATCTATTTATACAAGAAAAATACTATTAGTATTTACAAAAAAATATTGACAAAATCACTGTATGGGCGTAGTTTCTCATTAGAGTAACTGGCTGTTTATCTCATTAACGTGTTGGTGTGGTGGTAAATATGAAAACAATTTACGTACTCTCTGATTCAACTGGTGAGACAGCAGAGCGCGTAATACGGGCGGCTCTCTCACAATTCTACGATGATGATGTACGTGTTCATCGACTATTTAAGATTTCTTCTCAATTGGATATACAGCAGGCTTTGACTGTTGCTGCTCTCACTCCCGGGCTTGTCGTCTATACTCTGGTTGATCCGCTTCTGTCAGAAACTGTTGAACGAGTAGCTGAAGAATGCGGACTTATTACAGTTGATTTACTTAGTCCACTAATTTACAGCCTGTCACGTTATCTGGGAGCTCCTTCTCGAGAAAAACCTGGTCTGCTTCATCGTATTGATACTGAGTATTATCGCAGAATTGAGGCGGTAAACTTTACTGTCAAGCACGATGATGGCCAGGAAACAAGGTATTTGCATAAAGCTGATCTGGTTCTTGTTGGAGTTTCGCGTTCTTCAAAAACGCCCCTTTCCATGTATCTTGCGCATAAAGGATATAAAGTTGCAAATGTGCCGATTGTTTTTGGTATAGCACCTCCTGAAGAGTTGTTTGAAATTGATCAGAAAAAGATTGTTGGTTTGTTGATTGATCCAAAGCGACTTGTAGAAATTCGTACTTCACGGCTGATTAATATGAGGCAAAGCCCGCGGGGTAGTTATAATGATTACGAGCAGGTAGAGGAAGAAATATCTGCATGCCGCCAGTTGTACAGAAAACATCCGGAATGGTACGTTCTAAATATTACAAGCAAGTCAGTAGAGGAAGCAGCTTCTGAAATTATGAGACGAATGGAAATGAGTTTAGAAACCTGAGATTAGTGCATTTGTTGATTACCATCTAAAAGGAGACTGAGATGAAAATTCTTATTGTAGAAGATGAAAAAAAAGTTGCCAGCTTTATTAAACGAGGACTCGAAGACGACAGTTATCAGGTTACACTCAGTTACGATGGTGCTGACGGGCTTAAACGCGCAAGCAGTGATGAATTTGATCTGATTGTACTTGACTGTATGCTGCCAAAGAAGGACGGATTGACGGTTTTGCATGAATTACGCGAGGGTGGCAATCAGATTCCTGTTCTGATGTTGACAGCAAAGGGTGAAACAGAGGATGTTGTTTCAGGTCTCGATGCCGGCGCTGATGATTATCTTGTAAAACCATTTGCTTTTGCCGAACTGCAGGCCAGGGTGAGGGCTCTTATCAGACGTAGTGAGCAGGACCGCGGTGCTGAAATCCGTTTTGCTGACCTGCGGCTTGATCCTGTTAACCATAAAGTATGGAGAGGCCAGACCGAGATCGTTCTTACAGCAAAGGAATATAATCTTCTTGCTTATATGGTGCGAAATGCCGGAAATGTTCTTACTCGTGCGAATATTGCCGATAACTGTTGGGAATACCCATTCGAAACGTTTACAAATATTATTGATGTATATATAAACTATCTGCGGAAAAAAGTTGATGGTAAATTCCCGACCAAACTCATTCATACTGTACGCGGTCAGGGGTATATACTGAAGGAGGGGTAGAGCAGATTGATTTTTCCTGTTTGATTGTTTATCTTACATATGGAACAGTCAGGGGCGGCGTCGTGACTTTAACGATACCGCCCCTGACACTTTTTGGAGAGCATTATGCCCGCCCGATATATGCAGCCATTGCGAATTCTGGTACAATGCAGCTTTCTCGGATTTATGATATGGCTTGGCATGAGCTTCTACCGTTTTGTGAGCATAGTCAGTGCTGGAGTCACGGAATCCATACCCGCCCGACCTGATGGAATTGATGGTTTTCTCCCCATTTCCGGCTTATTGGGAACAGCATACTGGGTAAAGGGTGGTGAAATAAATTCCATACATCCGGCGGCCGTGATTATTTTTGTAACGGTGATTCTGCTATCACTGATGATGCGGCGTTCCTTCTGCTCCTGGATATGCCCGGTGGCTGTTATTTCCGAGTCTGCCTGGAAGGGAGGCTTTCGCTTGATGCGCCGCAAGATGCGGTTGCCTGTATGGCTGGATTTCATATTGCGTGGCATTAAATACCTTTTGCTGGTTTTATTTGTCTATTTTATCGCCATTGCCATGTCGCCCGATGATTTGTTCAGATTTATTCAGTCAGACTACCACAAGATCGCTGATGTTCGTTTACTGAACTTTTTTCTGCATATGTCCCCTCTGGCTCTGGGTATTATTTTACTGCTGGCTGCATTATCAATTGTTTTGCAAAATCCATTCTGCCGCTATCTCTGCCCATACGGAGCTCTGTTGGGACTAGTCGCCACGCTCTCGCCGCTGCGGGTAACCAGAAATACTGAGCGGTGTGTATCCTGCGGTGTATGCAGCAAGGTCTGCCCAACTTACATAGATATAATGCACAAAACTACGGTTAACTCTCCAGAATGTATTGCCTGTTGGCGGTGTATCAGCCACTGCCGTTTCAATGAAGCACTTTCTATGCGGGCAGTACGACGCTTCTCTGTACCTGGTTTCATCTTTGCTGCCTTGGTAGTTCTGCTGTTTTCGGGTGGAATAATGATCGGTAAATTAAACGGCCATTGGCACAGCTCAATATCTCTGCAAGAATATGTCCGTCTGCTGGGCAAGTAAAAAAAGGACAACTAATTATGGGCGTATATGCAAACACTGTAAGTATAACCCAGTTCGCGGTAACTGGTGAACTGCCGGTGGCTGATCAGTTTAACTGGTTTTCGAAGAAATTGTCCGACCGCGGGTTCCAGTCGATAGAAAACTCTACTGAAGAGTCTGCTGAAGGATGGGCGCTTGTGGATAAACCGGATGAAGCCTCCTTTGATGTGCCATCTGACTTTTGGCGTGACAATTTTGTCGTATTCTCTCTTCGCAGAGATCAGCGCAAAATCCCTGCTGCAGTTCTTAAATCACATGCTGCACGTGAGGAGGGCGCTTTTCTCGCCCAAAATCCTAATCTGAGACGAACTCCCAAACATAAGCGTGAGGAAATTAAGGAACACGTTCAACTCCGTCTTATGACCAGGTGTCTTCCCGTCCCCTCTACTGTTGATGTCGTGTGGGACCAGAAGAACGGGGTACTTACACTCTACACTCTCGGGACCAAAGTCATTGAACGCTTTGAAGAGTTTTTCCGTAAAACCTTTGAAGGATTTTCCCCTGTTATTATTCACCCCTTTGCCCGTGCACGAAAATTACTGACGGGTGGATTACTTGACTCTTTGGAGTCAACGAATCAGGCAGGTTCTGATGCTGTAGTTGCTTTAATTCGCGATAACCAGTGGCTCGGTTACGACTTTTTGCTATGGCTGCTGCAGCGAGGAGTAAATGGAGAGGGTGAATATTCAGTCAGCTGTCCAGGTCACATTACCAATGGCGAGAAGTACTCAGCCTGGATTGATGATCGAATCCAGTTGCAAGGTGGGGGCGAAGAGGGTGGGATTCAGAAAGTCACGGTTTCTGGCTCCCAGGACAGTTATCTGGAGGCGATATCCGCTCTCAAGGGGGGGAAAAGAATAACCAGCGCGACAATCTGTATGGAAAAGGACGAGAACCTATGGAAGTTGACTCTTAAAGGTGATACGTTCGGTTTCGGCTCTTTCAAATGTCCTCAGGTTCGCGTTGAAAAGGATTCTACCGTTGATCAGATGAGTGAACGTGAGGCGGTCTTTTATGAGAGGATGTTTCTAATGGACCAGGGGTTACAGCTGTTTGACAGTCTATTTACGGCGTTTCTTTATGAGCGACTGACTGAAGCATGGAACGGGCGCCTGCAAACGGTTCAAGCCTGGCTGAATGGGGAGTAGTTAGATGAAATTTATTGATGAAGTAACGTTATTTACAGCATCCGGGCATGGCGGTGCCGGTTGTGTCGCCTTCCGCCACGAAAAGTTTATTGAATTCGGCGGGCCAAGCGGAGGTGACGGCGGTAAGGGTGGTGATGTCATTTTTGAAGCAGTCTCAGGACTTTCTACATTACTGGAGTTGCGCCACAGGCCTCATCAAAAAGCTGAAAACGGTCATAACGGTATGGGCAAAAACCGGCATGGTGCCGGGGGCAACGATCTGCTGCTCAAGGTGCCGATTGGAACCGTCGTCAAGGATGCTGAAACGGATGATATTCTGGCTGACTTGACTGAGAACGGCCAGCGAGTGATACTCCTGCACGGAGGCAGGGGAGGGCAGGGAAATGCCCGGTTTGCATCGGCCACCAACAAGGCACCTAAATTTGCCCAACCCGGTGGAGAGCATGAAGAACGTAAACTCCGCCTGGAGTTGAAATTAATGGCTGATGTTGGTCTGCTTGGTTTACCGAATGCCGGCAAATCATCACTTATCAGCAAGGTGTCAGCCGCTCGCCCCAAGATTGCCGATTACCCCTTTACCACCATGGTCCCTTCTCTGGGTGTTGTACCGTATAAAGGGTATAAATCCTTTGTAATGGCAGATATTCCGGGGATTATTGAGGGTGCTCATGATGGCGCTGGACTGGGGCACCGATTTCTCAAGCACCTGGAACGTTCCGGAATACTGCTGCACCTGGTCGATATCTCTTGGATGCCGGAGCGCGACCCGCGGTCTGAATATGAGTCAATTAACCACGAGTTAGCTCTATTTAGCCCTGAATTAGCCGCCAAGAAACAGATTGTGGTGATTACCAAGATTGATCTGCCGCAGAGTAGGGCGGAACTCCCCGCAATCAAGGAATGGTTTGAAGGGGAGGGCGTTCCTGTGTTTCCTCTTTCTTCTGCAACAGGTGAAGGAGTCGATCTGCTGCTGGACGAGATCGCGCGGCGTTTGTGGGGTCCTCCAGAAGAGGTGTGGTGATGCGGAAAGAATTACTCAAAGCCGTTAAACGAGTTGTAATAAAAATAGGGAGCAGGGTGCTGACTGATTCGAGTGGCGCACTGGATATGGCTGTCATCGGCAGAATCTGTGGCGAAATATCTTTTCTCCGCCAACAAGGTCTGCAAGTCCTCATAGTATCTTCAGGTGCTATTGCTGCAGGTAAGTGTGAGCTGGGACTGACTGACAAGCTGCGGACTATACCGCATAAGCAGGCGGCTGCGGCGGTTGGTCAGACCCGTCTTATGCATGCATATGAAAGCTCTTTGGCTCCCCACGGTCTCAAAGTTGCCCAAGTGCTTCTAACAAGCGAAGATCTTGGGAGCCGGCAACGTTTTCTCAATGCCAGGGCGACTCTGGATGCTCTACTTGGATTTGGCATAATCCCGATTATCAATGAAAACGATACCGTTGTCGTAGATGAAATTAAATTTGGCGACAACGACAACCTCTCCGCTTTGGTCACCAACGTGGCGGAAGCGCATCTACTGTTGATCCTGACGGACATTGAGGGGTTCTACAGCGCTGACCCCAGTATTCATCCGGACGCAACATTGATTTCTATGGTTAAGGGGATCACTCGCGAAATTGAACGTGCCGCCGGAGGTTCCGGTTCAACAGTCGGCACCGGTGGAATGGCGACCAAGGTAGCCGCAGCCAAGAAAGCCGGTAAAAATGGTATTGCAACCATTATGGTCTCAGGAAAGCGGAGTGGAATTATTGTTGCCGCTATGCAGGGTCAGGATGTTGGGACTCTTTTTCTTCCTTCAGAAATTGGTGTTAATCGCCGCAAACATTGGATTGCCTATACTCTTAAGCCGTCCGGAAGAATAATTGTAGATGATGGTGCACGGAATGCGCTGCTGAAAAAAGGGAAGAGCCTGCTTCCATCGGGTGTTGTTCGAGTGGAAGGGAAGTTTGAACGGGGTGCGTGTGTCAGGCTGTGCGGCTTGGATGGCGCAGAATTCGCGCGAGGATTGTCAGACTATGCCAGTGGCGAAACAACCCGTCTTGCTGGCTGCAAGAGCGTGGCGATCGAGGGGATTCTCGGTTATTATTACGGCGACGTTATTATTCATCGTGACAACCTGGTTATACTCTAGTAATGCGAAGGCCTCAGAAACAATCGTTTCTGAGGCCTCCTGGTACCAATTATATATTACTTCGTCTGTACGACAGAAGCCGTTGCAATAAATATATCTTTCTTTTGCAGGGCGCCGTTGATCACCTCTAAATTCCCTCGTAATTCCTGGCCAGCAGCACTATCCTCGCGTACCTTCACATCCAGATTGATTTCTGCCAGTTTGCCTATCTCGATTCGATCAATTTTGAAGATCAGCGTACCGTTTGGTTCCTGTTTGAATGAAACATCTGCTCCCCCCTGGAAATCGATCTTGGGAGGAAGCTGGAGCCGCACGGTCAAGTCCTGGGCAGGCCTTGATCCAGCGTTGAGAAGTGTTACGCGGTAACGAAGTTTTTCACCAGGAGTTACTTTCTGTTTTACAAGTTTTCCAACAGCACGAACGAGTGGAGCGGAGCTTATCAGAATAGTCTCGTTCTGGAAGCTGACATCACTGAATTTAGCTGATACTGCTTTAACCGTTATGATGGAGCGATGGCCATCAACCATTCCAGCCGGCATTCGAAATATTACTGACCCCTTAAAAGTATCGCCTGCAGCCAAATGAAGTCGAGTTATGTTGTCATCAGGCCTATTTGCTCTGATCAGGGTGGCAGCGTATTCTTTGGCTGCTGCTATTGTCAGTAAGAGATCTTCGCTGTTTTTACCTTTGTTTGATATCTCAACCAGCAGGCTGCCATTAGCTCCAACCGGAACTGCACCAGCTCCTTCATGCAGCATGATAGAAATTTTTATGTTTGCCTTGGCAATTGTTTCAGCGATCAAACGCTCTTTCTCACGACGTTCTTCCTCGAGTTTGATACGGGCCAAACGGTCTTGCTCGGCCTTTGCATTAGACGCACGCTCCATTTCCAGCTTCAATTCTGCAGCCCGTTCTTGAGCCAGGATGTCAGAGCGGACCTTACGTGCTGCGGTCTGCAGTCCTTTGTCAGCCGAAAGAACTTCTCCTTTTTGATGGCGACTTGCCAGTGTCTTTAACTCCTCTTCAACAGAAGTCTTCAGACTGCTTTCAGGAAACTCAGATGAAAACATGGAAACAGATTTAGCCGCACGTTCCATGTCCCCTGATTTGAGGCTGGCACGAGCTACAAGAAGCAGTGTTACATCCCTTAGGGGAGAATCCGGAAAAATCTGGTTCAACTGATCACATTTATCAATCGTCAACAGATAATCTTTTAGCTGATAGGCGTTAAAAGCTTCAATGAAAACTGTCGAATCATCAATCTCAGCGGAGTTTCCAGGCGTAAAAGAAATAAAAATGATGAGCAGAGCAAGAATAATATGTGCCAGCGTGTTTGCGGTGTATTTCATAGTTTTAATCCACAAAACTCTTTAGTTTTTTACTACGGCTGGGGTGGCGCAATTTGCGCAAGGCTTTTGCCTCAATCTGGCGGATACGCTCTCTGGTAACTTCAAAATCCTGACCTACCTCTTCTAGGGTGTGGTCGCTTTTCTCACCGATGCCGAACCTCATTCTTAAAACTTTTTCTTCACGCGGCGTAAGTGTTGCCAGTACTTTGGCAGTGCTTTCCGAGAGATTGTTTTTAATAACCGCCTCAATCGGGGAGATAACCCCTTTATCTTCAATGAAATCTCCCAGATGAGAATCTTCTTCTTCTCCGATTGGGGTTTCAAGTGAGATCGGCTCCTTGGCAATCTTCAGAACCTTGCGCACTTTGTCGAGCGGGAGCTGCATACGTTCGGCAATTTCTTCCGGAGATGGCTCACGGCCGTTTTCCTGTACCAATTGGCGGCTGGTGCGTATTAATTTATTAATGGTCTCGATCATATGAACCGGAATACGGATTGTACGGGCCTGATCGGCAATGGCACGGGTGATGGCCTGACGTATCCACCAGGTGGCATAGGTTGAAAACTTGTAGCCGCGCTGATACTCAAACTTGTCGACCGCCTTCATCAGGCCGATGTTGCCTTCCTGGATGAGATCGAGAAACTGCAATCCGCGGTTGGTGTATTTTTTTGCTATTGAAACAACGAGTCGTAAATTTGCCTCAATAAGTTCGCTTTTTGCGATGCGGGCCTTGCACTCACCCTCTTCTATCGCCTTGAGCGCTGCAGCAAGATCGCGAGCCTTGAAACCTGATTCCTGTTCAATCTTCTCAATCTTGCGGGCAACGCCGCGAAGACGTTTCTCTACTTTTGCAGTTTCTTCTTCATCCAGTTTGAGCTTGTTTAGTTCGGTCGTACATTTTTCGTCTTCATTTTGCAGTTTATCCAGCAGCACCTTCAGCTTTTCAAAAGGGAAAATCTTTTCAAGATCGGCTAATTCTACAAACAGTTTGTCTACCCTGCCGGACAGTTCCTTGAGTCGCTCTGCGACCTTGTTGGTGTGGCGGTCTTTCAGCCGCAATGATTTAAGAAGGTCTGCCTGATAGTCTTTTCCCTCACGCAGCTTCTTTTCGAGCTCTTTTCTCTTTGCAGGAGATTTAGCCGCTGACACTGTTTCGGCCATCTCAATCAAGATCTGATCCTGTGCGGCTATTGCATCAATAACCTCAAGAATTCTGGTCTTCTGAACATCCTCTTCATCTTCCTCGAGCTCTTCCTCTTCTATTTCCTTACTGACTTCCGAAGGGGTGATCTGGAATTTACGAAGGCGTTCACCCAGGGAGAGAACCTCCTTGACGGTGATCGGAGTATTAAGTATTACCCCGCCAACATCGCGCTCGCCATCTTCAATTCTTTTAGCTATTTCAACTTCACCCTCACGAGTAAGAAGAGAAACAGACCCCATCTCGCGCAGGTACATACGGACAGGATCACTGGTGCGTCCGATTGAACCTGGTTCAAATTCAACCTCTTCCGATTCCCCTTCGGCCTCTTCATCTTCGTCAAGATCGTTTTTCATTTTCGGAATTTTTATTTTCTGGGCAGAATCGACGATTTCTATGTCCATATCTCCAAACATGCCCATAACGTCTTCAATCTGATCTGTGGCAATGTCAGGAGGGAGTATGTCATTTACCTCATCAAAAGTTAAAAACCCCTTCTCTTTGCCGATATCAATCAGCTGTTTAACGTCATCCATGTTTTTCTTTGCCATGTGTATTCACCTCAAGGAAGCAGCAGTTATGGTTAAAGTTCTGATTTTCGTTTGCGCAGAGTATCAGCTTGCTTTAGAAGAAGAGAGTATTCATCGCTGCCTGGGTCAATTACCGCCAGACGGGCTGCAATATCCTTTATTGAAGCAAGCTGTTTTTTTTCATGGCTGCGTGTGCATTGGTCGAGAACTGCGCGCCAGTTGATATCGGCCAGATATCCTTCCGAGACCATCATCCGGGAAAAGAGAGATTTCTGCTCCGGCTTTTCCAGTGTCTCAACCAGCTGGCTTAATACCTGGCTATCTTCGGAAACTGCCATGCTCTGGAGCAACAGTCTGGCAAGTTCAAGATAATCATCAGTAAAGATAGATTCAAGGCCGACTCGTTCGATTTCTGCCCGTGCATCAGGGTAATTCAGTAATAACGTCAGCAGAGTATCTTGAACAGTATCTGCCGGTTGTATGGGTATATATCGATTTATCGGCGCTTCGTGAGGTGAGAGATTACCACCGCCAATTCGCTTGCGAAATGCATGAACCGTTATTCCCAGCAGCCTGCAAATTTCCTTTTCGTATAGATCCCGTTCGATCGAATCTGCGATCTTGCGGAAACGGGGGACAATATCATCGATTATCCGTACTTTGCTGTCGACACTATCGGGTGGTGTTTCCGCCAGAAGAGAGTGTACAAAATATTCAAAAGCCGGTCGAGCCTTGTTGCGTAGGGCAGCAAACTCCTCAGATGGATGTTCTGCCAGAAAACTGTCCGGATCATCACCGGCAGGCAGTGAAATTACATACGCAGGAATCCGCTGCTCAAGAAAAAGCTCCATAGAGCGAATGGTTGCTTTTTTGCCGGCGTTGTCGCTGTCGAACAAAGTGTAGACCCGTTCAGCATGGCGCTTGATCAGTGAGGCGTGGCTACCGGTCAGAGCTGTTCCGCAGGTAGCAACAACATTCTGGACTCCAGCCCGATACAATGCCAGATGATCGAAGTAACCCTCGACAATGACGACGGAATTACCGGTTCTAATGGTTGGTAAGGCCATGTCCAGACCAAAAAGTACCGAGCTCTTGTGGTAGAGCGGTGATTCGGGCGAGTTGATATACTTTGGCAGTGATGCATCAAGTACCCGTCCGGCAAAAGCGATTACCTGACCACGTGCATCCCTAATCGGAAAAATCAGGCGATTGCGGAAAAGATCGTACCATCCGGAATCTGACTTACGGATTATGCCGAGGTTAAGGGCGATATCCAACCCCACGCCATTGTTTTTTAAATGTTTTGCCAACCCATCGCGCCGGTCTGGAGCAAAACCGAGCTGGTATGCATCTGAAATGTCTGCCCCGACCGAGCGTTTAGCAAGGTACTGCCTGGCTGGTTCACCTTCCTGCCCGTTCAGGAGCACAGAGCGGTAGTAGGATGTTGTCAGATCGTTTATCCGCCGAAACTGGACATGTTCATCCTGAGATTTTTTTTCCGCGGGGGTAAGTTGCCGTTCCTCGATTTCGATCCCAACTTTCCTGGCAAGCAGTTTAACCGCTTCGGGAAAGTTTAGCCCCTCGATCTTCATGATAAAAGAGAACGCATTGCCACCTGCACCGCAACCGAAACAGTGATAAATCTCGCGAGCCGGATTGACATTAAATGACGGGGTCTTCTCGGCATGAAACGGGCAAAGGCCAAGATAGTTAGCACCGGCGCGGCGCAAAGAGACATAATCCGCAACAACTTCAACAATAGAAAGCCGCTCCGCAACCTCCCGTACCTTATCATCTGGTATCATTTCTTTTGACCACCGGTGTCTCGCCATTCCGAGAGAAAACGATCTCCGGTCTGCGCCAGCATATTGGCGGATGTCGTCGTACGAATTTTATTTCGGATCTGCTCCGGCATGTATCTGGAGGTGGCAATACTAAAAACCATGCAGAGCAGCAGCGCTCCTTCGGCAATGCCGATAAGTAATCCGCCGAGCCGATTCAGGCTCCCCAGCATGACAAGCCGCAGGGCAGCGGTTATGACATTGCCTATAATATGGGCACAGATTCCGGTGAGCAGCAGGATGATAATAAAAGCAAAGAACGAAGACAGGTGCGCCGGCAGGTGAAGTGCGCTTTTAATCGGTACTGCGAGTAGCGGGTGAAATCGGTATGCCAGCCATCCGCCTAGTAGAAGGCCTGCCAGGGAAGATGCCTCGTTAACAAGTCCCCGGACCAGGCCCTTGACAGCAAAGAAGCAGAGTACTAATAAAATGATGATGTCAATAAGGTTCATTGTAGTGACATGACCTGTTTACAAAGAAGGGGCCATCACAATGAAAGCCCCTTGACGGTGTAATCTAGAATTATGTTTATATCCCTGCTTTAAAGTCGGGATATGAAAAAATACGGGGCATTTTAGCGTGAGGCAACAGGTCAGACAAGCAGTCTCCGGACAGCATCGTTTACAACCTTGCCATCGGCTTTGCCTGCGGTAAGGGGAGTGACCGCTTTCATCACCCGCCCCATTTCCTTGGCCCCATGCGCTTCCAGTTCCAAAATAACCTGTCTGACAAGCGTGTCGATTTCATCGGGGCTCAACTGTACCGGCAGGAATTCAAGAAGAATAGCCAACTCTAATTCTTCTTTTTCAGCCAGTTCAGGCCGGTTGCCTTCCCGATACATCCGGATCGATTCACGGCGTTGTTTGGCCATGGTTGATATGACATCAATCACCGCCTGGTCGTCAAGTTCCGTGCGGGCATCAATCTCGCGATTCGTAATTGCCGCCCGTACCATGCGTACAGCCGAAAGGCGCAGGTTATCCCGCGCCTTCATGGCTGCTTTCATTGCATTGTTAAGTTGCTCTTTCAGTGTCATGCAGTCTGTTCCTGACCCCGATAAACCGGGTACTAATCGATCATCTTACGCTGTTTTTTAAGGGCGCGCTTGCGTGCAGCAATTGCCTTTTTCTTGCGCTTGATGCTTGGCTTTTCGAAATGCTCACGTTTACGTACTTCGGAAAGAATCCCAGCTTTTTCACACTGTTTTTTGAACTTCTTCAGTGCCATTTCAAACGGCTCGCTATCCTTTATTTTTACTCCCGGCATGTAAAATCACCTCCCGTCATTTTGTGTGCTTAGAAAAGAATATATTGCAATTGATAGAAAAAACGATAGTTTTGAACAATAACATACAGGGTAAGTTTGTCAATAACCAAATATGGGAAAATGGTTAATGGTCAAGGGTGCGTGCTCCCTTTTCTGCAATACCTGAAGTGCCAAATCGCCGCCGCAACTCGTTGTAAACCTTTTCGGGCGGGATGTTCTGGTGCCCGAGCAGGACAAGCAGATGGAAGAGTAGATCGGCCGTTTCATAAACAATTTCGTCAACGATACCGCCCTTGGCAGCAATGACGACTTCTGTCGCCTCTTCGCCGACTTTTTTGAGAATCTTGTCTATTCCGCCGCGCATCAGGGAAGCGGTATAGGAGCTGTCGGTCGGATTGGCCTTGCGGTCGAGTATGACCTGATATACGGCCTGGAGGATATCATCTTTGTCCGTCATAACCGCACCTCTACCCCTTTGTCGCGGAGATATTCCTTTGCCTGTTTGATAGTATATTCCCGATAGTGAAAAATCGAAGCAGCCAGGCATGCACTGGCCCCGGCGGTTGTGAAGCCATCGTAGAGATGTTCAAGATTGCCGACACCACCGGAGGCGATGACCGGGATTGAAACGGCGTCGACGACAGCCCGGGTCAGTTCTAGGTCATAGCCGTTTTTGGTGCCGTCACAATCCATGCTGGTCAGGAGAATTTCACCGGATCCGTACGCCTCCATCCTGATGGCCCACTCGATAACATCAATCCCGGTCGGTTTGCGCCCACCGTGTGTATATACCTGCCAGCGGTTTTCTCCCGGTACCCGGCGGGCATCAATAGCCACCACAGTACATTGCGATCCGAAGCGTTCGGCCGCTTCGCGTACGAAATCGGGACGATCGACCGCAGCGGTGTTTATGGAGGTTTTGTCAGCGCCGGCGTTGAGCAGGCGACGGATGTCTTCAACACAGCGGATGCCGCCACCCACGGTCAGCGGCATAAATACGCGCTCAGCCGTGCGCTGAACTACATCAATGATAATATTGCGATCATCGCTGGAAGCGGTAATGTCCAGAAAGGTCAGCTCATCGGCACCCTGACTGTCGTACATCTCGGCGATTTCGACCGGATCACCGGCATCGCGTAACTCCAGAAACTGGACACCTTTGACGACACGGCCCCCTTTCACATCCAGGCAGGGAATGATGCGTTTGGTCAACATTTTAGGATTTGCCCCTTGGTGAGCGCTATGGCTTCATTCAGCCTGATTGCCCCGGTATAAACCGCCTTGCCGGTAATGACGCCGGAGATTCCGCAGGATTCGATGGCCATCAGATTTTCAATATCCTTCAGAGTTGAGACTCCTCCAGAAGCGATAACAGGAATTGAAACAGCCTCAGCAAGTGCTCTGGTCGCCTCCAGGTTTGGCCCCTGCAGCATTCCGTCACGGGCAATATCAGTGTAGATAAGCGCCGCTACGCCGAAATCTTCAAATTTATGCGCCAGTTCGATCGCCGTTATGTCGGTTAGTTCGGCCCACCCCTGTACCGCTACCATGCCGTTCCTGGCATCGATACCGACCACAATCTGCCCGGGGAATTTTGCACAGGCTTCGCGGACCAGTTCGGGGTTACGTTGGGCTGCTGTGCCGATGATAACCCTGGACAGCCCCAATGACAGATACGCCTCGATGGTGGCGATATCGCGGATACCGCCTCCCAGTTGAGCCGGGATAGAGATCGCCTTCAGGATCGCCTCAATTGCAGCCCTGTTCTTCGGCTTGCCGGCAAAGGCTCCGTCAAGGTCCACTATATGAAGCAGTTCGGCCCCCTGGTTTTCCCATGTGCGCGCCTGTGCGCCGGGGTTATCGCTAAACACGGTATCTTTGTCCATAAGTCCCTGTTCCAGGCGGACGCAATTTCCTTCTTTCAAGTCTATGGCTGGGATTACGATCATTTTAGCTCCGCAAAATTTTTCAGAATCCGCAGACCGACTGCCTGCGACTTTTCCGGGTGAAACTGGGTGGCGACAACATTGTCTTGCCATACTGATGAGCAGAATTCGATGCCGTAGTCGGTTGTTGTGGCGATAACGCCGCTGTCATCCGGTTTGGCGTAATAGGAGTGGACGAAGTAGACGTTGCTGCTGTTATCAACCCCCTCAAAGGCAGGTGGACGGCGTTTAAAACAGAGCTGGTTCCACCCCATTTGCGGCACTTTCAGCTTCTCGCCCGCGACCGTCATCTGGTCGGGAAAGCGAAGGACATGGCCGGGGATAACATTCAGTCCGCTGTACAGGCCAAACTCCACGCTGTCGGTGAACAGCAGCTGCATTCCGACGCAGATCCCCAGAAACGGTTTTCCTTCGGCAATAACCTTCAGAATAGGTTCGACAAAGCCCCCCTGTTCGAGGCTGTGCATGCAGTCGCGAAACGCACCGACACCTGGTAACACAACCCTTTCGGCCTGGAGCACAACCTGCGGGTCATCGGTAATAATCGCCTCACTGCCGATCTTCTCAAATCCTTTTTGTACGGAACGGAGGTTGCCCATGCCGTAGTCAATGATTGTAATCATCTGATGCCGCTCTTGTTCAGGTGGGGGCCGTAGCGCTTATCTACACCCTGAATATGGTTGATCAGCCAATCCTGCAGAAAACTAATTACGTCCTGGGTGATAAGTGGCTCACCGGCATTGAATTTTCCGATCAGTGCGACAACCTGATCCACCAGTTTTTTATGCAAAGCCTTGTGTTCAGCTTCTTCCGGATAATGGGTCTGAGCAAAGTCTCGCTCTTCATCGGCAAAATGATGGACGGTATATTCTGCCAAGCCGTTCAATACGCGCCCGACAGCATCTTTACTCTTTTTCTGCTGCATGGCATCGGCCAGATCGTTAATCATATTGAAGAGGACTTTGTGTTGCTCATCATATTTTGACACACCTGTAGAATATGATGCGTTCCACTCCAATGCCCTTGACAGACGGAAGTGCCCTACCAGTTCGTGCAGGTTATCAACCTCCCTGGCAAGCGTAGTGGTCGCCTGAGTCGTGCTGCGGGCGTTTTCTACATTGCGATTAACGACGTCGGTGATCATCTGGATGTTGTTGGTGATCTCCTGTGTCGTGGCGGTCTGCTCTTCTGCTGCGGTAGCAACCTGGCTGATCTGCATCGTCAGCTCATTTATTTTGTTCAGTATGTCTTCCAGTGCTTCACCTGAGCGAGCCGTTTCAGCCGTGCCCAGTTTCACCTCATCTACCCCTTCCGACATGGAGTTGACTGCACTCTGGGTTTCATTCTGAATCGCCTTGATCATCGCTGCGATCTCTTTTGTCGCCTTGGTAGTGCGCTCCGCCAGGGCCCGCACCTCATCGGCAACAACTGCAAAACCGCGTCCCTGCTCACCTGCCCTGGCAGCTTCGATGGCGGCGTTTAGCGCCAGGAGATTGGTTTGATCCGCAATATCCTGAATTGTGTTGACGATCGCGCCGATCTGATCGGAGCGTTGCCCCAGTCCCTCAACCGTTCGGGATGATGTATTTACTCTCTGTGCTATATTCTCCATCAGGCGGGAACTGCTCTGGACGAGTTGTGAGCCGCTGTGAGTCTGTTCGGTCGCCTTCTGGGCACTCTCGGCTGCATATAGGCAGTTGCGGGCGATGTCACCGGATGTGGCAGACATCTCTTCACTGGCAGTGGCGATGGTGGAGGCCTGAATGGCAACATCTTCGGCAGCAGAGGCCATGGCATCGGTTGTAGAACGTACCATTACGACCGAATCGCGCACCGTGTCTGCGACTGAAAAGAACTGGTGCATGGCCTTGTTCATATCGGTCATCATGGTGTTGAAGGCGTTTGCCAGTCGTGAAAATTCTCCTCCTCCGGTAACATCAGCCCGGACTGAGAGATTACCGCCAGCCGCCTTTTCAAGTGCAGCGACAATTCCCGCGAGTGGTTTGAAGGCGATGCTGCTCAAAAATCCGAGTATGACCGATGTCAAAACCAGTACAACGGCGCCGATCAGCATATCCAACCAAAGCTGCCCCTTCGGATTCAGGGTTGCGATAGCCGCGACTGCAAGGATAACACTTACTGCATTGCCGATAATAATGCGCAGCGTGAATGACATCTTTTTTCCTCTCAGGTACTATCAATGATGGTGCTAGTGGTTAGGCAATCCGTGAAAAATCGGCAATCTTGCCGAATAAATCGGCAATTCTAGTCAAAAGTGCCAGGCGGTTGGTGCGAACCTGCGGATCTTCGGCCATGACCATGACTTTGTCGAAGAAGTGGTCTACCGGACCACGCAGTGTGGCAATTTTGGTCAAAGCATCCAGCCAAAGGCCGGCCGAAATTAATCCGTCTGCAGAACTTTTTACAGTCTGGATAGCCTCGTACAAATCACCTTCAGCAGTATCCTGGAAAAGTGATGTATCGACCAGAGCGTCAACACCCTCCTTGACGATATTGCCGACACGTTTGAATGCTACGGTCAATGGTTCAAAGTCCGGGTGGGTTTTAAATTCAGCCAGCGCGGCAACGCGGGCCCTGGCATCGACAAGGTCATCGAATCCGGCCGCAATAGCCGCTTCGACTGCGTCAGAGGCATATGAGCTTCCCAGCAGGTTAACGAACCTGGAACGGAAAAATTCCAGCACATCGCCTGCAACGAGCTCCTTAGGCCGGTTAAGTTTAGCGGACAGAAGCATCAGGGATTCGTTTGTCAGAGAGCGCAATGACAGGCGGTACCCCTTGTCAAGAATTATGGCGATAATGCCGATCGTTGCACGACGCAGCGCATACGGGTCGGCGGCGCCGGTCGGGATAAGCCCGACTCCGAAACAGCCGCAGATCGTATCCATTTTGTCGGCGATTGATACAAAGGCGCCAATGTCTGATGCGGGGAGCTCTCCCCCGGCCTGTGTCGGCAGATAATGCTCGGCGATGGCATTGGCAACCTCGACAGTTTCCCCTTCCAGCAGGGCATACTCCCGTCCCATGATCCCCTGTACTTCAGGGAATTCACCCACCATAGAGGAAACCAGGTCGGCCTTGCAGAGCCAGGCGGCACGTGAGGTCTGACTCTTGAACGCGGGGTTAAGCCGGTCGGCCAGACCCTCGGCCAGTGATCTGAAACGTTCCATTTTTTCAAAGGAGGTACCCAGCTTCTGCTGGTAGACGACCTTTTTGAGCGATTCCACCCGTGCATCCAGACTGACTTTCTGATCTTCTTCAAAGAAAAAGCGGGCATCCGATAAACGGGCGCGCAGAACACGTTCGTTCCCCTTGACAACTACGGACGGATCCTCGGTCAGGGTATTGTTGATAGTGATAAAGCCTGGGAGCAGGCCGCCGCTGGCATCAATTACCGAAAAATAACGCTGGTGGCTGCGCATCGAGGTAATCAACACCTCTTTGGGAACCTTTAGGAATTCTGCTGAGAAGGTACCGTGAACTGCGCTGGGATATTCGACCAGATAGGAAACCTGCTCCAATAACTCCTCGTCTGGCAACAGGCGTCCTCCGGCTGCCGCGGCGATGCGGTGCGTTTCACGGCGGATGATCTCCTTGCGCTTTTCCGGATCGGGAATGACGAAATGGCGCTCACATTCGACCAGATAGCCGGCAAAATCGCTCACCGGGAAAGCGGTATTGGCCATAAAGCGGTGTCCGCGCGAGATCTTGCCGCTCTCTATCGTGCCAAAGGAAAAGGGGACAACCGTGCCGTCGAACAGCGCCACGATCCAGTGAACCGGACGGGCGAAACGCACATCCCCATCCCCCCAGCGCATTGATTTTTTGAAGGGGATGTTCGCAATCAATGCCGGCAGTGTTTCTGTCAGGATCTCATAGGTCGGACGCCCGGCCTCATGTTTGCTGACAAACAGATACTCGCCCTTGTCGGTGGTAATTGTCTGCAGTGCTGCAACATCAACACCCTGCCCGCGGGCAAAACCTTCGGCGGCCCTGGTCGGCTTGCCGTCTGCATCATAGGCTGCCTTGATCGATGGGCCGGTAGCGGTTATCTCCGCGTCCGGCTGTACCGCTGGAATACCCTTCACTACCAGTACCAGTCGTCGCGGTGTCGCCAGCGTTTTTATCTCGCTGAAAGTGAGACGGGCGATGGCAAGTTCCTTGGTGATGATCGCTTCCATCTCAGCGGTAGCGCGCGGTATAAATCCGGCCGGAAGTTCTTCGCAGCCGATTTCAAGAAAAAGTTCTTTGGTGCTCATCGTGATGCACCCCCTTTCAGCAGTGGAAAGCCCAGGCGCTCGCGCATCCGCAGGTATCCCTCGGCACAGATGCGGGCTACGCCACGAACGCGACCAATATAGGATGCTCGTTCGGTAACGGAAATCGCCCCGCGGGCATCAAGCAGGTTGAAGGTGTGGGAGCATTTCATGACATAATCGTAGGCCGGCAGCACCAGATCCTTACCAACCAGTTGCAGGCACTCCTTTTCATACATTGTAAAAAGCTGCAGCAGCATGTCAACATCGGCCTCTTCAAAGTTGTGACGCGAGAATTCAACCTCGCTTTCGTGGTGGATATCACCGTATTTAATTCCCTTGACCCACTCCAGGTCATAGACATTGTCTACCCCCTGCAGGTACATGGCGATGCGTTCGCAGCCATAGGTGATCTCCGATGGTATCGGTTTCAGATCGATCCCGCCCGCCTGCTGAAAGTAGGTGAACTGGGTGATTTCCATCCCGTCCAGCCAGACCTCCCACCCGAGTCCCCACGCGCCCAGGGTCGGTGACTCCCAGTCGTCTTCGACAAAGCGGATATCATGTTTGGCAGGATCAAGCCCGAAGGAACGGAGCGAATCCAGATAGAGGTCAAGAATGTTGAGCGGTGAAGGCTTCATGATGACCTGGAACTGGTAATAATGCTGCAGTCGGTTGGGGTTTTCGCCGTAACGGCCGTCGGTAGGACGTCGTGAAGGCTCGACATAGGCCACGTTCCATGGTTCCGGGCCGAGTACGCGCAGAAAGGTGGCCGGATTGAATGTCCCGGCTCCCTTTTCAGTGTCGTACGGCTGTTGGATGATGCACCCCTGTCTGGCCCAGTAGCCCTGCAGGGAAAGAATAAGATCTTGAAATGTCACGCTTGTACCTCCGGAGGGGAGAGTGGTTATCTGGAGCAGAAAAGAAAGAGTATCTAATAGCAGGAATGCAGGCTTCGGTCAAGGTCGCGGCACGACCCTCATAAAAAAAATGGCGTGGCAGACGTAGCAGCGAATCAGTCAGCGGCAAGCTTTTACAGGAGCAGCAAAAGTGACTCTATGACAAACGTCGCCTGGTCGAGTCTCTCGGCAGGATAGCTGTTGGTGACCGCACAAACCATTAACCCGGCGCCTTTGGCAGCGGATATTCCTGCAGGTGTATCTTCGATGGCAACAGTTGCCCCCTTTGATAAGCCGGACTGATGGAGCGATTGCAGTCGCTGGAAAGCCAATTGGTAGCATTCAGGGTCAGGCTTGCTTGCGGCAACATCATCGGCTGTGACGATAACGTCAAAATAGTCCGAGATGCCGAGCATGGCCAGGATAGGGTCGATGTCGGACCTGAGTGCTCCGCTGCATATTGCCAGCGGGAATTTGAGTGTGTGCAGATGAAAAATCAAATCCAATACGCCTGGATACGCCGTAACCCCCGAACCGATGACATCCTTGAAAAACGTCGCTTTTTGCTCAATGAGGATGCGTAATTCACTCTGGCTTAACGCGGTTCCCTTTAAGGAAAAAGCATGTCTGAATGCATCCCTGTCATCGAAGCCGATATAGGTCTCAACGTATTCCTGCCAGGAAAAATGAAGTCCCAACGGCTCTAATGTCTGTTGAAACGCCGCATAGTGAAGCGGTTCTGTATCAACAATAACTCCGTCAAAATCAAAAATAACAGCCTCTGCCCTGGTTCCATTTGGGAAAATAATCATAAATGTAAGTTGACCCTTTTTGCTCACTTTCATTTTCAAAGTCACTAAAATAGCATTTCTACCATTCGTAAAACAATGAAAAAACCCTTGAAAGCATGGCCCTTAAAAGTATTTTTTTAGGTATCATACTTAAATATGGTTGACGATTTGTTATTATGCTCTATTATTTAAACTGATTTTTACATGTGATACCGGTGTTAATGCAGGACATCATATAAATCTAGGAGGCAGAAGATGGCGTTACGAGTTGCAATCAACGGTTTTGGCAGGATCGGAAGAATGGTGTTGCGAGCAGCAAGCAAAGACAAAAATTTTGAGTTTGTGGCGATAAATGATCTTACCGATGCAGCTACCCTGGCGCATCTTTTCAAGTATGATTCCGTCCATGGCACCTTCCCGGGAACAGTTGAGGCAAAAGATAACCAGTTGATCATCGACGGTAAGGCTATAAAAATTTATGCCGTAAGAAACCCGGCAGAGCTTCCGTGGAAAGCTGACAATATCGACGTTGTGCTTGAATCAACCGGTCTTTTCACCTCCAAGGAAAAGGCTGAAATGCATATTCAGGCTGGGGCAAAGAAGGTCGTTATTTCAGCGCCGGCCACCAACGAGGACATTACTATCGTCATGGGCGTCAATGATCATCTGTATGACCCTCAAAAACATGTAATTATTTCCAACGCTTCGTGTACAACTAACTGCCTTGCTCCCGTAGCAAAGGTTCTGCATGATACATTCGGCATAGAGAATGGATTAGTCACGACGGTCCACTCCTATACAAATGATCAGAATATTCTTGATCTGCCTCATAAAGACCTGCGCCGGGCCAGAGCAGCCGCGATGTCTATGATTCCGACAACCACCGGAGCTGCCAAGGCGGTTGCTCTCGTATTGCCTGAACTAAAGGGCAGGTTGGACGGCATGGCCATTCGAGTACCAACTCCGAACGTCTCGGTTGTTGACCTGGTCGTAACTTTGGCTAAAAAGACCGATGCCGCAACGGTGAATGCGGCGCTCCAGGAGGCTTCCAACGGGGCACTGAAAGGGATTTTAGGCTTTGAGATGGCGCCTCTCGTTTCGATCGATTTCAATGGCAACCCGCTGTCATCAATTGTCGATGCATCCTGTACAAAAGTCATCGGTGACACAATGGTAAAGGTTCTCTCCTGGTACGATAATGAGTGCGGATTTTCAAACCGGGTAGTCGATCTCTTCCGCTTGATCGCTTCCAGAAAATAATCATCTGCAATGCTTAAAAGGAGAGGGGGATTGTTCCCCCTCTTTTTTTGCCACGTACGTTATTAACCAGGAGGTGAGCGGTGTCTATTCGATATATTGATGAAATTAAGGATCTGAAGGGGAAAAGAGTTTTCATTCGCGTTGATTTTAACGTGCCGCAGGATGACAAAGGGGCAATTACCGAGGATACTCGAATCGTCGGGGCTGTGCCTACGATAAAATATGTTCTGGAACAGGGGGCAAAGGTGGTGCTTGCCTCTCATCTCGGCCGTCCCAAGGGGGAGAAAAAGGCCAAATACAGTATGGCCCCCGCCACCGCGCGTCTCTCCGAACTGCTCGGCAAACCGGTGATCCAGGCGCCCGACTGTTTCGGGCCGGATGTCGATGCGCTGGTAAATGCCATGAAACCGGGTGAAGCGGTCATGCTTGAAAATGTCCGTTTTTACCCCGGTGAGGAGAAAAACGACGCCGGTTTTGCTGAAAAGCTCGCCAATGGCTCTGATATTTACGTCAATGATGCCTTTGCGGTATCACATCGTGCACATGCATCTGTGGAAGCGATTACGAAGCATATACCGGTTATAGCCGCCGGTTTTCTGATGAGAAATGAAATGACTTTCTTTGACAAGGCGATGCAGAATCCTGTCAGGCCGCTGGTTGCGATACTGGGAGGCGCCAAGGTCTCCGGCAAGCTGGAGGTTCTTGAAACGCTTATCAACAAGGTTGACAAAGTCGTCATCGGTGGAGGAATGGCGTTCACCTTCCTGAAGGCCATGGGCTACAACGTCGGCAAGTCTCTGGTTGAGGATGAGTTGATTCCGACCGCACGCAGCATTATGGATGCGGCACGGGCCAAAGGGGTCATGTTCTATCTGCCGGTGGATTGCGTAGTTGCCAACGCCTTTGAGGCCAACGCAACCAACTTTATTACCACAGCCCAGGAAATCCCAGCTGGGTGGATGGGCCTCGATATCGGACCGGCAACGACAACTCTGTTTGCAGAAACCTTGCGTGACGCCAAAACCGTCATCTGGAACGGTCCGATGGGTGTTTTTGAGATGGATGCCTTCAGCCGTGGGACTTTTGCGATGGCGGAGGCTGTTGCAAACTGTTTTGCCACAACCATCATAGGCGGGGGCGATACCGATTCAGCCGTCCGCAAGGCCGGAGTGGAAAACCGCGTCAGCTATATTTCCACCGGTGGTGGAGCCTTTCTGGAGCTGCTGGAAGGAAAAACACTGCCTGGTGTCAACGCTCTTGAAGTTCCAACCATGAAAGGGGGCATCTGATGAGAACACCGGTTATTGCAGGAAACTGGAAACTCTTTAAAACTATCGGTGAATCTGTCGCCCTGGTAAATGAGCTTAAGCAGCTTGTGGCGAACATTCATGATGTTGAAATCGTTGTGGCACCGGTATTCACGGCACTAAGCCGTGTCTCTGATGCTGTTGAAGGCTCGAATGTCAGACTCGCTGCACAGGATTGTTATTGGGAAGAAGAGGGTGCCTTCACGGGAGAAGTAGCTCCAAAGTTACTGAAAGACGCCGGATGCAGCCACGTTATTATTGGCCATTCCGAGCGGCGTCAGTTTTTTGGTGAGACAGATCTTACCGTCAACAAGAAAGCCAGAGCTGCCATCGCCGCAGGGTTAACCGCTATCGTATGCGTCGGGGAAATGTTGACAGACAGGGAATCGGGACAAACATTTTCAGTCATTGAAACACAGATTCAAGGCAGCTTGGCAGGGCTTGCCGCAGATGACTTCACCCATGTTATTATCGCATACGAGCCGGTGTGGGCCATCGGTACCGGCAAGACGGCCAGTGATGCCCAGGCTCAAGAGGTACACCTTTTTATCCGCCAGTTGATTGCCCGTCTGTTTAATCAGGAGGTGGCTGATGCTGTTCGCATTCTCTATGGCGGCAGCGTAAAACCGGAAAACGTCAAAGGTCTGATGTCTCAGCCTGATATAGATGGAGCGCTTGTAGGTGGAGCTAGCCTGAAAGCAGATTCTTTTGCGGCAATAGCAGCTTTTAACGTCTGATTTTATCCCGCAACGCTGGTGGCTTCATTTAGAACTTTACAGTATGCAAATCGCTGTGCTATAAATTTTCTCTTTAAAACATAGCTAGGGGATCTGGTATGACAATTGCTCTAACAATTTTACATGTACTCGTCAGTCTGTTTTTGATTGCTGTAGTATTGCTGCAATCCGGAAAAGGCGCTGAAATGGGTGCGTCGTTCGGCAGCAGCGGAAGCCAATCAGTTTTTGGAGCAGGAGGCGGTACTTCCTTCCTGAGTAAGTTAACTACCAGCGCGGCTGTTGTCTTTATGCTGACTTCATTGACCCTGGCGTACCTTTCCGGCATACCGTCATCTTCCTCCATGATGTCCGGTAAAGGTAAATCTGCCCCTGTTCAGACACCGGTAACTGCACCTGCAGCAGTTCCACAGAATGCTATTCCTGCACCTGTCGCACCAACAGTACCATCTCAACCGCAAAAGTAATATTTACACTTGATAAAACGGTACGGCTGTGTTAGAAGCTTATCCCCATCTGTGAATGTATAAACAGTTTCAAGATTTAAGACATATAGGCGTACACGGTATTTCGTGTACACTGCTTGCGGTGGTGGCGGAACTGGTAGACGCACCAGCTTGAGGGGCTGGCGGGGGCAACTCCGTGATGGTTCGATTCCATTCCACCGCACCAGTTAAAGAAAACTCCTTGTAATTTAAGGAGTTTTCTTTATTTTAGAGGTAGATTCTCAATCTTGGGATACCGTTTGGGTATCAGAATGAGAATCTACCTTTATGCGTTTTAAAGCTCCTCACGTTATTTTCCGTAATGGTCATCCATACTTCATGATGAGAGTACCTGCTGATCTGGTAGGGAAATTCAACATGAGGTTTATCAAGAAAACTCTCCGAACTTCAAGCTCTTCAGAAGCAAAACTTCTTGCCAGCTCATTGGTATCAAAGGTGAAATCCTCCTTTTCTCTCCTACGTTCTGGAGTTCTCTCCAACGATCAAGAATTGTCGGTAATATCAGCATATACCTGCAAGAAAGAAAAACCCTCAAAGCGTAAATCTGTTCGTTTGAGTGATCTGTATGATCTCTATCGAGCGGAGAAGTCCCCTACACCCTTCAGAATACCGGATCATCTATGTGACTGCGTCATCGGGTTCCATTCTGGAATTGTATCGGCAAATTCTCAATGAACTGGCAACCGATTTTACCAGTTCTTCCAGAGCGGCCATGACCAAAAAGATCAAACAGGAGGTGCTGGATCTGACCCACGGC
>JAFLLC010000107.1 GCA_019162745.1 Deltaproteobacteria bacterium | reverse complement strand
CCAGACTGATCTAACTCTGGGGCATACTGTGAGTGGGGTTTAATTTGCGCTTACGATGGGTTCCAGCTGGCAATGCCGATTTGCCTGGTCGTGACTGTCGGCAGGCAAGTCTACCCGCAATTTACTGGGCCATATGCACTGCGTAGACAAGATGCGACAGACCGGTAAACTCAGGGAGATTGAGATGGCTTTGTGGCACCTGGTTTTACTGGGGAAAGATAGTGTAATTAATTTTGTTTAAACGGAATTTTTTCTGATTTCAATATGTCAGCATTCTGTCACCAAATAAGATAAAAAGCAGTTCATGGCTGAATTCTATTCTCTGATTAGCATCATTCAGTTATTTTCTAAAAGTCCAGATTCCTCCTATCGACCGGACTACTATGTTGAAATTATGTAGACTTTTGATTGAGCGAATTCAGTGCGTATACGGAACACTATCAAGAATAGCTCTTAACTTGCTGATGGCGGTTATCGGTTGACATAGGTATTAGCAACTGTACCCAAGAGACTAAATTGTTCAGCAGGTTAAAGGAACGCTGGCGGAGGAAATGCACCAAAACCATCAAAGATAATCGCAGCGCAGGAGGAGATCGAATATGCTCGAACTTGTTTCTTTATTTGGATCAGGTTCTTTTTTTATACCTTTTATTTATGTCCTTCTTTATCTCTACATAGAGAGAAACTTCAGCCATCATGCTCTGGTCCAAAGTATGCTGAAGTTTTTCACTGTGCTGGGGGGGCTTTTCTTGATTATCTACGCCTGCACCATTTCGATGGATTTCATGATACTCATGCCATCCCGTGGTACGGCTAAAAATTACGTGCCAACTTCTACATTCCTCGTGATAGTTGGTATCGCAACAATGACACTTCCCTTTTATAGCAAATACATCAAATTTTCGAACAGGAACCAGCGATAAGGCCACGCAGCATGTGGATATTTCGATGTATAAAGGACTGCTTCTCGAAACATTAAGCGTTCGAAATGGGTCACAAGTGGCCATTCACATATACATAGATGCCAATAATCTGTTAGCCTATCCGGGTGGTCAATTTTCGGTTGTCATTCCTAGCCATAAAAACAATGAATCAATTTGACCGCATTTATGCCCTGCACGCCCTCTTTTTATCCCATCGGTATCCCATCTCCAGGAGTACTTTGGAGGCCCGGATGGAGTGTTCCTGGCCAACGATTAAACGAGCGCTTAAGAAGATGCGCGACGAGCTGGGTGCTCCGGTTCGCTATGATAAAAAGCATGACGGCTACATTCTCGATCGCGTTCAGGATAATGAAACTGAAGAAAAACACCATGAGTTGCCCGGTCTGTGGTTTACCGTGTCTGAACTGCATGCCCTGCTCACCGTCCATGAACTTATCAGCAGGATGCAACCTGGCCTGCTTCGAGACGAGTTTGCCCTTGTCCGGCAGCGAATCGAGTCCATCATGGAAAAGCAGAATCTGGCCACCAATGAGATTTTTCGCAGGTTCAGGTTTCACAGCGTCGGTGCTCGCCCATGTCCTTCAGATAATTTCCATGCCGCAGCTAATGCCACTCTCCAACGATACCAACTGAATCTTCGATATCTTGATCGTGCAAATGATACTATTTCGGACCGCATAGTCTCCCCGCAACGGCTTATCTATTACCGAGAAAACTGGTACCTCAATACGTGGTGTCACAAAAGCAATGATTTTCGTACCTTTGCCCTCGACCGCATTCAACAACTCGACATCCTCGAAGAAAAGGCTCTCGAAATAGACGAACAACAACTGGACAGCTATTACTCCAGTGCCTTTGGCATCTTTTCCGGACCAGCTAACAAAACGGCAACTCTTCGTTTTACCCGTGAACGGGCTCGCTGGATAGCTGCCGAGCAATGGCACCCCGATCAACAAGGAAGCTGGCTGGATGATGGCTCCTATCAACTCTGTCTCCCCTACAGTGATTCCCGTGAATTGATCCTGGATATTCTCCGATACGGACCAGATGTGGAAGTCATTGCCCCTGAAGAATTACGACAGGAAGTCAAGTCAAAGCTCCTGGAGACCCTTGGGCATTATCAGCCCATAAAAAATATTAAAAATAAGTAAAAAAATACTGTGTGGATCATATACTGAGCCTCAGCTCTGATATGTTGGTGGAAAGAAGAAACCTTGCACGACTAAAGGTTCAACCCAACAATTTATCAGAGGAGTTCAATCATGGCTTTTTTATTGAAATGCAGCAGTAAATCCAGTGACACAACCTATCAATTCCAATTAACCAATTCCGGCCTGCTTGACATGGTAGGCCGCGTCGAATCTGCTGTACCTAATACCAAAGACAACTCCATCCTTTTCCAATGGGCATTTGAAGAAGCCTGTGGGACATCAATCCTTATGGCTACCCAAGATCAACTAATTCCACTTTCCAGCACACACCTTTCCGGACTTGCAATCATTGCCCGTATCGAGGCCTTCGTCCAAGCCGGAGTCTTTTTCAAGGCCGCTCAATGGATCAAGTTTAAAATTGACGCTGACACGCTTCTTCGCGCCTGGATGAAGTCCATGCTTGGCCCTCGAATTTGTCGTGAGCTTTTTTTCTCATTTCATCTGGAAGCGTTTGGAGATAATGAGGAGTCCTGCCTTAATACCAGTCAATTAATGGATGGACCGATTCATGATGTGGAGCAAAAAATCAACAAATGGATTTCCAGCTGCCTCTGTCTCCATACCCGGGTCGCTGGTTTTGGCTATCGACACCAACCATTTGAGGTGGGTAAAAACGGGGTGTTCAATTACGGATTAGTAAGGGCGATAGGATCATGGCCCAGCGAGACACACATGAACATCAAAATCCACTTGCCATAGCCCTTCTCTGAAGGGATGGGGAACAGAGAGACCTGTATTAAGAAGAAACTTGGCCGCCACTTTTCCCTCAACATGGATATGCATACAAGAAGTGTATGAAGACCGGTGCTGAGTGAGAATAGCTTCTTGAAAACTTGGAATCAACCTTAGATCTACTGAATCAGGAACATGATATGGACTTTACAGCAAGGAATAGGATTTTTTACGCAGCAGAGGGGTTTGGGCTGGCTTATCAGAATCTGGACAGCGAAGAGTGGAACCTGGCTGCTTTATCAAGTAGACTCTTCTTTTCGTATGAAGAGGGGGCAGGAATAGATGATCTCGCTGCTGAGTTTGATGAGAAAATGCTCACAGCATTGAAGGAAACCATCGAGCAGGAGTTAGAAAGCAAGACTGTGAGATGGTATATGCAGCAGCCATCTCCGTTCACCTTCCTCGGAAAATTGATGACAAATTCCGGCGATGCTGATGAGCTTGCCCTCTCCAGATTCTGGAGAACTGAGTTCTACTTGTTTCTCGTGAAGGCAAGGTGTCTGGCTTGGAGAGCAACCCACAGAGTGGAAAAGTTGAGAATATACCCACACCTCAACAAGGAAGAGGTGGAGTGTATAAAATTGGTGAGAGAAGCATAAACAGGAATGGGACTTTCGGTCGAACGATTGAGTGGCTGGTTAGACGTGGAATCAGGGGCGGGATAAGTCTGCTATTTGAAAACCTCCACAAATATTTGTTAATGCACAAAAAAGAATTTGTTAAACCTTTTTTCATGTGATACACCTGTAAACTGGTCAGCAATTTGGGATTCAAACCATAGTGCCACAAAAGGACAATAAGTGAACGATTTCTTAGGAATATTTTCCATAACAATAGAGTCATGGTGGAACAGGCTAGTAATATTCACTCCCCTACTGGAATCTGTTCCCAACAGGATTGTGATATCCTTTATTGTACTGTTTATCTTGATGTTTTTCTTTCAATTTTGGATTCCAGCGTTTTTCTTGAGTCTGAAGATGGATAGTGCCATAAAGCATCTCAAAAAGATTAAGGCGGCGACTAATGGTTCAGCTATCATTGATCTCGATCCGATTGTCACCCTGGCCATGACCACAAATAGTCTTAAACACCTCTGGAGCGAATACACGGAAACCCTCCACCCGCAAAAGAGTATTGATGAATCTGGACAGGAACGGGTTGTTTGCTGGAGGGCCACAACCATGGCCGAGGCTTTTTTTACCGAGCAGGTCCTGGTTGATACGCCGCTCAAGACAGAATTTTACAAACACCTCCCCGGCATTCTCACCGGCCTGGGTATTATTGGCACCTTCGCTGGGCTCATTAAAGGACTTACCCAGTTTGAGGTCTCAGACAATCCGGATGCTGTCAGGGTATGTCTTCGTAATTTGATCCAGGGCGTTGGCCATGCCTTTTGGATTTCTGCGTCGGCTATTGGACTTGCAATGCTTTTAACCTGGGTTGAAAAGACTCTGGTCACATCTCGTTATCGACAGGTTGAGGAACTGTGTCAAATTATCGATAGCTTCTTCAACGCTGGAGCGGGAGAAGAATATCTTGCTCGTCTGGTTCACGCCTCTGAGACCAGTGCCACTCAGTCTATGCAGCTTAAGGACTCTTTGGTCACCGACTTGAGGCAAATCCTCTCTGAGGTCACAGCCCAGCAAGTTCAGGCATCCACACAGAATACACAACAGATGTCACAGGAGCTGGTGCAGGCCTTCACGGACACAATGCGGCTCCCAATGGAGCGAATTTCTGTCGCTGTAGATCGGGCCAGTGCTAATCAAGGTGAGGCGGTCAACAAGATGCTTACCGACGTCTTGGTGAACTTTTCTGCCCAAATGCAGGATATGTTTGGTGGACAGTTACGTGGCATGACGGACTTGCTTGGCCAGACAAACAGTGCGATGCTGGGGACGGTGGCAAAATTTGACCAGTTGGCTGCAAATATGCAAAACGCTGGGCAAGGAGCGGCTGACGCCATGGCTGAGAAAATTCGTGAAGCAATAGTTTCTATGGAAACCAGGCAAGGGGCCATGACACAGCAGATGCAGGATTTTGTTGAGCAGATGCGAGCAACTTCGAGGGATTCACAGAGCGAGTCTGCCCAAAGGATGCAAAGCATCATGACCCAACTCGGTGACAAGGTATCTCAAATGGTGGTTCAACTTGATACCCAAACCAAGCTGTCTGCCGGTAGCCATGAAACTCAACTTTCCAAGCTCTCGGAGAATATGGCGGAATTCTTGTCGGGAATGCGCGATATGTTTCAGGAATCACAGGGCCAAACCTCACAAAAACTGCAAGACTCTCTGGGCCAGCTTGGCGAGCAGGTTTCCTTGATGGTTTCCAGAATGGATGAACAAACAAAATCCGCGGCTGGCGTCCATAATGACAGCCTGTTGCGGGTCACTGAGAGGATGGAATCTTTTCTGACCACGACCAAAGATGCGGCAAGTGATGCCTATCAACATACGACCGATGCCAGTCAAAAGGTTGTAGCAGACCTGGGCAGGCAGGTCCAAGAGGCGGTGGCCAACCTCCAAGAGATGTCCAAACATTCAGAAGATGCCAGCGCCAGCCGTCAGACTGAGTTGGCAGAACAATCCGCCAAATTGCTTGGCAATTTGGCATCTCAGGTGGATGCTCTGGGGAGGCGGGTGGCGGAAGCTGCTGAAAGCACTAAGTCCAGTGCGGCATCTATGGCCGCTGCCTCTAAATCTGCCATTGAACGGATGAATTCAGGAGCCGACTCCTTACTACTGGCAACGAGCGAACTGTCAGATGCTGAAAGACGAGTAGCGGGCACCATGGGGGCGATAGCTCAGACATCCCAAGTATTGCAAGCCTCGGCAAATACTTTGTCAGATGCCAGCGCCGGAGTGCAGCGGGTCTTCGACGATTACAAAAACTCAACCGATGCATTCTCTGCGATTGTTACAGAACTCAAAGCAACTGTGGAAACAGCCCGTCACGAGGCTTCGCTCACCACCGATCTAGTTTCCAGGATTCAGGGTGCGTCCGAAAAACTTGCCTCCGCCAACGAGGAAGCAGATCACTATCTGCAGGGTGTGACGGAGGTTTTAAGCGAGGCGCATGCCTCTTTTGCTGAGAATGTCACCAAGACAATGCGTGAGGGTAATTCGCAGTTTCATAAGGAGTTGTCCGATGCAGTGGGCCTATTGAAAGGAGCCATCCAGGATTTGGGTGATACCCTAGATTCTGTCGCTTCCAGAAGGTAATAGACGATGCTCGGTATCCAACGACCAAGCCGTAAGTCTGGAAAAGACGAGGCCGAAAAGCCATTTTGGATCTCCTTTACCGATTTGATGACGGCCATGATGGTCCTTTTTTTGGTGGCTATGACCGTGGCTCTCTTGGCGATCACTCATGAAATTTCCGAAGCTGATAAGAAAAAAGTGCAACGGGAAGATGAAATATCCAAGCTTCTGAACATGATCAGCGAGGCAACTAGGGACTATCCTGGAGTGGTGGTGCGCGGTCATTCTATAGATTTCGGTGATAAGGCCCGATTTGATACGGCTAAGTACAATCTCAGTGATAAGGACGCCTCAATGTTGCGTTCTTTTGTCCCGAAGATTTTGGCTGCTGTCCGCGACCCCCTGGGAAAAAAATGGCTCAAACGTGTTGTAGTTGAAGGCTTTTCCGACCAGCGCGGCACCTATATCAAAAACCTAAATTTGAGCCTGCAACGCTCAGAACGGGTTTTGTGCGTCTTGATGGCCGTTGGGAAAGATATCCCTGATGCCTTGAGTGAAGCTGACCGACTTATGATCCGAGATATCTTTCTTGTAGGCGGGTCGTCATTTAACTCTCTCAAAGAAAGCCTGGACGAGAGTCGTCGCGTTGAGTTAAAACTTGAGTTCTTGGATATTGGCGAGCAACGGCCTGCATCCAGAGACACCCCTCTCGACAATGATCCCCGTTGCCCGCTGGACTGATGCCGCCATGAATGACCTGGAACGATTACGCGAAAAGATGAGTCAATCATTTGATGAGCTGCGCTTCCGTCCCACAGCCTGGGGGCAACCACACTTGATGGCCATGGCCTTGGCCGAGGTCAAGAAGGCCTTTGACACCCCGACATCATTATTGCCAGAACGATCGATCGCAAAAGTCCTGGACGGATACCGCAGATCCGGGAGTTTGCCGACCTTTTTGGATTTGAAGTACGCCTGTTTTGGCGTAGGGCAGGAACTTTCAGACAATTGGTGCCTGTTTGATGATGACCCGTTGTTTGGCAAACTGCTGGTTCAGGTCGATGGTCTGCGGACAGAGCCCAGGCGTTTTCGGAAAGGCTACCAAGGCCTTCTCTCCAGCTATTTCAGCTATGCACTCTATGCCCGTGACTCTCAAAAAAATTGGGAACATCTGCGCGGTTATCTTGCCGACCGTCTGCCAGCAGCCAAATATGCCACGCCTGTTGCCAGCTGGTTAACCCTGCTGGATGAACACCAAAACCTTCTGGGGCCGAAACCGTGTGAACGTTATGTCCATGAACTTCGGGAAGGGAATAAGGACGTTGTGGTGCATCAGACGTTACGAGAAGGTCTGGGTGTGCCCCGAGAGTCTTGGGTTTGGCAGGAGCTGGTTCTCTCCCAGATCGAGGTAGCCTGTTGCCATGATGATCAATGCTATAAAGAAGATCTAGCCAGGCTACTCAGGTTGCTCCAAGCCAACACCATGCTCTCTGTGAATTTGGTCATTCGCTGTGTCTCCATGTTGGTATGCCGTTACGCCCAATGTTCGTCAAGGCCTGAGCACCCTGCTTTACGCGATGCGGCAGTAAGTCATATTGGCAACCCGTGGTTGAAAAGAACTGCTTGGGACGCACATGTCAAAAACAAGGACGGACAGCCCTACGAGGCAGCCAGGCAGATGGTCAACGGTTGGATCAAACGCCGGTTGATCAAAGATTTCTTCGAGCTCCTTTCTGACGACGGCTCAGCTGACCTCCGTCGTCTCAACTATTGGCTCCGTTTTGAACCGGTTGTCGAAGATATGTGGTTCGCCTTGGGTCCTCATGCCAGTAAGCACCCGAGCCCCGACTTTAAAGACTTTCGAAATCGGGCTAGAGGCAGATTGCTTACACTTGAAGGGTCGGGGGCGCCGCAAAATAACGCATTTATCATGCAGCTGGGGACTGTGACGGTTGTTGAATTCGGTTCGAAAGGCAACGCCGCCTACATGTATTCCTCGGAAGAAAAAATGCCTTTTGATCTCGGTAAAAACTGGATTAGCATGTTTAAGCTAAAGAACATGCGATTGGGGAAACGATTCATTCACATGGGTGATTGGGAAGAAAAAATTGACGAGATACTTTGTCCCCTCATCGGCTTTAGGCCTTCGCAGGGGCGAGTCATTCGGCGCCGAGAAGAAGGGCCTCTGGCAAGACCGACACCAAGAGCTCAAACTTCAATGCCGCGACCGTTTTCTGGTCTTTACGACCGGGAAATGGAGGTTCTGAAATATCTCAAAAATATACATAATTTATCAGTTGATGACCGTCGTCCCCAAGGTGGGGCGCTATGGGTGCTCATGGACAACAATACTTCTGAAATATATAAGCTACTCGTGTCCGAAGGTTTTAAATATAAGCCTGGTAAGGGCTGGTGGAAAGAATAGAAACCGTTGCGTCTTGGTGGTTTTTTTCATTGTAAACCAAACAAGGGATGGTATGGCATGATAACCGCACAGGCAGAAGATGGAAGGAAGGTAATATTGTACGAAGATGTGAGATGGGAATATGTCCAGGAGAATGATTTTAAATCCATAAACAAGCAAGAATACGATTTCCGTCGGATTAATTTGGGCGCCAGCAAGAAACAAGTAAAGGCAAGTGAAACAGAAGAATTATTAACTGAAGAAAATACTGATTATCTTGAATACAGAGGCAATGTTGCTGGGATGGAAGCGAGAATTGCTTATCATTTCCAACTTAATCGTCTTTCCGGGGCGACGATTAAGTTGGAGGAGGGGAAAAATGTTGATCGGAATACATATCTGACCGAGTTTTATAGTTTAAAAGCTGCTCTCAATAAAAAGTATGGGAAATCAACTGAAGATAATATGTTGTGGCGAAACAATCATTATAAGAATAGTCCGGCTGATCTTGGTTTAGCTTTAATGAGTGGGCATGTAGCTATTCATAGTCATTGGGCAACAGATGCGATGACTATAATGCTCTTGATTGATGGTAAGAATAACAAGATTGATTTTGTGATTGAGTACATAGGCGAGGTGGCCGCATATTTAGTTGATAATAAAGACTCGATTCTTCAAATTATGCAAGATTTGTAATGAGCTGGCCATTTTTTAAAGCAAGAAGCAACAATCAGGCTACACGACTACAAGGCCAAAGCTCACAACTATCGCCAGTACTTAGTGGTGATGGTGTTGTTTTTTCTCCTACCTTAGAAATGTCTGGCGATTGGTTGACTACCCCCTTGGCCTTTGGCGAGCAAGCAGAATTGGTCGCTCTACTCAGCCAACTTGAGGAGGAATGCTTTGCACAGTGGCATGACCAAAAACTCATATTGCCTTGGCTCGCCTATTACGAACTAACCTCCAGCCGAGACTATCAAGTCAGCATGGGTCTGCTCGGCCTACCAACCATTGAAGCGTGGCGACCTGTTCTTTCCAGCCGGGGAAGTCTGAGCGATCAGGACTTCTCGGTTATCCTCTCTGGATGGATTGATCCGCACGGTCGGCCAGTACAGAGCAACGTTACCTTGACTGGTGCCCAGTTAACACATGGGCAGACCAAGGCGTTACTACCACAAGCGGCGTGGGAGACAGTTGGGACGGTGGCCAACTTCCATCAACGAGATTCACACCAACGAAATCCGGAAGCCAATAAACTTTCATGGGCCTTTATTCGCCGGGCAGCCCTCAGGGCTAATGCCGATCTGACAGATTTCCTGCGAAAGACTATTGTCCTGACTCCTGAACGTTTAAACATTGAACTGCGCAAGGTCCAGTTTGGTGACAGCAAGACCGTGGAGGTGTTACCAGGATTCGATGGTGCTCCGGCACAGTGGTTAGAAACTTTCGACCGCTTTCCCGATGCACAGGGACGTTACGAAATTGCCGATGGCGAAGGCCTAATTCATGTTATTCTGCCCCCAGAAGTGCAGACGGTATTACGTGAAATCAAGCGGATGCCGGGCCGTCGGGTGGCTGGTGAACGGGCCGAGGCCTTTATCCGCAATCCTTTTGCCGCTCTTGGTCCGGATGCAGGAAAGGCCATCGACCCCGTTCACTTTGAGATGGCCCGCGAGCAGGCAGGGATTTCTTTTGCCCGATTTATTGCCAAGGTGCAACGGGATGTAAACGGCGTACCCATTGATATCGCCTTGCTGGTTGAAGAATCTATACATGGAAAGATTCGCAGTGAAGAACTTAACCTCACTGCAAATGATGAGCTGCAAAGGTTTGTGACCAAGCTTGAGGATAAGATTGCACGCGGAGCACAATGCTGTTTCTGGGAAGGCTATGATTTGGAGATTCTGGGTGATACACCAGATCAACTCGCCCTTCTAAAAGCCGCCCTTTTGAATTTACAGCCGGCCCCAGAATTCAGTGCCACTGAAATTTTTGATTTATCGCGTTACTCCGAGAGGGTGCAGGGATTTGGGGTCGAGAAACCGTACTATTCAGCTTTTATTGCCAAAAAGGCTGGTGTCAGTGGATGGTTTCCCGAGAATGTGGCCTTTGGGCTCTTCTACACCCCGGACGGGGCGGACGAACCGATAGCCCTGTCTCTCGATGATAGGATGCTCGGGGAGTTGCGGGAGAAATTGCGCGAGGCAAAGGATGAGGAAAAAGAGACCTTTGAGTTTCCAGGGTGCCCTAAACCGCTAAAGGTATCTGAGGCCGAGGAGTTGGTGGACATCTTTGAGAAAGCTAGTAGCGATATTAGCAAAGGGGTATTCGATCCCAATAATGTACGGGGAAAAGCCAGTCCCAAAGAAAAAATAGGCTTGGTGGTCAAGCCCAACATGGACAAGCTTGACTATGCGGCAAAGAGAGGGGTATTGCCTCCTACTTCCCCGGGAATCGAACCAAGATTGCCGAGCTCGTTAAGAAAGGATATCCGATTAAAAGGCCACCAGCTTAGCGGTCTGGCCTGGTTGCAGCATCTTTGGGCGAACTCCCCCAATAACTGTTGTGGGGCGTTGCTGGCCGATGACATGGGCTTAGGCAAGACTATTCAGTTGCTCGCCATGATTGCCACTTGTCTAGAAGACGATCCCACCCTTGATCCGTTCCTGGTGGTAGCGCCGGTATCCCTGTTGGAGAACTGGCAGGAAGAGATCGACAAATTCTTTGCCCCCGGTACCCTGCCGGTACTTACACTTTACGGGAACACACTTGCCAATAACCGATTGCCCAGGGAGGCCATTGAGGCTGAACTTGCCGCCGCCGGGGTTGGCCGTCTTCTGCGCCGTGATTGGTTAGGTCAGGCAAAGATAGTGCTGACCACCTATGAGACTCTTCGCGATCTGGAATTTTCGCTGGCTGCTCAACGCTGGTCGGCAATGATTTGCGACGAGGCCCAAAAAATCAAAAACCCCAACGCAATGGTGACCAGGGCGGCAAAAAAACAGAACGCCCGGTTGAAAATCGCCTGCACCGGCACACCGGTTGAAAACACCCTGACCGACTTGTGGTGTCTGTTCGATTTCGCCCAACCAGGACTCCTTGGGGCTCTTAACTCTTTTGGTGACCGCTATCGCCGCCCAATCGAGGCGGAGAGCGAGGAGGAAAAGGCACGGGTGGAGGAGTTACGCACCATTATCGCCCCTCAGATCATGCGCCGCACTAAGGCCGAGGTGGCCAAAGACCTGCCTAGCAAAATCATTAATGCCGAATGCCGGAGTCTGCCGATCTCTGACCGCCAACGCGCCCTTTACTCCCATGCGATCAGTCAATTCCGTCATCGACCTGCATCGGGAAACTCTGTTTCCGGCCTACAGAGTCCACTTGGCTTGCTGCAGTATCTGCGCCGACTCTGTTCCGACCCAAGACCTCCTGGCCAGCTGGGGACAGAGCGGGAGTCCTTGGCAGAAATCGAGAAGGACTCCCCAAAAATGGCTTGGCTGCTGCGGGAGTTGGTGAAGATTCAAACAAAAGGCGAGAAGGTTATTGTTTTTTGTGAATTTCGTGACCTGCAGCGGACCTTGAACCGTGCCATTACTGAACGTTTTGGAATTACCGCTGATATAATCAATGGCGACACCTCAACCAAAGTCCAGAGTGCGACCAGTCGGCAGAAGCGTATCAGGGCCTTTCAGCAGAAAGAGGGATTCGGGATCATTATCCTCTCGCCGCTGGCCGTGGGTTTTGGGGTGAACATTCAGGCCGCCAATCATGTTGTCCATTTCACCCGGCCCTGGAATCCTGCCAAAGAAGACCAGGCAACCGACCGGGCTTACCGGATCGGACAGACCAAGGATGTCTTTGTCTATTACCCGGTCATCACCGCCCATGACTTTTTGTCGTTTGACGCCAAGCTCGACAAACTGCTGGACTGGAAAAGAGGCCTTTCAGACGATATGCTCAACGGAACCGGTGACATTTCGTCAGTGGAGTTCGGAGACTTGGAGGATGTGGGTGGTGGCAATGCTTTTGGAAACGAGTCTGTTTCGTCCGACGATCTCGCTGTCATGACCCCGGACTGTTTTGAAGCCTTCTGCGCCTCTCTGTGGAATGCACATGGTTACTCCAAGGTATATACGACTCCGCAGAGTGGCGATGGGGGGGTTGATGTGGTAGCCATTCATGGCAATGGGAAAACCGGCGCACTCATACAGTGCAAAAGCTCGTCTCAAGTTGGCCAGGAACTAGGGTGGGAGGCGGTTAAGGATGTCACGGCAGGAACTGCAGCCTACGCGGCCAGGCACTCAGGCGTTGCCTTCAAAAAAATTGCTGTCACCAATCAGCGTTTTAACGGAATGGCTAGTGCCCAGGCTATTCTCAATCATGTCGAACTGGTTGATCGGGATGGGTTGATTCAAATGCTGACTGAAAAACCGATCAAGAGAAGAGATTTGGAATTCTTTTTATTGTCTATCACCGGGAGCTAATTACAATAATCGTCGATTATTTATTTGGGAATTATGCTTGGCTGCCCCAGCAGAATCTATGGTGTGTTCAGGTTCTGCTGAGAAACTATAGCTTCTTCAAGAGTTTTTACCTCATCGTCTCAATCCTATCTCATTTTTTCGCTCCAACATCTCTTGTTGCCCTTCGTACCTATAACCTTTTAATGCCACACCAAGCCAATTAAATTGTCGGCAAGAAACTGACCCCTTCCAATCTTTTTTGTTCAATATTTTGTAACAACTCAATCTGGGTGGTAATTTCATTTTCATTCACCAGAACGATATGCTGTTCTTTGGCAGGCCTGCCCCTATGTCCTTGTGTGAGGTTCAGCCTTTCTTTTAGGTAGAAAGAAAAGGCCGCTTTTACTTCAATCTCAGCGACACCATTTATCATATTGTAATCACATTCAACGCATTTCTTCTGGCTCACTGACAACTTTGGATGGGGTGAGATGTGAATGCTAATGTTGTTATGCCAGAGAAAGTCATTTGAATGATCAAAATTGCCTGTTCTGATTTCACCTGTCGACACAATCCTTCCCAAATTCAAATCCATATATTGTTTTTGTTTATGACATAATGCACGTACATGCCATCTCAAATCATTAAAACCAAGTGCGTGAGGTGATATCCAACGCATCGAAGGATCAGGGTTGCTCATAGATTGGTATTCAACAGCCACAGAGCTACCAGAATGAATGCATTGTAAAATTATCTTTAAAACATTTTCTTGTATTGCCCTTCCTGGCGCAGGGAGTTGATATGCAGTGGGCATAGTTCCGCATGAGAACATGCTTTTTTCTTCATCTAAGATTGCTATCTGCAATTTTGAAAGATAGGATTCACTTTTTCTTGAAGCATAAACCGGTTCAAACTCTACTGTTGCAATATACTGTTTGGCACTTTTGTCATAAGATATATTTCCTGGGGCTTTTTCTTGATACATTTTGAAATCTTTGGTTGCTTGGGGAATAGAGATGTCAAAATAATCAACAAGATCTTTTCTGCTTATTTTGGATTCCCACAACAATCTTGACTCTATAAACTCTAATCTTCTCTCTACATTCCATTTCATCAATAACACCTCTGCGTAAAACTAATAATTAAGCTTATATTTAACATATATCATATTTTTTTTATGATTAAAATAGAATAACGAGAATATCTAATATGCTTATTATGATAATAATTGACTTATTATGTTTTATATGTTATATGTTTTTTTAATATTAAATATTGCCATGTGCTCGTGTGGCTTGCAATTCGCGATAAGTCTTGTGGCAAGCTCATTCTTCAACTCGTAAGGAGGAAAATCTGATGAATAATACATGTTACTCGGCCGTGCCCCCTCTAGTAACGAATATCACCACTCATGCTGTTTTACGAATGGGAAGCAGGCGTATTCGTCCTGCTGATGTAGATATAGTTATTAATTACGGAAGGATGAGTTATGTACGAGGTGCAGTGATTTATGCGATAGGGCGTAAGGAGATGGCGTTTTGTCATCAAAAAGGAATAACCTGCAACCGCGCTCAAGGGTTGCAGGTGGTCTGTGCTCCAGATGACGATACCGTTATCACGGTATATCGAAACAATGACTTCAAGGGGTTGCGATATAGCACAAACAAGAAATCAGCCAAAAAGTTCTATAATTAAAAGCCAAAGGACCAACATGTCGCAACCAAGGAGATGTTTTGCAAAAGCTTGATGACAAAATACTTTATTCGGCGTCGGACATTGTAAATTTTCTTGAATGCGAGCAGCTCACGACGCTTGACATCATCGACCTGGACACGCCTTTGCGCAAAACTGAAAATGATGAGCAAGCAAAGCTCATTCAGGCTAAGGGATTCGCTCATGAAGCCAGTTTTGTTCAAGAGTTGAGGGGTCGGCACGTTAGTTTCGTGGATATTGCTCAAGCCAACAGTAACCTTAACCAGAAAACACAAGCAACCCTTGATGCTATGCGATCAGGAGTTGAGATCATTTTTCAGGCAACACTTCAGGATGGTTGCTTTATTGGTCATGCCGACTTTCTCCGCCGTGTTTCCCGTCCCTCGCTTCTGGGTGAATTCAGTTACGAGGTGCTTGACACTAAGCTTTCTCGGAAGACCAAGGGGAAATTCCTTATCCAGTTGGCATTTTATACGGCAATAGTTGCAAAACTACAAGGTGTTGAGCCACGTATGATGCATGTAATCCTCGGTGATCATACAGAAAGATGTTTCTTGTGTGCGGATTACAGCCGGTATTTCAGCACTTTGGTGCAACGTTTTCTAGCACGTATCCATCAGTCAGACACCGAGACCTATCCCGACCCGTGCGGTCACTGTGAGCTTTGCAAGTGGCGCGGACTATGTGAAGAAAAGCGGCTCACGGATGACCACCTTTGCCAGGTTGCCAATATCAGGAAAACCCAGATAAAGAAACTGCAAGCAGCTGGTTTGCATACTTTAGAAGCACTTGGCCAGCTTTCTTTGGACGTTAAAATTCCGAAAATGGACAGGAAAACACTGGATAAAGTTCGTGGTCAGGCTGCATTGCAGTTGAGAGCCAGACAGAGTAAACAAAAACAACTCGAAATCCTCTCTCAGGAGCCACATCGTGGATTTGTGCGTCTGCCACGCCCTGATCAAGGAGACCTTTTCTTTGATATGGAAGGAGACCCTTTGGAAGAAGGAGGTCTTGAATACCTCTTTGGCCTTTATTTCTTTGAGAATACAGCACCCAGATTCAAACCCTTTTGGGCGCATTCCCGCGCGGAAGAGAAACGTGCTTTTGAGAAATTTATGGATTTTGTCACAACCCACTTGATTGCTCACCCTGGCGCCCATATTTATCACTATGCTGCTTACGAGGAAACTGCACTCAAGAAGCTCATGTCTTTGCACGGCACTCGGGAGGCCGAGGTAGATAATCTGCTGCGGGCTGGAAAGATGATCGACCTGTACAAAGTCGTTCGAGAGAGTATCCGGGTTTCTGAGCCACGTTATTCAATCAAGAACATCGAGCACTTCTACTTGGAAACACGTTCTGGCGAGGTAACAAATGCCGGTGCCAGTATCGTTTATTACGAACGGTGGAAGGAGCTTGGAGACCAGCAACTGTTACAGGATATTGAGGACTATAACCGTGAGGATGTCCGTTCTACCTATGAGCTGCGGGAATGGCTGTTGACCCTGCGGCCAGCGGACTTGCTCTGGGCAAATGAACAGAGCGATGAGACACTCTTCATTCAAGTAGGGGAAATGAGTGAAAGTGAAAAGCGACTTATTCTTTATCGTGAACAATTAGTTGATGCCTTACCGGAAGACCGAAACGATTGGGGAGCAACTGAACTTCGACGAGAGCTTACCTTTCAACTGTTGGATTTCCATCGCCGGGCAGACAAGCCTTTGTGGTGGGGAATGTTCAGCCGTCAAGATATGGATGAAGACCAACTGGTCGAGGATATTGACTGTCTGGCCGGGTTAACCCAGGATTCTGACAATCCGCTTCGTCAGGAGAAACGCTCCATTATGTACACCTGTCTTTTTCCAGAACAGGAGACAAAACTCAAGAGTGGCGACGGAGCTGTATGCATCGACACATTGAAGACGATCAGCGATTTACATATTGATGAAGATACCCGAAGAGTGACCTTCAAATACTCGCCCAAAAATGAACCATTGCCAGAACGGTTTAATATCGGCCCGGGTGGCCCGATATCCACCAGTATTATCACGAATGCGATTTTTCGATTCGCGGATAGTCTGATCGCCCAAGATGATCGATACCAGGCCATCGCGGCGATACTGACGCAGGAAATGCCTCGAATCAACGGTCATGAACAGGGCCGTCCGATTGTTAACGAGTCTCTGGATGCTATGCCCCAGATCATTACGGCAATCGCCAACCTTGATCAAAGTTATATTTTTGTGCAGGGGCCACCGGGGTCTGGAAAGACCTATATCGGTTCCCATGTCATCGTGGCACTTCTCAAACAAGGTTACAGGGTTGGTGTTTCGTCTAATAGTCATAAAGCCATCAACAATCTGCTCAAGAGTGTTGAGCTGGTTGCCCTTGCCGAGAATATCCCGTTTCGAGGGGCAAAAAAAAGTACCAGCAATAAGCCAGACAGTATGTTTAATGGCCAATTTATTGAGGATGTTTTCAAGAAAGATGACGTGATATCTGGTGATTATCAGCTGGTTGCCGGCACGGCCTGGCTGTTTTCTGATGATGATATGGACCAGTCTTTTGATTTCCTTTTTGTGGACGAAGCTGGACAGGTGGCTCTGGGAAATCTTGTTGGCATGGCTACCTGTGCCAGAAACATTGTGTTGCTTGGAGATCAAATGCAACTTGGCCAGCCCATTCAGGGTGTACATCCTGGCCGATCTGGGGAGTCATCATTAGAATATCTACTGAATGGAATGGCGACAATTCCACCTGATCAAGGAATTTTTCTTAAAACAACCTGGCGCATGCATCCAGATGTCTGTCGTTTTATCTCCGATGCGGTGTATGACAGCCGTCTGGAACCTGAACCACAGAATGCGAGACAGGTTCTGTTGCTGGGGCCTGAAGCTCATTCAGCCTTGATCCCTACAGGTGTTAAGTTTGTCCCCATCGAGCATGATGGCTGCTCTCAGCGTAGTTATGAAGAGGCGGATCTGACTTGTGAACTGGTGAAAAGCCTGCTGGGACAACGGTATCAGGACAAAAGCGGAAATGAACATCCGTTGACCCTTGATAATATCCTTGTAGTCGCACCTTACAATATGCAGGTGAATCTGCTGAAACAGGTCTTGCCGCAAGGAACACGAGTTGGCACTGTCGATAAGTTCCAAGGCCAGGAGGCCGAGGTCGTTATCATTTCCATGACCACGTCAAGTGGCGACTATCTGCCTCGTTTTATCAGTTTTCTCTACAGCAAGAATCGCTTAAATGTTGCTATCTCTAGGGCCAAGTGCCTGGCACTGCTAATAGCCAACCCGTCGCTGATGGCCATTAGGTGCTCACGACCTGAGGAGATGGCCTTGGTTAATACACTTTGTTGGGTAAAGGATTATTCTTTAAATAACGACAGCTTTATTGTCATTGATAACAATAAAAATTAAATAGTTAGGAGGGTAAAAGTATGAGCATAGAGAATGCACTGAAAAAAATGTTAGAAGACAAGGGCTTCATGCCAAAAAAAACGAAGATAGGATCTGTTTGGACTTATGATCATATAAAATATATGCCCGTCAACTTCCATGAGAATGGCTACATTTCGTTTAATTATTTAGCAAAATACATGCGAGATGAAGTGAAAAATACGCATGGTACTATCATTGGTATAAGCAAGTCAGAAAAAGAACAACTCTACAGAAAAGCACTTTCTCTTCTTGGTTTTTATGAAAGTATTAAAAATAAAATTAAGTTTAGTCTTCGAGAAAAGGGAAGTGATTATGTCCCCATATCAGAAGAAGTTGGCATAGATATTTTAAGTAAAATTCTCCAATTTATTACTGTTGATTGCGGGGAAGAAAAACAATTTTGTCAGAGTGAGATTGCTGAAGAATACCTTCCCGATTGGCCATGTGTTAAGTCCGCAATAGATCAAATTTCCCATGACGCCCCCACAATTGATGAGATACTTGATCAAATTGAACAAAAAACTCGTGCTGACAAAAAAGTGCTTAAGCAAAACTGGCGCGAGATCACTCGAAACACTATTCCTATTTGGCTTACTGCCCAACCAAAGTAAATCGTTTCTCTGTTGACCTTCAAAGAGGTTTTAGTGAACAAATTAACAATAGAGGTTTGCATGGCAAAATATAGTAAGTGTCATAGTTGGAGAGAATTTTGTGATCAGGTTTACAAACAAGTGCCCAGCGCGCTCTGTCACCCAAAAAGCATGACAGAGTGGTTTGACTTCCTCTTGTTAGAAGGCGGGGGATTGAAGGATATACATCTCAATAATGTAATTAAAAATTACAAAACCCATGGTTGTCTTTTTAATAATAATGGTGAGCCACAACAGAGAACATTATTCGGACACATTGCAGACCGTATTTTTAATGAAGATTGCATTATAAAAATAGATGGAAGTCTAATTAGCAAAGATACAAATCAAAATTTTCTGAGTAATGCATATGACTGCAATTCCTTTATAAGAATTGATGGGTTTAAGGGAGAAACACGCCCAGATGAAGTTGCGGATAAAATAGGTGGATCGCTTGCCCTAAATGCAAGTTATCTTCCCGATTGGTCGTATGTCAAACCAGTAATAGACAAACTTCCTAATGAAGCCCCCACCCTTGATGAGATACTTGATCAAATTGAACAAAATGCTCATGCTGACAAAAAAGTGCTTAAGCAAAACTGGCGCGAGATCACTCGAAGGAATATTCCTATTTGGCTCGCTACACTACCGAAGGATATTATTTAGATAGAATTCAAGCAATTATTTAAAAACAGATAAAAAGGGAGCCATGCTATGACAACAGCAAGTTTGGAGAAATTCACCCAAGAGTTCAATGGTACGATTTCTTCGCAGCAAAGGATTTTTTTGCAGGAAATTTTTTCTGCTGGTTTTACATGTCAATTTAGCACTAGCCAAAAAAAAACTGCTACCTTTTGGAAAAACGGCATTAAACATGGTTTTATCAATTCGGAAATTAAAAGTCCAAAGATCATCGGTTATACATTTCAGGCCAAGCATAATCCAGGTTTAAGCTTCACTGGAGTGAGTAAAGATGCATCACCGTTCTCCTCTTCTGCGAAGACTAAAGATTGGTTTGAGAAACAGTATAGTTGCACCGAGAATACAGATTATCAATTTAAACATAATCCCAATACCAATCTACATTATGTTTACATCAAGGATCTCGAATTAGCACAGAAAGTTTTCGGGATAAGTACATCTCTATGCAGCAATCACATCATTATCAGAGAAGAAACCACTGAAGGATTTCTTCCTAGTTGGCCATTTGTTAAGTCAGCTATAGACAAAATACCTCATAACTCTCCCACTCGTAATGAGATATTGGATCAGGTCGAAAAAGATGCGCTCGCTGCCCAAAGAGTTTTGAAGAAAAATTGGCGTGAGATTACTAATGAGACTATCCCTCGTTGGCTTGCCGCCCAACAGGCATAACTTGTTTCTTTTACGTGAAATAGTGACAAGATGAATTATACATTTGATCCTAAGACAGACAGGGTGCACAAAATGACTTCCGGTAGAGACCTCTACGATTATTTTGAATTGAAGGGATTCTTTTTTTCAAGAGAAGTACTGGCTCGCTACTACCTTTCCCTCAAAACCAAGCCTTTTGTCATCCTCTCCGGCATTTCCGGCACGGGCAAGACCAAGATCGCCCAACTGTTTGCCAGTTACATCTGCCAAGAAGACATAAAGGATGAGGCTGGAAAGCGGGTGGCCTTTGTCTCGGTCAGGCCTGACTGGATGGATAACAAAGGGTTGCTGGGTTATTACAATATCCTGGATGAAAAATACCATTCTACAAAGGTGCTGGATCTGTTGCTTGAGGCCCAGGATCATCCAGAAAAGCCGTATTTTGTTATCTTGGATGAGATGAATCTTGCCAAGGTCGAGCATTATTTTTCCGATTTCCTCAGTGTTCTGGAAAGCCGAACCCCCGATAACCCGCAAGGAGAAGGAATTCAACTCCATTCACGGGAACTGGCTGAAACCCTGGATGACCGTATTGTCCCCGGTTCTCTTAATGTCCCGGCCAATGTTTTTTTTGCGGGCACAGTCAATGTGGATGAATCGACCTATATGTTCAGCCCCAAGGTGCTGGACCGAGCCAATGTCATCGAGTTCAACGAGGTTGATCTCGTGAGCTACGCAAATGGCTATCAGGATAAAGGCGGATTGCTTCTTCAAGATGCTGAGGTGTTAGGACGTTTTTATGAATCAACTGGTCAGCCGTTTTGCCAGAAAGAAAATTATACTGACCTTCCCCCTGATGGTAAAACCTGCCTGCAAAACTTGCTGGCGATCCTCAAAGAGTACAATCTCCACTTCGGGTATCGGGTTGCCAATGAACTGAGCCGATTTGTCAACCTGGCAGCGGTGGAGCTTGCTGATTTCAAACTGGATGACGCTCTGGATATTCAGATTCTTCAGAAAATTCTACCTAAGCTACATGGCACCAGGGCCAAGCTCGATGCACCGCTGGGGGCCTTGATTGCATTCTGCCATGACCAGCATGCGCTAATCTCGGAAGAGCAAATGAAAAATAATCGCTTCGGTGATAGTGGAGCCCGTTTTCCCCGCTCCGCCCGGAAGATTGCCCAAATGCGACATCAGCTCTCCATCCAAGGCTATGTGAGCTTCATAGAATAGAATGGCTATTTTTGCGTATGAGCCATTACTGCGGATGTCGTTTTCCGATGATCCATCGTTCCCGGACGAGGAAAACGCACAAACAGTAGCCGGTTCCAATGGAGATCCTCTCAACATTGAAGAATGGCAAACTTATTTCGTCAAATTCTATGGTGATCCGGCTCCTTCGCCTTTGAAACAGGCCAAATTCGTTGTGCGTGAGATTCAACCATGTCTGTGGGAGTTAAATTTTCGTAATTTTGTGGGGCTTTCCCGGATTGGTGCTCTCAAGCTCATTGTCCATAACAGAAAAATTTCCAATAATCTGTATTGCACTATGCTCGATGAGCTGGCCGAAAGCTATGCGGCCCTTGTGTTCGATTTTGGTTCCCCGGTGGGACAACACTACAATAAGTCGGGAGTAGGAAAGGACTGTGCCTTTGTCGAGTATCTATTTCTGCGCAAATTTCTATTGTGTGATTCCCCTAACCTTGATGCCATTGGCGATATTCTGGTTTATGACCCGCACCGGAAGTTTGAAAAAGAGCTGCGTCCCTGTTCAATTGAAGAATGCCAGGCAGCAGGCATCACCATTATCCATGCCCTCGTCAATAGTCCCATGGCTAGACTGCGAGACGGCCATCCACTCCAGCAGACACATCTTGGAAAAATCCTCAAAGATAGAACCAGTCTTCACCTGTATCCTGCCAAGGCTGCAAAAGAGATAAAATATCTCACCGTTGATACCCATGAAAATCGGTTCATCAAGTTCTTTCTGCGGGAGCTGCTGGCAAAGGTAGAAAGTCTGAATGAGGCTTTGGTTGATAAGGCGGGGAGTTACTTCAACCCGGACATCAATGAGAATCTTGAATCGTTGAGAAAGAAGATTAGCCAATTCCTGTCGCATAATATGTGGCGAGAAGTCGGAGAGATGCGGTTCATTCCAGTCAGCTCACAGGTACTTCAACGCAAAGAGGGATACCGACAACTTTTCCGGCTTTATTCTCTGCTCCAGCTTGCTACCCATTGCGATTTCCTGGAAACAGATTTCAAAAATTTGGTCGAAACAAAGGACGTGCCGACCATCTATGAGTACTGGTGTTTTTTTCAGATCAAAGCGGTTCTGGATGCCCTTCACCTGCGGATTCGCAAGGTGAGTAGAATAACCAATGAGAGTCTGTTGAATCCTGAACTTACGCCTGGACTGTGTGTTGACTATGATTGCGGCTCGCAACTCTTTTTTAACGAAAGCTATGGAGGGTCGACCGGAATTAACAATATTTCGGAAACGTCCTCCTATGCGCCAAACGGAGATAGTTATTCGCATACACTGCGGCCAGACATTGTTATTGTTAGAAATGGCAAAAAGCTCATCTTTGACGCCAAGTACAAAGGAAAAAGGTCGGGATTTTACGGTGAAGGCGACGATGGGACAATTCAACGATGGAACGAGGAGGATATCGACAAGATGCATACCTATCGTGAGGCCATACAGGGAGTGACAGGAAGTTTTATCCTGTATCCTGGAACCCAGGATATTCTCTTTCCTCGCCGCGCAGGGAGCAGCTTGATCGAAGGGGTCGGTGCCTTGGCCCTCCGTCCGGGAAGCATTGCTGGGAAGGATGCGACTGATATCAGCAATATAAAAAGGACTATCGAAACATTTTTACAAAGCGTATAATGTTTTTTGTTAAAAAAATGTCACAGATGGGATTTGTGTTATGGATGATGACAGAAATGATAATATTTTCGACAAAGACGATGCCCTGGATTTCATAATCTTTAAAGATCTTGAGAAACACCGTCAAGAGCGAAAGGGTGGCAATGGCGGCTGTCTTGGCATGGTTGCGCTGCTATTATTGCCAGCTGCAAGTGTGATTTGTCTCTGGTGGAAATGATAAATCGGGCCTGTGTTTTTCAATCGGTTTCCAAGGACCCCATCATCTTTTTATGAGGGTCTATTTCGCATCATTATAAAATCAAGTGGAGAGTATTCAATACGGGATTACTCAATAATCTAAAACCTTTTTACGTGTATGCCCTTATGCATGTAGGGAATTTTGAATTACAACAAGACACGAAGCGACTGGGGATGGAAGGCTGTTTCTATAAGAAAAATGCCCCAAGATTACTCATGCGAAAAAATATAACAAACCCAACCTGGCGTTCGAGCGGGACGCTGCAAAAGCGCGGCGGCCCCTGTTGTAGATTTACTGGAACAGTCGAACAGTAATTTGAAGTTAATCCAAAAGGCAAAAGAACAGAAACAAAGTGTTACTCCAGACAATATTTCTGCTGTGCTCCAAAATTCGCAAGAGTTAATAGGGGCCACCTCCAGCTCACCGTTCATAGAATGCCGGTAACTATCAATCTGATGGCACTTAGACTTCTTCTTCATCATCCCTGTTAGATTTCATTAACCACGTCACCAAGCCATACGTTGCAAAACCGTAAACAATAACCGCACCGATAATCTTGAACATGCTACCCCTCCTTAATGAGTTATTAATTTCAATCGATATGTCAGCCGTTCGCTGATTGTCGCCTTTTTGCCTTACTCCAAAACATAACTCTCCCGCGATCCTGTAAGTCCTCAATGTCGCATCGCACTTGCTCCTTCAATATCCACACTGGGCGCAGATTACCCTGAAATCCTTTCCATTCCTGACCGTAAGATCATTGCCCAACACCTGTCCAAAGGTGATGTGATGTCCGCATTGCAAGGTGAATTTCTTCCCATACAATTCCCGACGAAGGATCTCTTTCAGTGCCTCTGGTCCTTGATACTGCCGTTTCTGCTCCTTATTCATTGTGTTCACTCCCACTCCATAAATGAAAAGCCCACCAGGGTTTGACCCGGCAGGCTTAGTTGATAGAATTGATAGCTACAGTCAGCAGTGAGCCAGCAAATGCCGATTCTCGTAAAACGCGGCTAATGGTGATGACGGCTCGATATAGCTTGCATCCATAAAGGTCTCCAGCACCCCGTTCAGCAGCTTGTTTTTCTTGGGTAAGGTCAGGAGATTATTATCGCGCAGGACATCGGTCACGGTTTCATGAAAACCCCAAAGGGTCGGGTCATATACTCCTCCGAAATAAAGCTCATTGAACTGTGCGAACTTGCTGGGCGGGATGATGTTCCTGGTCATGATCTCAACGAGCAGGATCTTGGCTGCCATTTCACTGAGGATGAATTCTTTCAACCCTTCATGCCAGGCCTGGAACTTGGTCAGGTTCGCCACCATCTTCTTCATGGCCCGATAGGCCATAAACTCCAGCTCGTCATACACAAGCCCCTTGGTGTGCTTCCTGAATTCGACAAATTCCCCGCTGAATGCAAGATTCTCGCAGACAAACACACGAGTGCCAGCGGTGATGCCAAGGGCCATGGATTTGTCCATGGAGTTCCGGATCCCGATGGACCAACACAACTCATCACTCCCACCGCTTAAATCCCAGACCCCGAACATTCTGTTGCCATTGTTGGCTAAGACATACTCAGTATTGATAATCTCCAGTCCCGTTGCCACCACCCCGGAACGAATGGCGTCAAGAACATATTTGTGATGGACAGGATGAAAAGAGTTGGTGAAGGGAACTTCCGGCACCTGGATGACCATTGCCTCTGTTACCTTGTTGCTACCGATTAAAATTGATTGGGACATGGTGATGCCTCCTGATATTTGCGGTTAAAATAATAAAGCCTCTCCTGCCATAACGGCGGGAAAGGCTCTGAATAAGCCACACCCCTGAAAGAGGCATGGCGGCTGAATTTCAATAAACTTGAATCAATTCATCTCCCCTCAATATGATGCCTCAATTGCTTGCCTGATTTGCTCCTAACAACAGTTCGTAATCGCTGGCCTTGCCTTTGTATAACATCTTGCTCCTGTCATGAATTTCAATCTCAGGCACATTCGTATCACCCGTGACAAGGTAGGTGTAATCTTCCCCGCAGTTTCTTGACCCTGCCGGAAAGAGGTATATCCCACCAGCCCCATCTTTGAAGTGAGCGACTATTTGTGCCGCAAGACAACCCATTCCATTGGCCACCTTTCCAGGATTCCTGATTGGCAAGCCATTGACCATTCTTATTCCAGAGAGCATTTCTGCAAGCTCTTTGCCGTGTCCCTCCGGATAGCCATCAAGTTGCCGATACATGACGCCTATTTCCGTCCCCTCTTCGTCTGTAAAAACTGTCAGTGATCGTGTTCCCATTTTCAGTTGTCTCCTTTTATAATAACCTGAAAGTCGGATAAAGCGTACACTATTTGGTGTCCACCCCCAAGTACTT
>JAFLLC010000080.1 GCA_019162745.1 Deltaproteobacteria bacterium | reverse complement strand
CTAATCAAAAATCAAGAATACAAAATTCAAAATCGCTTTAAACAGTTATAATTTTACCGTTTAAAGCATCCTGTACACACTCGAGCTTCAACAGCAACTCACACATGCCATCAACATCAACTCTTGCTGTATTGTGAGAGTTGTAATCCTCCTTCAGTGAAATCTCTTCACAGCCTTCGCTGAAGAATGCGGCATAGTTCAAATCACGATTATCAGCAGGCACGCGATAATACCTGCCAAGATCCTTGGCAACCGCCAGCTCCTCACGGGTCAAAAGACTTTCATACAGTTTTTCACCATGACGGGTACCAATGATGGTAACAGGGATATCGGTCTTGAGCAATTTCTTCAACGCGAGCGCCAAGACTTCAATCGTCGCGCTCGGAGCTTTCTGCACAAAGGTATCGCCAGGCTGACCATGAGTAAACGCATAAAGCACCAGATCAACCGCATCGTCAATGGTCATCATGAATCGAGTCATGTTGGGATCAGTCACTGTTAGCGGTTTTCCTTCCTGTATATTCTTGATAAACAGCGGAATAACCGACCCCCTGCTTGCCATTACATTGCCATACCGCGTCACATTTATCACCGTTCTGTTCCCTGAAACACGCGACTGTGCAACAGCGATCTTCTCCATCATCGCCTTTGATATACCCATGGCATTGATTGGATAGACCGCCTTATCAGTGCTCAGCACCACCACCCGCTTAACCCCGGCAGCAGTTGCCTGCGCCAACACATTATGGGTACCCAAAGCATTTGTGCGAAGGGCTTCAACAGGAAAAAACTCACAGGAAGGAACCTGCTTCAGCGCTGCTGCATGAAAAATAAAGTCAGCCCCCTCCATGGCATCACGCACGCTATCAGCATTTCGAACATCCCCGATATAAAACTTAAGCTTATGGTTAGGGTTAGCATACTGCTTACGCATATCATCCTGCTTCTTCTCATCACGACTAAATACCCGAATTTCAGCTATCTCAGTCTTGATGAAGCGCTTTAATACCGCATTACCAAAAGTACCTGTTCCTCCCGTAATTAAAAGCGTTTTACTATTGAACATATATTTCTTAATCTTCTCTTTAATAAAGGATCCTCGAAGCAAGCTTCGAGGTATTAGAAGAGCGACAACTGCTGCTTATGTAGCTGTTTGCACTCTTTTTCTCTGCCCTGATTTTTCACATATTCTTTTATCGTATTCTCGTCACCATGACGTCCCACTGTATTCACATAAAAACCTTTCGACCAAAACTCACCACCCCACAACTGACGCTTAACCTCAGGATGCTTTATAAAAATCTCTCTGGCCGTGATACTCTTTACCGTCTGGATGATTTTTGTCGGACTGTTTGTCGGAACACTCTGAATCAGAAAATGCACATGATCTTTATCCGTACCTATCTCGATAAACTCAATCTCATATCTTTTTGAAATTTCAAGACATACACACTTTATACTCTCATCAACAGCTTCGCTGAACACCACCCTTCGATACTTCGATGGGCATACATAATGGTACAATAGCACTGACACATTGTGACTCCGATGGATATATGTGCTCAATTTTAGCTCATTTTTCGAAGCAAGCTTCGGGGAGTTTGACCCTTAGAGATTAAAATAGCGAATTAAAATCGACCTTTTCGAATACATTTAATTTCCCGCCTACAGTAGCATCTTTTATGACTTTATTTTCTTTTTCAAAAACAGATTTTGCAATTTCGTAAGCACATTCTTCCACTTCATATGTTGGAGAATCCCAGACCTGTCCTTTCTTATAATATCCATCTATAAAATGGTTTTTTTCGGCTCCATCACTAATACTCGTTTTCCCTGCTTTAACATGACACTTATATTCATGATCCTTTCCAATCAAATATACCTCATGAAACCCCATATAATATGCCAACTGAATACAAGTATATGTAACAGATGCTCCATTATATGTTTGACTCCTAACAATATCACGTGAAAAACCTGTTGAAAACTTGACCTTTACAAACGATTGGTTGCTTTTTTTATCAAATAATTTTCTCTGATTCCAATTAAAGAAACAGGGTATATTCAATTGATTATACTCATCATAAAATTGTTTTAACTGACATTTCTCATCAATACAAGCTAAATAATCAGGGATAAATCCATTTACTTTCTGCAACAAATATATCCTATTCATTCCAATAGTATACTCATTTTTTAAAAGATTAAAATCAATCTTATTCAAACTTGGGCCATTAGCTAATATAAAACACCTTTCCCCTTTATGAATATTCTTATAATCTAGTAATTTATTCTTGTTTTTTTTCGAGTACCCTATATTTATAAACCAAGCAATAGCATTCGGTATATTGTCTATTCTCCGTTTAAGCGCATAATAGAATCTATCATAGGAAATATTTTTTATTGCAATTAAATATCTATTAATATTCGAAAAACGCATATTTATTCTTTTAATATTCATATATCTCTTATTATTTCTTTCTGGCCAATCTCTTTACATATATTTTATCCATAATATTCATAACTGATAGAGCATCCCGACTATTTCCGATTTTAACTTCGTTATTTTCACTAATACAATTCATAAAATGATTTATCTCAGATAACCATGAATTATTAACACGATAAACAATTCTTTCTTCGCTTTCGTAAGAGCCATCATGTATGTGGCTCTGATTTATTTTAATCGATAACTCCTCATTACCATAAGCTCCCGAACTTGTTTTTAATCCGTTCAAAATCAAGGAACCTCCCTCAAGAAACACTTCAAGTGAAAACATATATCGCCACTGAGTCATTGTACTATGAAGTGAGGCACATATTCCGGTTTTACTGCTTCTGATATTTAAAAATACATTGTCTTCAATTCCTTCTATTTTCCAGTAAAGATTTGAAACCATTGATTGTACCTCATCAAAGCCTCCCCCGAGATATAAAAATAGATCAAGCATATGTATCCCCTGATCAAGCATGATACCTCCACCAGCTAATTCCGGATTAGCTCTCCATCCTGTAAAGTAATCCTCATCAACTTCCTTGCCGTACCGCCCCCGCATCCAGAGTATCTTCCCCATCGAGCCACCATCTACAATCTGTTTGATCTTCTGAATGCTGCCGTGATGACGGTGATTAAACCCGTACATGAGCTTACAACCCGAATCCCGCTCAACTGCCATCACCTCTTCGATTTCAGCCGCAGTAAATGCTGGTGGTTTTTCTGCAAACACATGCTTTCCTGCAAGCATTGCCTCTTTGCATAATGTGGGAATTCGATAGTTCGGAGTACAAACAAATATGGCGTCAATATCCGGATTAGCAAGAATTTCCTTTTCCTCTGAAACTCTACCATATGAGATTTCAGCATCTCCTGGCTCATATACTGCTGCTACAATCCCTTTTCCACTCTCCTCAATAGCTTTTGCACGAATACGGCCCATTTTACCATATCCTATAATTCCGCAACGTATCATGGGTAACATCAATATTGATTGTTCACGAAAGTTTATTAACGAATTCTTTCAGATCGTCAGCAAGTCCTATAAGGAAATCCTCACAGTTACTTGATACATGCGGAGTCATCAAAAATTTATCTGTATGATGCTCACGCAATTTGCCTTGATATGGTTCCTTCCAGTAAACATCGAATGCTGCGCGTAGTCGACCTGTTGAAACCTCCATATAGAGCGCATCTTCATCCACAACAGGCCCCCTTGCCGTATTCACTATAGACGCACCATCCTTCATCCAACTCATTTTTTCAACATCGATAAAATTGCGAGTCTGCTCATCCAACGGGATGTGCAGTGAAATAACATCAGCTTGTTCCATCAAAGATTGCAACTCACTCATTTCATTAACTGCCACATCAAATGAAAGAACCTTCACAAACGGAGTCAGTTTATTGCTGACCATCTTACCGATATTCCCTTGACCCAGCACCAATACCTTTTGATTACCTAAAAATACTCTTGAACGTTTTTCCCACCTTTCTAACGAACCTATATCAGCATAAAGCATCCTGAATATCAAATACACTGCAAAATTCGCAGTTTCCTCAAAAATATACCGTTGAGTTTTTTCGGAGGGCAAGCATATTTCTATTCCTCGTTCTTTTGCATCAGCAAAAGGGACATTGTCTGTACCTACCCCGCACTTAAATATTCCTTTAAGATTAGACATAACTTCTAAGTCGATTGCCTTACTCCCTATTACAGCAACCTCTGCTTCATTTGCGCCTACTGTTTGCAGCAGTTCAGGTAACAGATGATCCAATGTTGCGGTGTTTTTCCAATACTTCATTATAAAGTTCCTGTAAATTAAATTGAAATAATCCCATTTGAAGCGTAAACATCCAACTGCCAAGTTGGTTTTATCTCGGAAATCGTAAAGTCACCCCCTGCTGCACGGACAAGTGCCAAGCCAGCAGCCACATCCCAAAGCCAGATATCCTCTTCATGATAAGCATCTACAATACCTGCTGATACATAGGCCAAAGACAACGCGGCAGAACCAATCATACGAATCTTTTTAAACTTCTGAATTCTTCTTATTGTAGTAAGAAGCGCGTTATCGCTGAAATCACGGGAAGTTGGGAAACCAGTTGCCAAGGCTGCCTGTGTAAAGCAGTTTACAGATGATACCCGCAAAGGTAGACCATTACAAAATGCCCCAGCTCCAACCTTACCATAATAGAGCCGGTCATTAGCAAAATCATAGATAACACCAAGTAGAGGATTTCTCTTATCCCAGAGAGCTACCGAAACACAGCATGCAGGAAACCCTCGAACAAAGTTAAATGTGCCGTCGAGAGGATCAATAATCCAGCAAGAGGGCTCTAATCCTGAAATTGATTTACTCCCACTCTCTTCTGAAAGAATCGAGTAACCAGTCGATGAAAGTATCTTGAGTATTGCTTCATCGGCAGCCTTATCAGCTTCTGTTTTAATATCACGACCTTTATCTGATGCGATTCCTGCATTGAGAGTAAAGTGCTCTCGCAATATTAAACCAGCTTGATTTACTGCACTGATGGCAATGTCAAGCAGTTCATCTTTTTCTTTCGTTATATGTTCTATTCTCATCTAAAAACTGAAATTATCATTACTCATGTTTTGAAAATGCTCACGATCCCATTCAGTTATTCCCATATAGTGATCCAACCACATATGCAACAGGAGTTGGTGAGCACACTCGACAATACCATAGGTTTTTGCCGGTACATAAAAATTCAGATCTCCCATCTTTCGTAATTGATTATCTGGCTTTAGACCAGAAAAGGTAACAACTCTCATTTTTTTTTCACGAGCAGAACCGATAGCTTCAATTATATTTTTTGAATTACCCGAACTGCTAATGGCAACAAGCATATCATCATGATTCGCATAAGTATTAATTGCCGATGCAAAGAGTTGATCAATGCCAATATCGTTGCCAAGTGCAGTTAACAAAGAGGGACTTGAAAATGCATGCGTTGGAACCTTGCCGTTTTTGCTCCAATCAACAGCCATATGATCGGAAAAAGCCATACTCGCCCCATTACCAATCAGATACTGCTTTTTTGAATTTCTGCTGATATGCAGCGAAAAAGCACATAAATGCTCAATGGCCTGTTGCTGTTCGAGAAAATTGCCTGAATCATCTGTTACTTGAGTATCTCCTAAGGATTTTTGAAGAGCCTCTTTATAAAGAGAATAATATGACGTCATGTTAACTATTTAATTTTTAAAAACGTAATCCTTGTCATTCAAACCAGCCTATGAGAGTACATGGTGCACCATCTCCTTTCAGAACTCTTATTGGCAATGCAATAACCTTTTTCAATTTACCAACCGGAATATCCTTGAGATGAAGATCCTCAAAAACCCGATAACCTTTATCCAGAAATGCATGATGAGCTTCACGACCTAATTCCTTGTGCTGGATACTTGAAATAGAAATGGTATCCATTCCAATTGAAGAAAAAGAAGGGAAGCGCCTCCCAAGGTATTGAGCAATATCCGGGTGGTATGCTGGTTGCTCCTCCCGGTAACGTCGGTCATTACGGAATTGCTCAAAACCAGTACGTATAATGAAGAGATCAACATCATGTACAGTAATATCTGAACGTTCAAGATGTTCAACACCGATGATCTCAGCATCTTTCACCATGACATCAATGATATATGGCTTATTGAATATCCATTCACCCGGTTCATATTGATCAATGGTCACACCATCATCATCAAAATGCTTCGGAGCATCGACATGACTCCCAATATGGTTGGGTAACCTCCATTGAGTAGTATTGCAAGTATCCCCACTTGATATTTGCTTCTGCAAAATAATCTCCAACCCTTTCCCTCCTCCATAAGCAGGAGTCTTCTCAGTCATCACATGTGAAAGCCAGGCTATCTGTTGAGTCATTTTATATTGAGTAATTCCCGATGAATCTTTATAACTGCTTTAAAAACACCAAGGGAATAACCGTCCGAAATTTGTGGCCTATGAGCATCGTCAGGAAAGAAAATCGCAAAATGACCTGCTTTCAAATGGATTTTAGTCAACATGAGGGCTTCTGATTCTTTGAAAAACTGAATATCTTTTTCATGATCATATACACTATCTGGGAGCAACATTGTTTTATCAGCCCATTCAATTATCTCTGAACCACTTATCATATACTGAAGATCTATCATCTCCCTATGCCCTTCAAATCGACACTCAGAAATTATTTTTGTATCGTACTGATGAACATTAATAAACATCTTGTTTTCTTTGATGGGGCTAATTCCAAGATCAGTTTCTTCTCCAAGCGCATGAAGCACATTAAAAGCTTGAATCCACACCGGTTGATACAGAAGAGGTTGATATGTTGAAGGTGAATTGATGTGACCAAATATCATTTCTATTTTTTCAACAGTCTTTTATAAAAGGTAACAATGCCTTGGCGTAATCAAGATCGGCTTCTGTCTTGATTACATGTGCTGCCAAACGACTTATTGAGAAATACCCAACCTTACCAGCATATGTTGCACATTGACAATTTTTTATAGCATTCAGATAAGTTTTAGTTCTCCATCCAGTAATACTCCAGCTAATACGCTGGATTGGCAGAAGATCCTGAGAATTAGTTTTTTTTTCATATGTGAAATTTATCGGTTGCCCTTTATATGCACACTCTATCTGAATCTCTTCTGTACTTAATAAACAATCATACTCTTTTTGCAGCATGTATTCAACAAATAACTTTATATCATGAACCGTCATTAGAGGTGCAATACTATGTACCTGAAAGAGATAATCACATTCATGATGAAAGAGAAACTCTGCTATAAACTGTTCGCTCGTTGCCGAATCGCTTCCTAATTCGGGAGGACGCAAATAAAATTCAGCACCTTCATTTTCCGCTATTTCTCTAAATATATTATCATCGGAATTTACCCATATTTCATCAAAGCTTTTCGAAAGAATACATTTCTTTATAGCTCTGACAATAAGTGACAACCCCTCTATTTCCCTTAAATTTTTTTTTTCTAACCTCTTACTCCCTATTCTTACAGGAATTATCGCCAGTTTTTTACTTCGCATATTAATACATTTTATTTTTTCTCACATTAAATAGCACTAAATGCTTATCGGTAAAATCACTTTTTTTCAAACAAGTATTTTCCAAATAAGCGCCACGAAGGAAATAATATTTCAATTATTGCAATAGGAAACGTAAGAAAACCTAAATACATATAATTTTTTTGAAACATACAATCTTTAAAAATCAATCCGAAAGACTCAAAAAGTTCTATAATTTCTTTTTTTGTATATTCTCTCAAGTGACCATAATATCCATATTTTGCAGAAGAGCGATCATATTGTTCTCTTACTCTGCTGATTGGCTTAGAAGCCAATCCAGATGACATAAATATAATAGCAACTAACCCCCAAATAGAACGTAAATTAGGGGTTGTTATAAATAAATGGCCTCCAGGCTTTAAGCAATTTATAGCATTTTCTATTGCTTTTAATAGATTCCCTGAAATATGCTCAACAACTTCATTAAGGCAAACAATATCGTATTTGCCATATAATTCTTCATCTTGCATAGTCAGAAGATTTACTTTACGTGCAACAACTCCACTTTTCAAATAGTATACACGAAATGGCTCAGGATGTGGATCGGCGATTTCTAAATCTTTGAATCCTTTCTTTCTAAGTAATTCAACCATCAATGGGGGAACAGCACCTATATCTAAAACAGAACTGTTAACAGAAAGGTGTGATGATATAAAATCCGCATCTGCAGCTATACGTATTACATTACCGCGTAAGTAACTTTTATAAAAGTCATTATTTTCACAACATCCATCCATTAACGTTGCAACCGCATCTTTTATGTTCTTCGACAAAAGCCTTGCATATACATTCTCTACAACTCTTTTTACTATACTCATAACATTATTATTTTATGAGGATATAATAATATATTTTTCCCCGATAAATATATTATTATCACACATGATAATTTTGAATTCCATTTTCTAATAATTCATAAAATCTTTTTATTCCACTTTCTCTATTATGATTAGATTTTATACATGCATCTGCGCACTGTCGCATCTTATTAATACGATTACTACCTGTAAATATTTCAATAAATGCTTCTTTTAGCTTAGCTACATTTCGCTCAGAAACAACTAACCCCCACCCATATAGAACAGCATAGTCAACAGTACCACTGTATGATGGTCCATAGACTAGAACAGGACGTCTACTCATCATATATAGATGCGCTTTTGTTGAAATTGAGTATTCGATTAAATGTCGATTTTGATTAAAAGATTCAGGCAATAGCAACACTGATGCTTCTGAAAGAATACTAGGTAGATCATCATGTGATGGTAAAGGAAGAAATTCGACCTCTGACGATTGAAGTAATTCTGCTGGCATTTCCTTTGGTATTCCAGATGAGTAAACGAAAACCTCTACGTTATCTTTTAATTCTGGTATCTGTCTGACGGCTGCAAGTACATCCTGAATCGCTTCATAGCGACGAAGCCCGAGCCCTCCAGTATAAACAATCCTAAATGGTTTATTTGAATTTTCAATACCAATTTTAAATCGCTCAGGATTATCTAGGTGATAGGTGACTTCAAAAGACACATTATATCTTTTATCAAAAACATTTTTCATTTTTTCTCCGAACGCTAGACGGACTCTAGCAGTAGAAATCAAATCTCTAGCTCGCTTTTTTAATAGCCAACTAACTGGAGAATTTATATATCTACCATATGACCAGTCATCAGCCATTTGGATGCATATGGGAAAATTGTATTTTTTAGATATCATTATTGGTAGTGTAGCAAAACCAAGAGTACTACCATGACAAAATATTATATCAGGCTTATATTTTGAAATAAATAAATCCATTTTAGCTGACATACGAATATGAAATATAACTTCCCACAAACCCGAATTGATAAATAAATTAGCTAAATATATCTTTATATATTTAGTAATAGATTTTACGATATTCTCCTTCTTTTTTACTTGTTTCTCATTAACTTTATTTAATGAGACCATATCAAATACCCCGCTACGCAGTTTAGCAAAAATAGCGCCAAAATATCTATCGCATTTTTTTAATTGGTAATATTCTCCACAAAACTCCCCATCTCCATCTGTCTCTGCTGTGGCATGAATTTGAGCTAAATTTTCTTTTGGCCATTCACTAAATTGCGTCCTAATAAGAAGGTTATACGGATCCTGAGCTTTAACCTTAGCTACATGTACAATTAATACTCGAGGATATACTTTTTTTAGATTCATTTGAAAATACCAATTATATACACTAACAGATTTCGCTTTAAACTAATAGCCATTCTATAATTCATCAATACTAAATAAGCGCTCAACAAGAATTGGTTCCAAAGTAAAGAAAAGGCCGAATGCCATGAAATCAGGTCAAACTGACCCATCATTACGGAAAAACATGTAGTTGAAAGCTTAATATTTATTAATTTCACCCATACAATATATGGGAATTAACGACGGCATCAGTTGGTCATAAATATGTATAATCGACCGAAACATTACTCACGTCTGAATTATTCTCGTCATTGCATAACTATGTTTCCCGATCTGATCAGACTGGACATTCGATTTATTTACAATCCGCCCATGACTGCAAATATAACATAATTGGGCTACTGGTTTTGTTGGAAATATCGTGTAATGGTTATCTCCTTGAGCGTGACAACGATTATCAATTGTGCCCGCAACTTCATTTATGAGGAATCTCATCAGCAGCAACGCTCATAGACTAATTAATACATAAAAGAAATATAACTCTACGGTAAATCACATAACTGATGGGATAAAAACTGATACGATCAAAAGATTTACAGTGCCGGGATATTAGCATCAAACTCAAAAAAAGTTATTTATATTGACCCTCTCACTAAGGGTTCGGCGATACAATAATTCACCGCTGTTAGCCAAGACATAAAGTTGATCCTATATACTTACTGTAAATCGGTTTTATTTTGCTACAGCAAACTCAACATATTTTATATGTAAACGATGTATAGACAGATTATCATAGTCAGGATAATCTGCGAAGAACTAAGGCTAAGTGGCAATTCTATAACTTTTAAACTGACTCTTTAGAGCATTCATATTTTTTTTAGTATTTGATAACTTGATCGATTTCAGGTATAAAAACAATTTTTAACCTTTTAGAAGACGAGATTATTTTATAAATATGTTAGAGCACTAAATCATTATTTCTTTTTTTTATATTTCCAGCAGACGCGAACAATATTACGGGATAATATATAGATAGCAACCAAGGCCTTTGATAAAAAGATATAAGTAAAACAAAAAGCATATAAATAGTGTCTTTATAATTTTTGTTTGTTATACGCCACATACCGGATACATATATATACAACATAAAAGAAACGCCAAATATACCAAATAAATACACGTACATTTTATAAGATGCACCTAAATCGTTACCAAATATTGTCTCATTTTTACCTGCATAATATGTTGCTGCTTCCCCAAAAATAATATCGCCATTTTTTATAAAATTATCATACATAATTTCCCATGAAACAGAAACTCTCGTATCACCAACAAACTTTCCATCTTCTATAAGAAATCGTGTTAATATGGTTTTTTCAAATACATCATTTTCTTTTAAATAATTAAAACCTATCAACGTTATAATTGCAATTATAGAGAATTTTCTAACATTAAAAATAGATTTGAAATTAATTAGATAAATTAAAATAAAGCCCAAATAAAAGAAAAAAGAAAAAGACAATATCCCGGCAAAAAGAATACTTTTTTGATACCAATTATTAAACACAAATTTATTTCCCGCCAGCATTAATAATGATATTGTGCCAACCACCCCAGCCTCATCAAAAACCGAATGATATCTAAATGCAGAAAAACTTGCAATAGCATTCAAGCCACCCGGGACAACAAATATCAAATAATTATTGTAATACGGAACTAAACCAACATTTCTTGACATATATTCATGATTAGGCAACTCATAAACAAGATTTATCAAATAAAATGGAATTCCGATACCCAATATTACACCAAATAACTTTTCAAGGGCTTTATATATCCTTATATAGTATTCTTTTCTTATATTTATAAAATAAATCATAAATATAAGAAATATATTATAAACCCAAATCATATTATAAACACTTTTGTAAACAAAAAATACAAAATATATTAATAATAAAATTGGCATCAGCTGATATACGCTATATCTTTTATTGATTATAATATTTATTATCAAAAATAAAATGAGAAGCGGCGCTAATATGTATGATATATTTATTCCCCATATAAACCAAGGCTCAAGCGAAATAAAACACATAAATGATATCAGATACACACTGAAATTCTCATATCTTGTTTTATTATTAATACTAATATTCATTTTATTATACGCTATACGATAAATTAAACATTTTACTTTTTATCTTTTAAATAAATATTTTATTATTTTATTATTTCCAAAGCATATTACTTTATTCAATAAGTATAAATAATCTATATCACTTATCCTTACTGCTTTTTTAGGATAAAAATCACTAATCTTTCTTAAGCCATATGTATTACCATAATATAAAATTAAATGAATTAACAATTCAGCATTAAATTTTTTCCTTATCGGAATGTTTTTTAAAAAACATTCCGCATAATAACCTTTTACAATATCATAATGTAGTGCTACCTTTCCTATTGGTGCTGATGTTGTTATAGATTCATCATGTGATCTAAAATATGAAAGTGGCTCATTGATCACAGCATATTTATCATATTTATTTGCTGTTAATAAATACAACAGCAAATCATTTCCAATTGCATGTTTTGCGAAATTACTATTTATTCTATTAGGTATATTTATTACTAAATTTTCTTTAACATCGATAGTTTTAAATATTGCACATCCGGGAGAACCAGGATAACTTTTGTTAAGCATTATACCATTGATATATTCATCACAACTATATACACCTGTCTTATTTACACTACCCATTACTAAACACTCATCATCCGGATGATTTCGGAAGATCTTAGCTACTGAATATACAAATCCGATTTCAGGGTTTTCAATAAACGGAAGCACTTTATTTAAAAAATCAGAATGCATCAAATCATCAGACCACAATATTTTTATATATTCTCCTTTTGCCTTTTTAACACATTCAATCCAATTCAAAACAGGTCCAATATTTATCTCATTACGGTAAGCATGAATTTGAGGATTATTAAGTGAATAGTTTTTACATATTTCCCACGTCCCATCATTACTTGCATTATCAACAATAATAATCTCGTAATTTTTATACGTTTGATTTATCGCAGACTCAATACAATCTGCAATATATTTTTTCCTATTATAAACAGGTATGAGAATACTTACTTTTGGCATTTTGAGCTTGCCCCATTTACTGTAATACTTGTTCTTGGAAATTCTCCGCAAATTCTTCCGGTGTTAACCCGCCAAAAGCACTAGGCGGTCGGTTTGTATTGTAATCAACCCTCCATTCTTCTATGAGTTTTCGAGCATGTCCTAGGCTTAAAAAACAGTTGTCATTCAGGCACTCGTCTCGTACTGTCCAGTTAAAACTCTCGATAAAAGCATTGTCTACCGGTTTGCCGGGTCTGCTGAACTCAAGTTTGACTCCGTTTCTATAGGCCCATCTATCCAGAACCTTTCCGGTGAATTCAGGCCCATTATCTACCGTAATGACTTCCGGTAATCCTTTCATCCATCCGAGCCGGTCAAGTACCTGACTAATCCGTGTACCATTTATCGAGGTATCGACAACCATTGCCAGACTTTCTTTCGTAAAAACTTCCAGAATATTCAACAACCTGATCTTTCTGCCATCAGCGAGATTATCTCTCATAAAATCCATTGCCCAGCGCTGGTTCACCTGCTCTTGATAAGGCAATGGAACTCGAAGCGTTGCTGCTGTTTTCTTGCGTCTTCTGATCTGTAACTGTAGACCTTCTTCCCTATACAATCTCTCCGTTCGTTTATGGTTGATGATGATACCTTCGCGTCTCAGAATCTCATGCATTTGCCGATAGCCCCAGCAGCGTCTTTCTCCGGCAATGTTTCGTAACCGTTGCCGTATATGTTGGTTCTCATTTGGCTTCGTCTTATAATGCTAGGTTGATGTCGATAAACCGACCAGTCTGCAGATTCTCCGCCGACTCTGCCCGAAATGTTTCTGCAAATGCTTGACTGCCATGCGTTTCTCTTCGGGCGTTACCACTTTTTTGTGGTGATCTCCTTAAGCATCTGAATATCAAGAGCCTGATCGGCAACCAGCTTCTTCAGTCTGCGGGCTTCACTGACAGCCATACCGCCATACTTGGCTTTCCAGTTGTATCAGCGTTGCATCGCTCATACCATGCTTGCGGCAGAGCTCTTTGATGGGCATTCCGGCTTCTGCTTCTTTCAGAACACCGATAATTTGCTCCGTTGTGAATCGAGTTGTTTTCATGCTGTTTTTCCTCCTTGGATGAGTTTATGAATCATTTTTTCTACATCCAAGTATTACAGCTTTATGGGGCCACCTTCATTTGACTAATATCCGTGATGGGCACACTGGGGAGGTGCACATCCTGCGCATGGATACCTATGAATTGGCCAACCGCGAGTCCATCAACCTCTTGAACTCTGAGTTTTCGCACTAAATTGCGAAGTCAGGAGCGTATGTCATTAAGCCGAATGTTTTTATACCTTTCTAACAAGCGATTAATATGATATGAACCATTTTATTTTTTTTATATTTTTTTACATACATTTCACAACGATCGATATATTTCTCTTACTCTCAAAACAGACTAATATTTTTGATGCATTGCGTTATTTTAATGCGATAATAGCTTAAAATCTAGCACCAACTATTTGATTTATTCTTTATTCTATTTTCTTTTTTATTTATTATTCTCCTAACCTGAATTGGCAAAATCACTGCTGCAAACATTAAACTTATGATATTTGACAAAACAACTCCATTAAGACCAAAGCCATAATACTTAGTAAGTAAAATAGTTAATGGTATATTGATAACCATCGCTATTATTGAAATATATAACTGTATTTTAATATCACCCACTCCATTAATAAACATAGCATACACTCCATTCCATGTATAAATAATTACAAATATAGCCATTACTACGATAAGCGAATCAGACACAACAAAATCATTACCTATCCACAACTTAATTATTGAACCTGCAAATATGCTTAATACAATAGCACTGACAACTATCCCAATGAATATCGTTATTTGTTTTCTTATCATCAATTTAATCCATTTAACATCATCTCTTTGAAATGCATCTGTGTATGCCGTCCAAAGAGGAGCTGAAATAAGAGTATGAATTATAGTTATAACACTAAAAAGCTTAAATATTATTTCATATTGCGTAACATACTTTGGCCCAAATAGCTGTGTAATCATAATTTTATCTGTTGTAAATATAATAACTACAGCCACCTGTATAATAAAAAACTGTATTCCTAAAGATAACAACGGAGACATTATTTCTGTATTAATATAAAAACAAGGCATTAAATCTTTATGTTTTCGATAAAACCATAAACTATTTACTATACTTGAAAACACAATTGAAAACCCATAAACAAAAGCAATATTATTAATTGAGAGATCTATATATATCGGTAAAATAAGAATAAGCAGCAATGATATTACATTTGAAATCATTTGCCCTAGTGCGATTATAGATGTTTTTTGTATTGCACTCAGCAATACACTAACTATATTCAGCCAGAAATTGAATAAGACAAAAAATACAACAATTTGAAATGTGAACCTTAATGTCGACTCTTCTATTGCTGAAGTATTAAATATTATTTGCCATGAAATAAAAAATGAACCTATAGTAAAAAAAATCCACAAGAAAAACATAACAATACCAATCAGTGTATAACCAGCGGATATGTACTTTTTGGCGTCTATTATTTTTCCCTTTGCTAATGCTTCCGTAACTTTATTCCGCAATCCGTTTCCAATACCTAAATCAAATAAAAAAATCCATGTCATGATAGTTAAAAGTGTTGACCAAACTCCAAACTGTTCTTGTCCAAGACAACGAATCATCACTGGTATTGTGATGTAGACAACTATCATTGATACTAATTTATAAATAAATGCACCTTTTATTTGATGTAGATAATTGCGCGAACGCTCTTTTGATACTGGATTAATCATTTATTTCCTCATTATCCATTACATCATTTTTGCTATACCTTTTGGGGCTGTTACCTTTTGTTTCCATCTAAACATTTTTTTCTGCTTTTTCATTATTTGAAATGAAAAAGCGCTGGTCGCTCTTTCGAAAACGAATTTTAAAATAATCAAATTTAATGCCATGTTGTTTCTCAAGTAGTGTAAATAGCTCAAAAAGCGATAGACTATTCTGAATTCACCCGCCATTAATAAAGGATCCTCGAAGCAAGCTTCGAGGTATTAGAAGAGCGACAACTTCTGCTTATGTAGCTGTTTGTACTCTTTTTCTCTGCCCTGATTTTTCACATATTCTTTTATCGTATTCTCGTCACCATGACGTCCCACTGTATTCACATAAAAACCTTTCGACCAAAACTCACCACCCCACAACTGACGCTTAACCTCAGGATGCTTTATAAAAATCTCTCTGGCCGTGATACTCTTTACCGTCTGGATGATTTTTGTCGGACTGTTTGTCGGAACACTCTGAATCAGAAAATGCACATGATCTTTATCCGTACCTATCTCGATAAACTCAATCTCATATCTTTTTGAAATTTCAAGACATACACACTTTATACTCTCATCAACAGCTTCGCTGAACACCACCCTTCGATACTTCGATGGGCATACATAATGGTACAATAGCACTGACACATTGTGACTCCGATGGATATATGTGCTCAATTTTAGCTCATTTTTCGAAGCAAGCTTCGGGGAATTTGACCCTTAGAGATTAAAAGCATGTCCTTTTACATTATCTGTATTTGTAATTGCAGCAATGTAGAGACTCTTCATATCATCGGCATACAACATGTCTCGTACCTGTTTACCTGTCCCTGAAATACAGAATGGCTCAGTAATCTTGCTTAAATATTTTTCAAGTAAAGTATTCGACCAAACCTTGAGCAATAGAAGTAGTCATCGCGACTTGACCCGCTAAATGAAAAAACGCATCTGGTTTAAATTTACGGATTACTTAAGATATATCTTTCTGATTACGTATATCACCATATTCAAAGGTGAATTTTCCTTGAGATCTCATCCATACAAGATTTTCGTGCGAACCATTCCGACTACACGATATACAAAAGATCCTTTGATCTGGCTTAAGTAGTTACGAGTCCTTTCCTTTGTATCTATTTCTGTCATCAAGTAGCACTCACCCACTTAACCATTCTGGCAACTCCATCTTGTGCCGAAACCTTTGGTTCCCAACCTAACAAGTCTGCAGCCTTAGCAATATCAGCCACAAAAACTCGTTGGTCACTCTCGCGCACAGGAAGTCGAGTATATTTCAGCTTGATATTCAGTTGATCTTCAAGCATGGCAAATAGCTCCAGAAGAGACAGGCTGTTCCTGATACCACCTCCAATATTGAAAACCTGTCCTTTTGCCAGTTCAATGTTGCTTACTGCTGCCATATATAGCCGCTTCATATCATCCGCATGAAGTACATCACGCACCTGCTTGCCCGACCCGGAAATCGTAAAAGACTTATCAATCTGTTCTCGGCTTGTCTCCACAGCCTTCTGGCAAAACCACCCAACCCAGCCTTGGTCGTATGTAGCGAATTGTCTGCCACCATACATGGAAGAGTGTCGAAAAACAACAGTCTTAAGGCCAAAAATGCGAGCGTAATCAAGCATATACTGATCAGCGGCCCCCTTGGAACAGCCATAGGGGGAGTGGAACTCTAACGGAGTATGCTCATTGAACCCATTGGGATAATCCAAACATCGATATCGTGTTTCATTTTCATCATATCTGTACTGTTCAAGGTCACCATATACTTTGTTGGTAGACGAGTACACAACAATGGCTTGCGGAGCATGCACTCGCACCGCTTCAAGCAAGTTGTGAGAACCAATCACGTTAACTTCGAAGTCCATCCTTGGATTCACGATAGATGTCGTCATCGCTACCTGTCCGGACAAATGAAATATAACATCCGGTTTCAAAGCCTGAATGATCCGGGTAATATCATTCTGATTACGGATATCTCCATGCTCAAAGACAAATTCCCCCTTGGTTTGTAGCCAAGAAAGATTTTCTCGGGACCCGTTACGGTACAGGCTGTCAAAAATGACAAGTTCATCTACCCTCTGAAGAGCATCCGCAGCTAAGTTACTGCCCAGAAATCCGCAGCCGCCTGTAATAAGTATTTTCAATGAAATTCTATTTTAATAGTTTCTTTGATTCCATTCTCAAGACTATAGAGAGGTTTCCATCCTAGAGATTTCATAACAGAAATGTCTGCCTTGCAATGCATAGGCTCGTTTTCACGATATGGCAATACGCCAAAGCGCAAGTTCGTACTTGACCCTGTTAATCGATGTGCCGCCTCCACAAAATTGCGAACGGTTGGAGCTTCTCCAGAGCCAACTTCAATATCATGGACTAAATCAAGCTCATTATACCTATTCACTAATGTGTCATAGGCATTCACCACATCATCTAAGTAGATAAAGTCGCGCTTCTGATCTCCAGGTGTCAAATTCAAATCAGCCTTATTTTGCCAACAAGTATAGAGCACATACGTAGGAAATTTGAAGGTGTCATCACCAGGTCCATACATATGTTGAAGAAGAACGTTAATGAAACGTAAGTGGCCACCGGATTGCAATGCAATTAACCGCCCCCAGTCACTAAATTGATGCTTTGACAGCGCATAAGCACTTATTTCAGGATCCAGAATTGTACCAGTGTTTATGAACGTAACAGAATGTTTAACATCCAGTAACGACTCGATGACTGCAAGTCCCAATCTGATATTGGCGTCAACAATATTAAGGGTAGTTTCGCCATTGCGACCGTACGAGCAAGCTGTATGGATAATAATATCAGGCTGCACCCTAATCACAATGGACTTAATATCATTGTCCGTTAAATATCTTTCGACATGAAGTTTCGACTCATAACCTCGCAAGCGGTGCAGTTCAGAATTAAGTCGCAACAACAGAAAGACGCTGTCTCCTCTATCTGAAAAATGGTGCGCAAGTGCACTCCCCAAAAAGCCGCTTCCGCCGGTAATCATAATTTTCATCACTACATCCCCTGTCCTATTCAGAAACGCCTAAAAATTCATGTAACTTTTCAGCTATGTAATCGAGATGAGCAGTTGATAGCCCTGGATAAACGCCAACCCAAAAAGTATTGTTCATCACTACATTCGTATTCAAGAGATTGCCACTAAGTCGGTAATCTCGACCGATCATATAGGGCTGTCTTGTCAAATTCCCTGCAAACAACAATCTTGTTCCTATCTTCTTTTGATCAAGAAAATTCAATAAATCTACCCTTCGAATATTAGCACCTTCTCTTACAGTAATTGCGAACCCAAACCACGATGGATCTGAATGCTCTGTAGCTTCAGGGAGAATGAGCACTTCAGATAAATCAGACAACCTATCTTTGAGATATATGAAGTTCGATTTTCTCTTTGCGATGAATTCATCCAACCTGTCAAGCTGTGCAACTCCGCATGCCGCCTGCATATCGGAAATCTTGAGATTATAGCCTAGGTGACTGTAGGTATACTTATGATCATATCCATATGGCAGATCCCCAAGCTGCTGTGAAAAACGTCTTTTGCAGGTATTGTCACGACCAGGTGCACAAAAACAATCCCTACCCCAATCCCGAAAACTTTCCGCAATTTGGCAAAGCTCCGGGTTATTTGTAAATACTGCCCCTCCTTCCCCCATGGTGATATGATGAGCCGGATAAAAGCTCAAGGTTGCAATATCACCAAATGTCCCGACCATTTTGCCCTGATAGGTTGATCCCAGTGCATCGCAGCAATCTTCGACGAGCCAGAGATTATATTTTTTCTGTAGCGCAGTCACCACATCCAAGTCAAAGGGGTTGCCCAGTGTATGCGCAAGCATGATCGCTTTGGTTTTCAGGGTAATAGCTTCCTCGATTTTGCTGGCATCAATGTTATAGGTGCCAAGCTCTACATCAACAAAAACCGGCACCGCTCCGAACTGCACAATAGGATTCACGGTTGTCGGGAACCCTGCAGCGACGGTAATCACCTCATCCCCCGGCTTGATGGCCCGCTCCCCTAAACGTGGCGATGTGAGCGCATTAAAAGCTACGAGATTGGCTGACGATCCAGAATTTACTGTCATCAGGTACTCAACCCTGATGAATTTTGCCAGACGTTCTTCAAACTCACTATTGAACCTTCCAGTCGTCAACCAGCCGTCAAGCGAGGCTTCGACCATATTCTTCAGCTCCGGGGCTCCGAGCACTTTGCCCGAAGGAGGAACAACTGTTTCACCCGGGTTAAAGCTTTTTTCGGTATAGGCAACCTGTGCATATTCATCAACCAATACCGCTATCTGTTCCCTTATAGCATCGAGTTTTCTGCTTTGCATATTTTTTCACTTCGTGATCAAAGATTGATAATCCTTTATTTGCTTGAGCGTATACTCCCGCATATCCACACCCTGTGTTTTCGCCTGTGACCAGTCAATAATCCTTTCAAGGGCTTCATCAAGCCGCAGGGCTGGATGCCAGTTGAGTCGAGCACTGGCTTTTGAAATATCGAGTTTCAAATAGGTGGCTTCGTGAGGGTGCTCACCTTCTTCAATTTCCCATTTGGCGCCATTGCCCCAATGACGAGCCATCGTATCGACAATCCAGCATACGGGCTTCGCATCTTCATCATATGGACCGAAATTCCATGGCTCTGCATAATCCAAGCCATCATTATAGAGATGCTCCGCAAGGGTAAGATACCCGCCGAGTGGCTCAAATACATGCTGCCACGGCCTTGTTGCATGTGGATTACGGATCAGTACCGGCTTGCCTGACTCAAATGCGGCAATGATATCCGGAATCAGTCGATCCTTCGCCCAGTCTCCTCCCCCTATAACATTTCCTGCACGTACTGTAGCCAGAGCAACACCGTGCTTATCATAGTTACCTCTATTGAAAAATGATAATCTGTATGCAGAACTTACCAGTTCGGCACAGCCCTTGCTGTTGCTGTAAGGGTCATAACCACCCATAGGCTCATTTTCACGATAACCCCAAACCCACTCTTTGTTCTCATAGCATTTGTCCGTTGTAATATTGACCACGGCACGAACAGTTGAGGTATGGCGCACAGACTCAAGCAGATGCACTGTGCCCATAACATTTGTGGCATAGGTCTCAACTGGACTCTGATATGACAAACGAACAAGAGGTTGCGCGGCCATGTGGATGACTATGTCCGGTATTGCGGACTGCATTGCCTCTTGGAGCTGCGAAAGATCCCGAATATCACCTATGATGGAACGCATTCCATTTCCAACTCTGGCAATCTCAAAAAGGCTCGGGTCGGTTGGAGGCAGCAAAGCATATCCTGTTACCTCCGCACCAAGTTGTTGCAACCATAGAGATAGCCAGCTGCCTTTAAAACCGGTATGCCCGGTGAGAAACACTTTTTTCCCTTTCCAGAATTCCGGAGTCATGACCAAACCCTCCAAGGAGCTTTACCGCTTGCCCACAAATCCTCAAGTAAATTCTTGTCTCTCAACGTATCCATTGGTTGCCAGAAACCATGATGGGGAAATGCTGCAAGCTGGCCGGCTTCCGCCAAAGCCTGAACCGGCTCTTTTTCCCATATTGTTTTATCTCCGGCGATATATTCGATAACATCCGGAGACAGAACGAAAAAACCGCCATTGATCAGCATGCCGTCACCTCTCGGTTTTTCCTGAAAACTAAGCACTTTCTCTTGCGCAATATCAAGAGCGCCAAAACGACCAGGAGGCAACGTTGCCGTCAGCGTAGCTTTTACATTTTGCTCTTTGTGGAAACTCAAGAGATCCGAGATATTTACATCAGCTACGCCGTCCCCATAGGTAAAAAAGAATACCTCTTCATTTTTCACATAGTCAACGACCCGCTTCAAACGACCGCCTGTCATGGTCTCATCGCCTGTATCAACAAGCGTTACTTTCCATGGCTCAGCCTTCCTTTGATGGACCTGCATTTCGTTGTACTGCATATCGAAGGTAACATCCGACATATGCAGAAAATAGTTCGCAAAGTACTCCTTGATCACATACCCCTTATATCCACAACAGATGATAAAATCATTTACGCCATAGGCTGAATAAATCTTCATGATATGCCAGAGAATCGGACGTCCTCCGATCTCAATCATAGGTTTCGGTTTGAGATAGGTCTCTTCTGATATTCTGGTACCGAGGCCACCGGCAAGAATTACTGCTTTCATTTTTTTAATACTTTTTTAGAAACTTTAGACACAAAGCATTACCAGTTACCGATTATGTATTATCTTTTCAGACTTCATTATGAAGATTATGCTAAGAGTTATGACTGAAAGTGTGAGGGCATTTTAGGGCTTTAATTCCTGATTCTGAATTACAAACAAGAAAAGGAGAGTTATCCTCGAATTGGTATGAAAGAAGAAGAGTTTTACTCGCGAATTTACACGGATTTTAATGAAAGGGAACAAAGGCTTATGCTGATTCTGGATTGAAAGAAAAAGCGCTTTAATACGAATTACTGGAATTATCAGTCACGCACATCAAAGCCTTCTCACAACTCATCAAGCATTATCTACACAGACAATAACACACACTGACGTTTCAAGCTTTTTGTCCTGACTTTTCAAGTACAGAGAAATTATTAGCTATTGGATAATGATGATTACCGATAAATAATCCGTGCTGGTCGAGATGTTCAGCATTCTTTAATGAATCATGAACCTCTGAAATAAAATATTTCATCGCTTCATTCTTGGCAAAATTACCTGCAACGATAGGGCGACATTCGTATCCATTTTCATTCAATTGAGATACCAATGATTGACGAATGAGACGACTACCCGGTCGAATGATAAGGCTAAATCCAAACCAACTGCTTTCCCCAATCTCTTTTTGAATCATCAGATCAGGATGATCTTTCATCGCTTCCTGAAAAAGCTTTGCGTTCTTGCTGCGCTGTTCAATAAATCCCGGCAGTTTCTTCAACTGCTCAATCCCTATTGCCCCTTCAAGCTCAAGAGGACGAACGTTATACCCTGGCAAAACAAACCTGAATGACTCTTCAAATGGATCATCACTCTTCTCTCCGCAAACATGATTGTATTTAGGAAGATTACGTGTCCAACCATGTGTTCGTAACGAAAGAAGAATATGGTAGAGTTCTTCATCATCGGTTACGATCATCCCCCCTTCCATGGTTGAAATATGATGGCTGAAGAAGGTACTGAAACTACCCATAGCACCAAATGTTCCAGCCATTTTTCCTTTATACGTTGCTCCCATTGCCTCGCAGTTATCCTCGATAAGGATAATATCCTTTCCTTCGATAATCTGAAATATCCTGTTAAAATCGTTAGGGTTACCAAGAAGGTTGACCGCCATAATCAGTCGGGTCTTTCCAGTAACAGCTGCCTCAAGCTGATCGAGATCAAAATTCAAGGTTTCCAGATCGATATCGATAAACTTGATTTTAAGTCCGTACTGGTAAAGCGGAAAATAGGTCGTGCTCCATGACACCGCAGGAACGATCACCTCATCACCTCGCTTCAAGGGATTATCTTTACGGTAAAACAGGGCTGCAACCATAAGCAGGTTGGCAGATGAACCAGAATTCACCATAACACAATGGTTACTTCCTGTATATTGTGCGAATTGCTGCTCGAAAGTGGCAACCTCCCGACCCATGGTGAACATTCCGGAGTCGATCACACGGTACATTGCTTCTTTTTCTTCGGTCCCCCATGTAGAGGATGCAAGCGGGTAACGAACGCTCATACCTGATACTGCTTTTTATAATATTGATAAGTTTCTTGCAAACCCTGCCTCAGTGAAACAGATGGAGACCAATCCCATGCTTTTTGCATGTCAGTTGAAACAAGCTTTTGCTTCATGCCAACAGGTTTAGAACAATCATGCTCAAACGAACCATTAAACCCAATTACCTCAGCTACTGCCTTATAATATTCATTAATAGAATAGTCGTAACCCAATCCAACGTTCATCAGCATCGGTAGACTATCGAAATGTTTAAGCGTGCGTAAAACCGCATCGGCAAGGTCACCGACATACATAAACTCTCTGCGTGCTGTCCCATCACCCCAAATCTCGACAGGAGTATGGCCAGCATCGATTGACTGTTGAATTTTATGAATGATGGCAGGGATAAGATGTGAGTGATTTGGATCAAATTTATCGTGACGTCCATAAAGATTGCAGGGAATCATGGTTTTATAACAATACTGTTGATCTTCCCTGTGGATATAGTCGCATAAACGGGCAGTCATGATTTTTGCGAGAGCGTATCCTTCATTAGTCGGTTCGAGTTCGCCCTGCAGGATCATGGTTTCGACAAGTGGATTAGGCGCATTTCGAGGATACATGCAGGAACTGCCGAGGTTCAGCAGTTTTTTTACCCCTGCTTCTCTGGCCGCCATTACAATATTCCGGCCCATATCCATGTTCTCGACAAGGAAGTTTACCGGATGTGCGATATTCGCCTGTATTCCCCCTACTCTGCCTGCTGCATGGATAATGAAATCAGGTTGAAGTTTTTTAACATAATCGAGCGTTGCCTTAAAATCTGCAAGATTAAGCTCTACACTCCGGGGAGCATTAAACTGCCACTCTTTGGCTTCTGGATGCTCAAGAATGTTCTTCCCAACCATTCCCCCGCCGCCAGTCAGTAATACAACACCTTTACCTGCCATAACCAGTCATTCGACCTCTATCAGATGGGAAATTCTCTTTACGAACGCATTCTTGAATTATTATACACCAACTCTTTCTCTGTTTCAGCCCAGTCAGCTCGGGCCATAATTTTTACAAGATCTTCAAACTTTATCTGCGGTACCCAACCAAGCAACTCTTTTGCTTTTGCAGGATTACCGATAAGCAGCTCCACCTCGGTAGGGCGATAGTAGTTTGGATCAACAGCAACAAGTACTTTTCCTGAAACAGGATCCAGACCTTTTTCATCGACCCCTTCACCTTTCCATTCAACGGCAATATCAAGTTCTTTGAAGGTGAAGTCGATAAACTCACGAACAGAGTGCGTTTCTCCAGTTGCAAGAACGTAATCGTCAGGCTGCTCCTGCTGAAGCATGCGCCACATGCCTTCAACAAATTCAGGAGCATAGCCCCAATCCCGCTTTGCATTCAGATTACCAAGCAGAAGGTTCTCCTGCAAGCCTGCCTTTATGCGCGCCGCTGCACGGGTGATCTTTCTTGTTACGAAAGTTTCGCCTCTTCTGGGAGATTCGTGGTTGAAAAGAATGCCGTTACATGCAAACAGATTGTATGCTTCACGATAGTTGATGATAATCCAGTAACCGTAGAGCTTTGCAACGCCGTAGGGTGAACGGGGATAAAACGGCGTTGTTTCAGACTGCGGAATCTCCTGAACCTTACCAAAGAGTTCACTGGTTGATGCCTGATAGAATTTTGTATGGATACGTGTTTCACGAATGGCGTCAAGAAAGCGCAATGTTCCAAGTGCGTCTACCTGCGCTGTATAATCGGGAAGGTCAAAAGAGACCTTCACGTGACTCTGTGCGGCAAGATTATAAATTTCATCGGGCTGTATTTTTTCAAGCAGGCGGTTCAGGTTGCTTGCATCGGTAACATCGCCATGATGGAAGTAGAATTGTTTTTCGTACTGAGGATCGTTGATGATGTGATCAATACGGGCGGTATTGAACGAGCTGCTGCGTCTGATTATTCCATGCACTTCGTAGCCTTTTTCAAGCAACAGTTCCGTTAAATATGATCCATCCTGACCTGTTATGCCTGTAACAAGAGCTTTTTTCATTTAGTAATCACTGATAATTTGAAAGAAAGTTGTCCACGAATTGGGATGATGCGGAAGAGTTTTTTTAGGGAAGCTGGTTAGCTGTTTGGCTGATTAGCAAGAGAGAT
>JAFLLC010000199.1 GCA_019162745.1 Deltaproteobacteria bacterium | reverse complement strand
GCATACGCCTCAGCCCGAATCCCGCCACACCCCCCTGCCGGAATCCTTTCGCTACAAGGTTGCATTGTCCTGCCCAAACTTTCTGAGAAAGCTGGCGGCAATAGTCGCTGGCGCTTTCGTCTCGAAGCAGGGTCATTATCCGGTCGGCAATATTACTGGTTAACGTGAGTGGCTTTTCGCAGGACTGGCACAAAACGTTTTTACGTTCCAGTCTCATGCGATGATAATCCGCCTCGCGACTGTCTACAAACCGTCCCCAGCGGCTTTCATCCAGATATAAGACAATATTGAACGCACTACGTCCTTGCTCCACATCATCAATCATGGCCTGAAACTGTTCCCGCTTTTCCGTGTTTATTCCGCTAACTCCCAGGTCAGCATAGGTTTTGATAATTTCAATGCCGTATTGAGCGGCATACTTGCGTATTGCGCGTTCCTGATTCTCCGGCGACTCCACCTGCAATTCAGTGGACATACGGATATACATGGCCCCCTTCAAGCGAAGGCTCATTATTTGACTTGGAGTATATGCCGTTCCCGTTTGCAACATTTTCTGCATATCTCCTTGTTACAACTCAAAATATTCCTGTAATACTTTCAACCAACAAGGGGCGTATGTCTAGAAAGAATCTGTGGCAGATCTGCCACAAAAAAGATCTCAAGAATGGTGATGTAACGAGATATATTATGAGGTTGCTTCAAGAACAGGGAATTACGACAAAACAGGTGGCGAGTGAACTCAACATACCTCTCGAACGGGCACGGAACTGGTATTACAAGGATATAGGAATGACGGCTCTCGATTTAATAAGGATGATCGAGAAGTATGAGTTTGTCAGGCAGGCGGTTGCAAGTCCGTTGTTGTTAGAATAAAAGCTCACAAAAGGTTCAAAGGACTCGTGTTCGAGCTATACTGGTTAAACTGGGAATTTTGCTGGCCGAAATTTTCAGTATGGCAGTGAGAGATAAAATATGATGTAATTACGGTTGGAATGGGTGAATTTATGAGAAAGCTGGCAACAATCCGGAAGGTTGATGAGATACGGTCTATTGAGGGTGCCGATGCGATAGAGCTGGCTGTCTTCGGCGGTTGGCAGGTTGTGGTGAAAAAGGCGCAGGAGATAAGGCCTGGAATGCTGGTTGTGTATTGCGAGATAGATTCGGTTTTTCCGGAACAACAGCAGTACGAGTTTTTGCGGCAGGACAAGTTTCGCCTTCGTACCAAAAAGTTCCGTGGTGCTTTGTCGCAGGGTATCGTTTTCAAAATAGACGAGGTGCTGACAGTCGGGAATTATGCCGAGGGAGAAGATGTAACGGGGATTCTGGGCATAACCCTTTATGAGCCACCTATACCGGCAGCAATATCGGGCGAAGTAGCCGGTGCTTACCCTGGGTCTGTGCCTAAAACCGACGAGGAACGGGTACAAAACCTCGATATTGAAACTTTTTCCGGCATGTCTTTCTTTGTAACGGAGAAACTCGACGGCACATCGTGTTCGTATATTTTCGACGAGGCGGGTCTCCATGTCTGTGGAAGGAACTGGGAGTTTTGCGAAACTCCCGATCAGACCTTTTGGAAGCTTGCCAGGCACTACAATATTGAAGAGAAACTGCGCGACTTCCATGCCCGGACGGGAAGTTATCTTGCCTTGCAAGGTGAGGTCGTCGGCTATGGTATTCAGTCGAATATTTACGGATTAAAAGGGCAGGATATCTTCATCTTCAATATTTTCGACATTACGAGGCAACGTTATCTTCCGGTTGCTGCCTACCGAACAACACTGGATGATTTCGCCCTCAAAGGCGTTCCGGTTGTAGCGGAGAATTTTCCGACTGGCGGATACGACCATGCCCGGTTTCTCGAATATGCCGAAGGTAAGTCCCTTCTGAATCCACAGGTAGAACGCGAGGGGGTCGTCTTCCGCTCCATTGATGAGACACGCTCTAATCAGGGCAAGATATCGTTCAAGGCGATATCCAATAAGTACCTTCTCAAGCATGGTGGATAGTGACAATAGCCTAAAATATAATTCAATGGACTATTTTAAGGCTATTGATTATATTTCTTGTGTCAAGAGTCCTAAATAGGATGTTTATGCAAAACACTAAGACACCCGAAGAGTTGGAAGCTGCTTTTGGGCAGCAGTTGCGCGATCTGCGCTTGCGCCGGAATATCGATCAGCGCCAGTTGGCCGAGCAGGCGGGCGTTGCCCTGAATGCGGTGAAAAACCTGGAAAACGGACGAGGGGCAACACTGACGTCACTGGTGAAGGTGTTGCGTGCCTTGGGGCGGGCAGACTGGCTGGAAACCCTGGCTCCGGCAGTTGCCATCAGCCCGATGCAGATGCTGAAGGCAAAACAGCTGCGACAACGTGCATCCAAAGCCAAAGGTAACGCCAATGCATAAACCGGTTCAAGCCATTGAAATACGCATCTGGGGCAAAACCGTCGGTGCGGTTGCCTTGGCTCCTAATCTGGGATACTACGCGTTCGAGTATGACAGCAAATTCGTCAAGTCTGGCATTGAACTGGCTCCACTTACCATGCCGCTGGCAGAAGCCCGTGAACCGTTTATCTTTGTCAATCTTCCCGAGTTGAGTTTCAAGCGGCTGCCAGCGATGGTGGCAGATGCCCTGCCGGACGATTTCGGTAATGCCCTGATTGATGCCTGGATGGCAAGCAAAGGTATCGACAAACAACAGGTGACGCCGCTTGACCGCCTCGCGTACATGGGTAAGCGTGGTATGGGAGCGCTTGAGTTCAAGCCGGCCCGGACGCCAGCAATTGCCAGCAGCACCGCCATCAAGCTCTCACGCCTGGTTGAAAGCGCCCGTCAGGCTGTTCATGGTGAACTGGGTTCAGACCACCTTGCCAAAGCAGCTTTGGCGCAGATTATTCAGGTCGGCACCTCGGCAGGCGGCGCACGGGCCAAAGCGGCTATTGCCTGGAATCCTGAGAGTGACGAGATCCGACCGGGCCAGTTCGATGTGGAGCCCGGCTTTGAGCACTGGCTGCTCAAATTCGATGGAATGGGGGCTGACCGGGAACTGGGCGGTTCACAGGATTATGGCCGGATCGAGTATGCCTACTACCGGATGGCTAGTGCCGCCGGCATTACCTTGTCAACTTGTCGCCTACTGGAAGAGAATGGCCGGGCTCACTTCATGACCCGGCGCTTTGATCGTGACGGGAACCACAAGCATCATCTGCAATCACTCTGCGCCATGGCGCATCTGGACTACAAACAGAAGGCGACCCACGATTACAGCCAATTTTTGCAGACCGTTGTCAGTTTGGGCCTTGATTATGCTGCACTCGAAGAAGCATTCCGGCGGATTGCATTCAACGTAATGGCGGTAAACTGCGACGACCACACCAAGAATATATCCTTCATGCTGCGGGAAGGTGGGCAGTGGGAACTGGCACCGGCATATGATGTGACGTACGCCTTCAATCCATCCGGCGAGTGGACCTGGCAGCATCTCATGGCGGTGAACGGTAAATTTACCGGCATTTCTCAGGCGGATCTGCTGGCGGTTGCCGATCGGTTCGGCGTCGGCACCGCATATAAGGTTATCAGGCAGGTGCAGGATGCCGTTGCCGCTTGGCCTGATTTTGCCGGACAGGCCGGGGTAAGTCCAGTCGAGAGCAACAGGATACGTGAACACCATTACCTGCTGTAGGGTGGCTGAACTTTTCCGATTTGTGGAGGAAGTTGCCAAGGAATTACTTGTTGCAATTCACCGTTTATTAGAGTTTTATACAGGCAGATTTGCTACGGATGTATCTGTTGCATTTTAACAACGATTAAATTTTGGTGGTGTTTTTAATGGCGTCCAACGTGTACCCCTGTAATAATATGCATAATATTAAAATGTTACGTGGCTGTACAAAGTCGGTAGGGGACGCCATCTATTAAAAGGCCACATTTCTTTTGAAATGTGGCCTTTTTTCTTTGGTGGTCGCTGTTGGAAACCGCAATCACAACAAATGGTTTCCTGCCGTTTGGCATAAATTCCCCACCCGCCCACATAGAGTTCGAGTGAACATTTGCCATCGTCAATGCGTACTCTTTTCCCTCTGCCAAACCCTCTATCTTGGACTTCTAAGTACCTCCTAAAGCATGGTGGATAGCGGCAATAGCATAAGTCGTTAGCCTTGCCTTTATGGTATGCCAAGTAATATATAATTTTATGGACTATTTTAAGGCCATTGATTATATTTATTGAATCAAGAGTCCTAAAAAGGATTTTTATGCAAAATGCTAAAACACACGAAGAGATGGAAGCTGCTTTCGGGCAGCAGTTGCGCGATTTGCGCTTGCGCCGGAACATCGATCAGCGCCAGCTGGCTGAGCAGGCGGGCGTTGCCCTGAATGCGGTGAAAAACCTGGAAAACGGCAGAGGGGCAACATTGACGTCACTGGTGAAGGTGTTGCGTACTCTGGGACAGGTAGACTGGCTGGAAACCCTGGCACCGGCAGTTGCTATCAGCCCGATGCAGATGCTGAAGGCAAAACAGCCGCGACAACGTGCCTCCAAAACCAAAAGCACCTCCAATGCATAAACCGGTTCAAGCCATTGAAGTACGCATCTGGGGTAAAACCGTCGGCGCGGTTGCCCTGGTTCCAGATTATTCAGGTCGGCACCTCGGCGAGCGGCGCACGAGCCAAGGCGGCTATGGCCTGGAATCCCGAGACTGACGAGATCAGGTCGGGACAGTTCAACGTGGAACCCGGTTTTGAACACTGGCTGCTCAAATTCGACGGCATGGGTGCTGACCGGGAGTTGGGCGGATCCCAGGATTATGGCCGTGTCGAGTATGCCTACTACCGGATGGCCTGTGCCGCCGGCATTGTCATGTCATCCTGCCGCCAGCTTATGATGTGACGTACGCCTTCAATCCATCCGGTGAGTGTACCTGGCAGCATCTCATGGCGGTAAACGGCAAATTCAGCGGTATTGCTCAGGCGGACCTGCAGGCGCTGGCCGACCGGTTCGGCGTCGGCACCGCACATAAGGTTATCCGCCAGGTACAGGAAGCGGTTGCCGCTTGGCCTGATTTTGCCAAACAGGCCGGGGTAAGTCCGGTCGAGATCAACAGGATTCGTGAACACCATTACCTGCTGTAGAGGTGTCTGAGCTTTTCCGGTTTCTGAAGGAAGTTGCCGGGAAGTTAGCGAGGCGATCAAGCATATCGGTGGAGCCATGCCGGAGATTCTCTCCGCAGGAGTTGCAGAGATAACCATGCATCTGGAAAAACTACAAGCATTTGTGCTTTCAAACTCCGACTATGGCGAGAGTGACCGGATTGTGTCACTTTTCACGCTTGAACATGGCCGCTTGAAAGGTTTTGCCCGTGGCGCACGCAACAGCCGCAAACGTTTCGGGCCGGCACTGGAGACTTTTGCCCGGATCGATCTCCAGTTAAACCACAAGGAGGGTCTCTCCTCCCTGCGGAGTGCCGACGTCATCACGCTTTACCCCGGTATCCGCGCTGCGCTCGGTGCTATTGCTCATGGACTGTACGCCTGTGAACTGGTGGAATACCTCACCCCTGAAGGGCAGCCTCTGCCGCGTCTGTACCGTCTGCTGGCCGCCTATCTTGAACACCTGGACTCCGGGAAAAGTGACGATGCCGACCGGCGGATGTTTGAAATCAATCTGCTGAATATCCTCGGCTACCGCCCTTCGCTGGATGGGTGCAGCCGCTGCGGCTCGGATTTTGGCGAACGTGGTGCGCTCATGCAGAATGGTGGCGAGTTGCTGTGCCGCTTCTGCGCCGTTGCCGGACACCAGATAACATCGACCTCCCTGCGGAGTCTGATTTCTTGCCTGGCTACCAGCCGCTTCGGGCAGAACGTTTTTGATGGAGAGACTCTGCATCTGGCCGGGATCCTGATGGATGAGTCGTTGGGCACCCACTCCGCCAGAAAATTTAAAAGCCTGGAGTTTTTACAGCAGATGTGTGGCACGGGTGAATCTTGACATTTAGTAAATCGTGATTATGCTTTAAATATTACAGCCGTTCAGAGGAGGATATTGTTATGGCACTTGTAAAATACAACTCGCTCCGGGAGTTGCGCACCATGCAGGATCAGATGAACCGGCTCCTCAACCTTTCCTGGAATCACGACCTACCCAGTGAAGACATCAAAGAGGGCCTCTGGCAGCCGGCGGTGGATATTTATGAAACGGCTGATTCAATCGTCATAAAAGCCGAGCTCCCTGACGTAGAACAGAAGGATATCGAGGTGCGCATTGAAGACGGCACCCTGGTTTTGAAAGGGGAGCGCAAGCACGAGGATGAGGTAAAGAAGGAGAATTACCACCGCATCGAAAGATATTTCGGCAGTTTCCAGCGAAGCTTCAGCCTGCCGGCAACGGTAGATCAGGAGAAGGTTGCCGCCAGCTGCGAAAAAGGGGTATTGACGATTACACTCCCCAAGAAAGAGGATACAAAGCCGAAACAGATCAATATTCAGGTAAAATAATTACGTTGAAAACAGCTGATAAACAACGAGAGCCGGGTAAACCCGGCTCTCGTTGTTTACGTTCCGGAAACCGGGCGCGGACATCAGGCTTTAGGCGTATCCTTTTTTTCAACCGGCTGCGGTTCGGCACCCCCGCCCGGCGTAACCGGTTCACCCGGGGCAGCATCGGCCTTAACCTGCATCGTCGGCTCTTTTGCCGTCTCATCAGGCTTGTTTGCCTCTTCCTGTACCGAGCGCTGGAACCCTTCCGAGGCCTTCTTGAACTCCGCCAACCCCTTGCCGAGCGACTTGGCCAACTCCGGCAGTTTATGCGGACCGATGACGATCAGTGCTATCACGAGAATAATTATCATTTCCGGCATGCCGATTCCAAACATGGCAGGTCTCCTTATGCAGACAACTTCATTTTTATGTATTAAAAACGGAAATCACTCTGTTGGCAATAAAAATCTGTTTTTTACCCTTGCCATTTATCCCGGCTGTGCTATTATGCCCAAAAATTAGGCAGATTAAAACCGTTTTCCTTCCTCCGGTTCGTATCGTCAGTGTGTATCATGCTAAAACCATTAACAATTGGCTCTCTCTCCCTCCAGCACAACGTCGTGCTTGCACCCCTGGCGGGAATTACAAATCTTCCCTTCCGCCTGATCTGCCGCCAGGCCGGAGCTTCACTGGCCTATACCGAGATGGTCAGCGTTAACGGTCTGGTGCGCGAAGGGATCAAGACGCTGGCCCTCCTGAAAAGTTCTCTCGGAGATCGCCCGCTTGGAATCCAGCTGTTCGGCGACAAACCTGACGATCTGGCAGAAGCGGCGCGCATGATAGAGGGGTATGGTGATCTGCTTGACATCAACATGGGCTGCCCGGTGCGCAAGGTCGTCGGGACCGGCGCCGGCAGCGCCCTGCTGCAGGAACCACTCAAAATTGCCGCCATTTTGCGCGCGGTGCGAGCCGCAACAACGCTGCCGCTGACAATCAAGATCCGTTCTGGCTGGCACTGCGGCGACAATGTTTTCCGGGAAGTGGGGCGAATCGCGGAGTCCGAGGGGTGTGATGCCATCACCCTGCACCCGCGCAGCCGCAGCCTTATGTTTTCCGGTCAGGCCGACTGGATCCAGCTGAAGGAGATGAAGGAGGCGCTTTCGATCCCTGTACTGGGAAGCGGTGACCTCTTTACCCCTGAAGATTGTCTCCGGATGTTGCGTGAGACCGGCTGTGACGGCATAATGATCGCCAGAGGCGCGCTCGGCAACCCCTGGATCTTCAGACAGGTCCGGGAGCTGCAAGCATCCGGGAGCTATACTCCTGCCACCACAGCAGAACGGGCCGATACTATTCTGGAACATCTGAATCTGTTTATTGCGGAGAGGGGCGAAGCGATTGCCGTCCGCGAGATAAAAAAACATATCGGCTGGTATGCAAAAGGGTTTGTCGGCGCTTCAGAGATCCGCCGGGCAGCAAATTCAGCAGTATCGGTACAGGATATACAGAAGCTGACGGAAAAAATTCGGAGCGCGCCCGATAACGCGGGCCATATTCCAGATGACCATGCAAAGTGAACAGCAGCAGAAAAAACGAGACGACTACTACGCCACTGTGATCGACAGCGTCGGAGATGGTGTCATCGTTGTCGGCAGCAGCGGCCTCATTACTCTGTGCAACCCTGCGGCCGAGGAGATCACCGGGTTTTCGCAAAAGCAGGCTTTAGGAACCGAATTCAAGAGGCTGTTTACCCTTGAGACGACCTTGGTCGAAATGCTGGCTAAAACCATGCGGACCGGCATCACCATCTCGGACCATGAAAATGTCGTTGTCCGTTCAACCGGGAGGGTTACGCCGGTTGCCGTCACCTGCTGCCCGCTGGTCGAGGGGAGCGGCGAAAATATCGGTGCGATACTGACACTTAAAGACATCACCTATATCCGTGAACTGGAGGCGGCGGTACGTCAGGCAGACCGCCTTTCCACGCTGGGAACTCTGGCCGCAGGACTGGCCCACGAAGTTAAAAACCCACTTGGGGGTATCAAGGGCGCCGCCCAGCTTCTGGAGCGGGAATTCAAACCGGGCAGCGAGATGCTTGAATATACCAGGGTCATGATCCGTGAAACAGAGCGGATCGACCATATCATCCGCGAGTTGCTGGAATTGGCTTCACCGCGGGCGCTCAAGCTCTCTCCGGTAAATCTGCACAAGATTCTGGGGGATATCCTTCTGTTGCAGAAACATTCCGTTGCCGACCGAGAGATCGCTTTTATCCAGCACTTCGACCCCAGTATCCCGGATATCATGGCCGATGAAGAGATGCTGACCAGGCTGTTTTTGAACCTGATCTGCAACGCGATCGATGCAATGGGTGACAACGGCCGCCTGACGGTGACAAGCAGAGTCCTTTCAGATTACCGCATGGCACAGAACGAGCGACATTCACGGATGATTGTCATCGAGGTGGGTGATGATGGACCCGGTATACCGCAGGAGGATCTGGAAAATATCTGGACACCGTTTTTCAGCACCAAATCGGGGGGAACCGGTCTGGGCCTGACCATCTGTCACAAGATCGTCTCGGAGCATCGCGGCATGATCAAGGCCGAGTCGGATCCGGGGCATGGAACAAAATTTACGGTACTGCTGCCGCTGGTAAGATAAATTTCAAAAGAGGTCCACTATGCCGCTTAACAGAATACTGGTTGCCGATGATGAAGAAAGTATCCGCTGGGTGCTGTCAAAGGCGCTCAAGCAGAAAGGTTTCAGCGTGGATCTGGCGCATGACGGCCGTCATGCGCTGGAACTGATCAAGGACAACTGCTATGACCTGGCCATCCTCGACATCAAGATGCCCGGCATCACCGGGCTTGATCTTCTGGACAAAATCCGTGAGCTGAACTGCGATCTGCTCGTGGTCATCATGACGGCCGAAGCCAGCATGAAAAATGCGGTAGAAGCGATGAAGCGGGGCGCCTACGACTACATCACCAAACCGTTCGATCTGGATGTAATTGATGCCATCATCGAAAAGGTCGCCAGGGCGCGCGACATTGCCGGGCAGGTCGTCACCCTCAAGCAGGAGCTGAAAGAACGCTATCAGGTAGAGAAGAATATCATCGGCAATTCGGCGGCGATGCAGGAGGTCTACAAAACAATTGGCAAGGTGGCGGTCAGCGATGTCACGGTCCTGATCCAGGGGGAGTCCGGCACCGGCAAGGAGTTGGTGGCGCGAGCCGTCCATTTCAATTCGGGACGCCTTGGGAAACCGTTTGTCGCGATCAATTGCGCCGCGATACCTCGTGACCTGCTGGAGAGCGAGCTGTTCGGCTCCGAGAAGGGGGCTTTTACCGGCGCGGGAGAAAGAAAACAGGGGAAGTTTGAACAGGCCGATCACGGTACCCTTTTTCTGGATGAGATCGGCGATATGCCGCTCGATCTGCAGGCCAAGATCCTGAGGGTTCTGCAGGAACAGGAGGTGACACGGATCGGAGGTAATCAGAATATTCCGGTGGATGTCAGAATTGTCGCCGCGACAAACCAGGCGCTGGTCGAAAAAGTGCGTCAGAAGGAGTTCCGCGAAGACCTGTACTATCGCCTGAATGTCGTGCCGATCACCCTCGCTCCGCTGCGTGAACGCCGTGACGACATCCCTGCTCTGGCCAACTACTTTGTGTTGCGCTCCTGCACGGAGATGTCGGTTCCACCCAAGCGGCTGAGTGATGACGCGCTTGCGCTCCTCAAGTCATATTCCTGGCCGGGCAACGTGCGTGAGCTTGAAAATGCCATCAAAAGGGGCGTGATACTGTCAAACGACCCACTGCTGACGGCACTCGATTTCGGGGGACTGCTTCCGGCGAGTGAGCCCCCCCAGAGCGGATCGAAGGAGTGTTCACTGGAAGAGCTGGTCGATCTGAAGCTGCGCTCGTGTATGAACGGCATAGAAGGGCTTGATAAGGGGGATATTTTTGCCATGGTGCTGGAACAGGTCGAACGCCCCCTGATCCGACTTGTGCTGGAGAAATGCCGCTGGAATCAGGTGAAAGCTGCCGACGTCCTTGGCATCAACCGGAATACGCTGAGAAAGAAGATTTCTGAGCTGCAGATAGAAATGAAAAGGGGCTGAATAACAGCCCCTTGTTCACCAAACCTTACAAACAGGATATTTACTAAAAAAGTTTCAGATTTTCCAGCCCCTTGAGCGGCTGATTGCTAAAAGACTGTTTCTCCGTTCGGGGCGGCACCTCCGCAACCGGTTCCGGGGGTGCCGGTGGGCAGGTTTCATCCTGTACGCAGACCACCTCTTGCTCCCCGGCCAGATCACCTTCCATCCCGTTGCTCTTGAAAAAATAGCGGTCATACAGCCGGTGATGAGCGCTCCAGCGGGACGTCGAAGCAGTTTCCTTGGCTATGTGAGCCCGGATGCCATTGATCTTTGAGTCCAGATCATCCAGATAATTAAGAATCGTCGCTTCAATAGTCTTGGGGCGTTTGGGCGATCCGTATTCGTACTGGCCATGGTGGGAAAGCAGCATATGCTTGAGCAGCAGAGCCAGTTCACGCGGGAAACCCTCAACCTGACGGATCTTTTCATCGACCAGTTCCACACCGATCGTGATATGCCCCAGCAGTTTGCCTGCATCAGTATAATCAAAAGCCCGCTCAAAACTCATTTCATAGATCTTGCCGACATCGTGCAGCAACGCCCCGACCACCAGCAGATCCTCGTTGATCCCGCCATACAGCGGCACAATGGTCTTGGCAAGCTTGACCAGTGAGAGCGAATGTTCCAGCAGTCCCCCCAGATACACATGATGCATCCCTTTCGCAGCCGGCGCCTGACAGTACAGAGCCATTAACGGCGCATCAGCCAGAAAGGCCTCCATCAGCCTGCGGAGATACGGGTTGCGAAGCGCGACAACCGTGTCGGCCAATTCCTGCCGCATCTCAACACTGCCGCGGAGTGACACGGGAAGAAAATCAGCCAGCACGACCTGCTCCTCGGGCACCTTGGCGATCTCGGCAATAACGATCTGCATCTTGTTCATGTAAACCGACGCCTTGCCACGCACGCGGACGAAATCATCCTTGTCAAACTGCTTGTCGAGCAACTCCGTATTGTCCCAGATCTTGGCTTCAATATCGCCGCTTTTATCCATCAGGCGCAGGTTCATATACGGCTTGCCGTTCTTGGCCATGGCCATGATTTTATCCTTAACCAGAAATACGGCATTGACAGGATCACGATCTTTTATCTCACTGACAAACTGTTTTGACACGCTGTACTCCTCTTGAGCCGGCTTGATAATAAACGGTGGTAAAGTTAGCACGATGCAGGATCAATGTACAAGTTCAGAATCCGGTGTATACGCCATTGGAACATCGTACCCTCAAATAAATCTTGCTTTTTAAAGGCAACGGATCTATAGTGCCGGATTGTTGTACCACACGAAACAGCGGTATGGTGTCCGTTGTTTCACTTTTGATCATCGCATTCTGCCCCTCCTGCACCTTCAATCCAAGCCATTGAAAAAAGCAGACCGTACGGCAGGCGAAGATTTATGGTCTGCCCGCACGTATCTGTATATCCTTTCCGGGATCATCTGTTTGATTCCTCGGTCCGTGTGCGCTTTTGTCTTTACACCGCTCCCAGAAAAGGAATCAACATGACATTTGAAGAACTGGGCCTTAACCCGGCCATCCTACAGGCGATAACCGCCTGCGGCTACACCGTCCCGACCCCCATTCAGGAACAATCAATCCCGCTGGTACTGGCAGGGCACGACCTGATCGCCACCGCCCAGACCGGCACCGGCAAGACCGCCGCTTTTGTACTCCCCGCTCTTGAACTTCTGACTAAAAAATCTGAGCTGCCCGGCAAAGGGCCCCGTATTCTGATATTGGCGCCGACCCGCGAACTGGCTGGTCAGGTTATGGAATCGGCCCGCAACTACGGCCGCGGCATTCGTCCCCGCTGCGGTTCACTGCTCGGCGGCATGCCCTACCGTGAGCAATTGCGCCTCCTTTCGGCACCGGTCGATATCATCGTCGCCACCCCCGGCCGCCTGGTTGACCATATCGAACGGGGCAGCATCCGCCTTGACCGCCTTGAAATGCTGGTCCTGGATGAAGCCGACCGCATGCTCGACATGGGCTTTAGTGAAGACATCAACAAAATTGTCGATCGTACCCCCGCCAATCGCCAGACCCTGATGTTTACCGCCACCATGGAGGGCGACATTGCCCGACTGGCCGTGAAAATGATGCGTGAGCCGAAGCGGATTCAGCTGGCTGTCAGCACCTCATCCCACGACCTGATTGAGCAGCGTCTGCACGTTACCGATAACCTCAATCACAAAAAAGAGCTCCTCAATCACCTCGTCAGCAATTCCGAACTGACCCGTGCCATCATCTTTTCTGCCACCAAACGTGATGCCGACGAGCTGTCCCGTGAGCTCTCCCGCAACGGCTATCCGGCTTCCGCCCTGCATGGTGATATGACCCAGATGGCCCGTAACAAGACCATCGACCGTATGCGCCGCGGCGGTATCCGCCTGCTCGTGGCGACGGATGTCGCTGCCCGCGGTCTGGATGTTAACGGTATCAGCCATGTTATCAATTTTGACCTGCCCCGTTTTGCCGAAGACTATGTTCATCGCATCGGCCGTACCGGCCGTGCTGGAGCAACCGGAATAGCGATTTCATTCGCATCTTCGGGCGAACGCAATTATCTGGAGCGTATCGAGCGTTTCATCGGGAAAAAACTACCGGAACTGCAGATCGCTGGGCATGAACCGACAACAACCCTCCGCAAACCGGCAGGGCGCAGCGGCGGTCCCCGGAAAAGCGGCCCCGGCGGTCCAGCAGGACGTTTCGGTAAGCCGGTCGGCGGACGTGACGGCCAGGCAAAATCATGGAGCAAGTCGGCAAAACCGACCGGAAGCGCACCACGCACAGCACCTGCTGCTCGACGCGAACCGGTGATCGAGTACCGCTCACGTCGCCCACAGGCGTAAATCTGACAGAATAACACGGAGCAACCGGGCAACTGAGAAATTCAACTTACAGAAGCCCTGCACGTTAAACCAAACAGACCTCTGGGCTTAAAAGCCTTAGAGGTCTGTTTTTTTGATCTTCTAGTATATTATTTCAACCTAAAAACGGCAGTTCAATAACACGGAGACACGGAGAACACTGAGAAATCAAAGGCTTAAGGTTTAAAACAAAATATCCTTTTTGGTGAACCATAAAACTACTTATTTTATCTATAACTCTCAGATGTTACTCCGTGTTCTCCGTATCTCCGTGTTTCAAATGCTTTTTATGGTTCAATCGTTTATATTCTTTTCCAGCTTCCCCTTCAACTGCCCACAGGCCGCCGATATATCCCCGCCCCGGCTGTCACGGGTAATAACCGTTACGTGACGATCGATCAGATAGGTATGAAAGGCATCGATGGCCGCCTTGGTCGGCGCCTTGAAATCACATCCTTCATGCTCATTGAACGGGATCAGATTGACCTTGTTGGGGATATCGCTGATCAGCCTCAGCAACCGCTTGGCATCCTCCAGCGAATCATTCACCCCCCCCATCATGACATACTCAAAAGTGACCTTACGCCGTCCTGGAAGAGGAAACTCGCGGCAGGCCTGAAGGAGCGCCTTGATCGGATAGCTCCGGTTAACCGGCATGATCCGATCGCGCAGCTCGTCAGTCGTGGCATTCAGCGACACAGCCAGATTCACGTTCGGAATTTCCCGCCCCAAACGCGCCATTTCCGGCACAAGACCGCAGGTAGAGACCGTCACCCGGCGGTTGGACAACTGCAGACCGTTGCCGTCGATCATGATCTGGATCGCCGGGATGACGTTGTCAAGGTTGTGCAGCGGTTCGCCCATACCCATCAGCACGATATTGCGGATCGCCGCTGGTGACCCCATGTTTTCGCCTTCACCATCTTCGCTGTCATCATTATTTACGAGACAGCTTCCTCCCTCAGAGAAGACGGCGGGAGGGTTTCTCACCAGATCGCGTTTAACGGCCATGATCTGATTGACGATCTCGGATGTCGTCAGATTGCGTGTCAGTTTGAAACTTCCGGTCAGGCAGAACTCACACGCCATCGCACAGCCGACCTGTGACGATATACAAAGTGTATTGCGCCCCTCAATCGGGATCAGCACTGACTCAACCGCATGACCGTCGCCCAGAGTGAAGAGGTATTTGCGCGTCCCGTCACCACCCTCCTCTATCGCTTCAGGTTCAAGATTGCTGATAAAGGCTGATTCGGTCAGTTCTGCACGCAGAGCCTTGGAGATATTGGTCATCTCATCAAACCCTTGGGCGTCTTGCTGATAAATCCATTTGAATACCTGGAGGGCGCGGAAGCGCTCTTTCCCCTGCCCCTGCAGAAATTGTTCAAGAGCCGGAAGGGTAAGGTTTTTAAGATCGGTTTTTTGATTCATTTTATTTCATTCTGACTTTCATTCGGGATAGTTGCTGCGGGATCTTCCGTTTGAGGCGGTGGAGCACTGTTAGGACTCTCCTTCAATTCTACTTCTGCTTCAGCAGGTTTTACAGCAGACTCCTGTTTGGCTGACGACGGCGTCTCAAAGACCGGCGGCGTGCTGATGACCTTGTCAACTTTACTCTGCATCCCGCCGACATTTGGTGACTCTGCCAGGGCGGTCTGATACTCGCTCGCGTCCAGGACACCCTTCTGCCGCATCAGCCGCAGAATCATGTTGGAACGTTTCAGAACCTTCCCCAGATTCTTGTAGGGGTTGTAGGCAACTCGCGGGCCGGGAAGCATCGCGGCCAGAAAGGCACATTCACGCGGCGTCAGGCTTGAGGCCGGTTTGCCGAAATAATACTGTGCCCCGTGCCCGATGCCATAAACCATAGGCCCCAGCTCAACCACGTTCAGATACAGCTCGACAATACGCCCCTTGGTCAGTTCCTGCTCCATCCGGTACGCAAGATAAATCTCTTTGAACTTGCGAGTAACAGTCTTTTCGCGGGAGAGAAACAGGTTCTTGGCAGCCTGCTGGGTAATCGTCGAGGCGCCCCGCTTCAGGCTCTTTTTCTCCAGATCATATTTGATGGCATTTTTGATGGCTTTGACATCAAAACCTTCATGCTTATAAAAATTGGAGTCCTCCGCCAGGATGACAGCCCACTTCATCTCGGACGGAATTCGCCCTGAAGGTGTCCAGTAGCGGTTCTTCGGCCCCACCACAAAAGGGTGATAGTCGCCATGCCAATCCTTGACCTGAATGGTGGTGTTGAACTTCCTGTCAGCAAGGTCGGCGACCGGCGGTATCAGAGCCAGAGAAACGCCGATATACAGCAGATAGGCAATTACCGCTAATATTATGTAGATGATTATTTTTTTCATGGTTTAATTAGGAACATCCATGATACGTTTTGTCAAGGGGAAAACGGAGTTTTCCATAACCCTCCATACTTCACCGGCGGCCTTGTTTTCCCTACTTCATGACGTCCAATTTTTAAGCTCCTGGAGGTTGTTACATGAAAAAATGGCTCTTTATTGCGATAGTAATTGCCCCGTTCGTATATACCAACTACAACAAGCCCCTGTTAATCAAGCATCAGCAGAAAATATATCAGGTGGCTACCGGCTCAACAGAGGCTGTTGACGATACTGTCTCTGCCTTGCCCCAGTGGGAAGGGCTTGAATTTGTCGACTGGAAGTTTGTGACAGCTACCCGTGACAAAAACAAACGATCCCTCGTTTCATACGGGATCGTTGATTACATCAAGGTGTTAGACAGCGAGTGGGCTCCCAAAGCCTTTGGGCTAAAAGCCAAGGGGGCGGATGGGGGGACAGAGTAGCAGTCCGCTTGTCCGCCATCTCTCCTTGCTCTCAAAGAGCAGCAGAATCTAAGGCGGACACTGGGCACACATCGATTTAAACAGGTTAGTGCTCAGGTAGCGGTCGCCACGATCCGGAATTATGACGACAATCAATCCTGATTCCAGTTCTGACGCCAGTCTGAGCGCGCCAACTACGGCGGCTCCACCGGACATCCCGCAAAAAATCCCTTCCCGCATCGCAAGCAGTCGGGCTGTTTCAAAGGCATCATCGTCCTCCACAATCATCTTGCGATGAAAGGCTTTGGGATCGTAGATGGGCGGAACTATCGCTTCCTGCATGTTTTTGAGCCCCTGGATCTTGTGCCCGAGTACCGGCTCTATCGCCACGATGCACACATCAGGCTTGGCCTCCCGGAAATATTTTGCAACGCCCATGACCGTGCCGCTCGTGCCGATGCCGGCCACGAAATGCGTAATCTCACCGCCGGTCTGGCGCATGATCTCGGGGGCGGTTGTTTCGTAATGAGCCAGTACATTGTTCGGATTGGCGTACTGGTTGGGCATGTAATATGTCCCCGGCTCGCTTTCGTAGATCTTGTGGGCGAGGCGGATCGCCCCGTCGGTAGTTTCGCAACCGGGAGAGAGCACGATCTCGGCACCGTATGCCTCCAGCACGCTGCGTCGTTCCACGCTGACGCAGGCGGGCATAACCAGCTTTATGCGATACCCTCTGGCTGCGGCTATCATGGCCAGGGCTATGCCGGTGTTGCCTGATGTCGGCTCCAGAATAATCTTGTCCGGAGTCAGTTCGCCGCTCGCCTCGGCAGCCAGAACCATTTGGCGGGCAGGGCGGTCTTTGATCGAACCACCCGGATTGTTCCCTTCCAGCTTCGCCATAATCCGAACGCCGGGGTTTTTTCTAAAAGAGCTGATTTCAACGAGTGGAGTCGAGCCGATTGACTCGAGAAGACTTTGACCCTTCATCTGTGCCTCATATATCTGGAATTGGAATAACTATCTATATAATCCTTGCCACCGGGAGACGTCAAGTTTGTTGAGGCGTCGGGGATATATACGAAGAGGAGATTGAATGAACTGGCAGGTCTATATAATCCTTTGCTCGGACAATACGCTCTACACCGGCATAACAACCGATCTTCAGCGGCGCTTCGGTCAGCATGCCTCGGGACTGGGAGCCAAGTACTTCCGCGGCCGCCAGCCGGTACAGATAGTCTATCAAGAAAGCGGACATACACGCAGCTCAGCCGGCACGAGAGAGTTGGAGATCAAGAACCTGGCCCGCATAGAAAAGCTCACCCTGATCTCGTCCGGGATGAATGAAATTACCCGAACCAGTTTATAGAGAACGGATCCTCCGCACTCACGCTTTTCCATATGTATTCTCCCTGTCGTACTACAGCTGTTTTTATGATATAGTGTCGCTCTTAACCAGTAGAGTCCAGCGCGGAATTTGATCTGAGCCGGTTTTTACATATCTACAGCATTATCAAGGAAAGCAGACGGCAGTGATAAATCATGGATAAAACAAAAATCATCCGGCTCATAGTAGAGCAGCTCACCCATGACCTGGCAGTCCAGTTCAATGCGGCCATCACTGCACACGAAGCATCGACCCATGAGGAAAATATTCCCGATAACAAGTACGAGACGCTCGCTCTCGAAGCTTCATACCTTGCCCAGGGGCAGGCGAATCGGGCAGGAGAGCTCAAACGCGCTCTGGATAGTTATAAACAATTGACGCTGCAGCGGTTTGACGACGACAGCACCATTCGCCTGACCGCACTGGTGACCATTGCCGGTAAAGACGCCACAACCAGAACGCTCTTTATCGGCCCGCTGGAAGGCGGCATGAAAGTGGCTGACAACCAGAGTGAAATTGTGATTATCACCCCCGCTTCCCGGTTGGGGAGAGATCTGATTGGCAAGAGTGTCGGGGATCTGGTCAGGATAGGGGCAGGCAGCAGCGGTAAAGAGTTTGAGATTGTCAGGGTCTGCTGATTATTGTAACAGAAAGAGACGGTGAAGTATGGCACAACCATGGAAAACAATTGAAAGTATCTCTACCGGTGAAGGAGCACTCGAACTGCGTCAGCGCAGTGAGCGGGATTTTATAATCACGATCGGCTCTCAGGTCCTTATGAACAGCTTGGCAAACCGTTCCGAAGTGGCCCTCGGCGAGCTTGGCTGCAGACACCTGGAGGGGGCTAAAAATCCGCGGGTACTGGTGGGCGGGCTGGGAATGGGCTTTACGCTCAAGGCGGTGCTTGACACCCTCCCGGAGGCTGCCCAGGTCGTCGTCGCCGAACTGAATCCGACCGTACGCGAATGGTGCATGGGCCCTCTGGCGGTTCTCACGGATAATGCCGTCAACGACCCACGCGTCACCGTCGAGATCGGTGATGTCGCCCACCGCATCCGTCGGAGCGCCGTGGATGGAGGAGAGTCGCGCTTTGACGCCATCGTTCTTGACCTGTACCGCGGCCCCCATGCGAAAACACATCACAGCGACGACCCGCTCTACGGCAGTCGGGCAATCGACAACATGAGGGCTGCCCTCAAGCCGTGTGGGGCAGTGGCGGTGTGGGGAGAACAGTATGACGAGGGTTTTGATAAACGCTTGAAAAGTGCCGGCTTCACGGTTACCACCGACCGTCCCGGACGGGGCGGCCTCCGGCATGTGGTTTTTCTGGCGCAACTGAAACAATCTAAAAAATCGGGTAAACATGCTTCATGAGGTGAAGGCAGCGCACTCCAGCGTAAAAATCTGCCGTTATCCCCGGGTCAGGAGAGTTTTCAGCTTTGTCATCTCTTCGGGACATATGTTCAGGCAATCATGCCCTTCCAGAAATTCAACCAGCGCGTTGAGAAAAATTCCGAAAGATAGCGGCACATTGGCCTTGTTGTAATAATAATCGCCATTATTGAACAGGACATTGAGGGCGAAGCCGGTGTTGGGAGAGTCCAAATCTACAAGCCTTTTGACCAGCCGGTAGATCTCCTGTTCCAGCTTCCGCTGGGCGCCAACCTCCGGCTTCGCCTTATCGGCCCTTGCAGTCGCTTTAGCCGCAGTCTTTATCGAGGCGAGGTTCACCCCCGTGCGCTTTGGCGTACACCCCAGCAAGCCGTCGAATATCCTCATCATATCCTTGACAAGATTCTCCCGCGCGACTTCGGGTGAAGGGTCCTCAGCCATGACCGGATTTTCTTTGCCAACCTTCCGGGCGGCCTCCCTGTCGGCAGGCGTATCGGCTGCAGGTCTCCTCAATTTGTTGACACCCTGTTTTTCTTCAATCACCGGACACTCCTGACTTCGATTTCATTTTAATATTTTGTTGGCTAGGTAGTCAATTCACCCCTGCTCCGCTTCCTTGATCGACAAAGCGATCCGCTTGCGCTGCGGATCTGCGGACAGCACCTTGACTTTCACCACCTGCCCCGCCTTGACGACGTCGCCCGGATCCTTGACATAGCGGTTGGCCAGGTGACTGATATGCACCAGCCCATCCTGGTGGACGCCGATGTCTACAAAGGCGCCGAAAGCGGTCACGTTGGTCACGACCCCCTGCAGTATCATACCTTCCTTCAGGTCATTTATCTCACGAATATCATCCCGGAATGATGCTGTCTGAAACCGGCTGCGCGGGTCGCGCCCCGGTTTTTTAAGTTCTTCGCTGATGTCGTTCAGAGTCGGGAGTCCGACACCCTCCGAGACATAGCGTTTCAGATCTATTTTGCCGACAAGTGCCGGGTCGGCGGCCAGATCAGCCAGAGAAACACCAAGATCGGCGGCCATCTCCTCCACAAGTTTATAGCGTTCTGGGTGAACGGCACTGTTGTCGAGCGGGTGCTTGCCACTCGGAATACGGAGAAATCCGGCCGCCTGTTCAAAGGCTTTGGCCCCGAAGCGTGGCACTTTAAGGAGCGCCTTGCGGGAAAGAAAAGAGCCGTTTTCGTCGCGATAGCGGGTAATGGCCTTTGCCTGAGCCGGGCCCACCCCGGAAACATACGCCAAAAGAGCCCATGACGCGGTGTTCAGATCTACTCCGACATAATTAACACACGACTCCACGACGCCGTCCAGCGACTTTTTCAGCGCGCCTTGATTGACATCGTGCTGATACTGCCCGACGCCGATACTCTTGGCATCGACCTTGACCAGCTCGCCGAGCGGATCCTGCAGCCTCCGGGCGATGGAGATCGCACCGCGTACCGTCAGGTCAAGATCCGGGAACTCTTCACGGGCGATATCCGAGGCCGAATAAACGCTCGCTCCCGCCTCGCTGACCGAGACAACCGGCAGGGACTTTCCTGCACTTGCCAGGGTCTCTTTGACAAAGATTTCCATCTCCCGGCCGGCGGTGCCGTTGCCGACCGCGACCATTTCAACTGCATGGGTCTCAACGAGACGGAGCAGATCCTGTCGCGCCTGTGGAACTCGCGCCTCGCCAATGTGCGGGTAGATCGTCACATGTTCGAGAAACCGGCCGGTCGCATCCACCACCGCCAGTTTGGAACCGGTGCGGAAACCGGGATCGATCCCCAGCACCCGCTTCCCCCCGGCCGGCGGCGCCAGCAGCAGCTCACGCAGATTGCGCGCAAAGATCTGAATGGCCGCCTCATCGGCGCGTTCCTTGCTCTCCAGGCGGAGTTCCACCTCAATGGAAGGGGCGATCAGCCGCTTGTAGGCATCCTCAACAACCCGCTCCAGCAACGGAGAAAAGATGCTGCTGCGCACGATCAGTCGCAACTTCAGCCCGGCCAGGATCTGCTCTACCGGCGCGCTGATCGAGAGGTAGAGCACCGAGTCCTTCTCCCCGCGCCGCATCGCCAGCATACGGTGCGACGGAACCGCCTTGAGCGGTTCCTGAAAGTCATAGTACATCTCGAACTTGGTGACCTGCCCCTTGTAGTCGGCCGCCACCCGCGAGGTCATAACCCCCTGCTCCTTCGTCAATCGCCGCACCGCCGCGCGGGCATCGGCGTTATCGGAAAGGCGTTCAGCCAGGATATGACCGGCCCCCTCCAGAGCGGCTGCCGCATCGGGAACCTCCCTCTCGGGATCTACAAAAGGAAACGCTGCGTCCCCGGCGGTTCCGGCTGTCAATTCCTGGGCGGCCATGATATCGGCCAGCGGTTCCAGTCCCCGTTCCCGCGCAATTGTCGCCTTCGTGCGCCGTTTCGGTTTGTACGGCAGATAGAGGTCTTCCACCTCGGTTTTCTGGCGAGACGATGCTATCCGTTCCCGGAGCTCAGGGGTCAGCTTTCCCTGTTCGTCGATGGATTTGAGCACCGTGATCTTGCGCTCCTCCAGCTCGCAGAAGTAGGAAAACTGTTCCTCAACCGACCGGATCTGCACCTCGTCAAGCTCACCGGTATGCTCCTTGCGGTAACGGGCGATAAACGGTACTGTGGCCCCCTCCTGCAACAGTTCAACAGTATGTTCAACCTGAAACGGCCTGAGGCCGGTCGCTTCGATGATATAGGTGATCAATCTGCTAATTTGTTCGTCAGTCAGCTTCATTACAACTCCTGTCAATGTGAACCGTGGGCGCCATAGTACTACAGGCGCCGCTGTTTCTGTTTTTGAATTTTTGTGCAGGCGAGGCAAATTGTCCGGATAGCTGTATCTATGCGCTTTTTATCAATAAATATCATGTAGTTACGGCACTGGTTAAGCATTAATCCCTTGACAGACCATCCTGTCTGGGCTAGGCTTTTAGCCGAATTCACATCATCAAATTTCTGATAACCGATAATACTAAACCATTCGCGAGAATGGGACGGAAAGCCTACAGGGTCTTTAAGAGACAGCCGGGTCGCCGAACTATCATCCACTACGATAGCCAGGCGACCCTTTTTTATGCGGCACGACAACAATTGTTTTGCTGGCTGCAGTGGTTATTACAAGGAGTAACTCCCATGAAATTCAGCCAAAGTATCTACAACATGGCGGTGTTCATCGAATTTCTGGCTGGTGCCGGCATCGCTATCTTTTTCCATTTGGTCCTTCACTCTCCTGAGATTGCCTACAGCATTTTTGGTATCGGCATACTTCTCTCCCTGGCCACCTACCTGATTCGTGAGGATCTGGAGAAAACCCGCCAGGAGTTGATCGACCAGTATAATCAAGCCCACGAAGTTACCTTCGCCATTGCGCAGATATGCGATGCGGAGTGTCATATCAAGGCGGAGGCGATGCTGTCCGGGGTCAAACGGACAATTGCGCAGCTGCAGCAAGGATTTATCCCGCTTGACGAGACGGAGTTCCATCTGGAGGGGGCCAAGTGTTCCGAACAGGCGGTTCGCCGGATGAAGAGCGTTGATCCGATAACCAATGGATGGCACACCAACGGCTGTCACACCCGGGGAGCATTCGCCAACTACTACCAATCAAATCTGCGGGCGCTGGAACGGGGCGTCGCCATCACCCGCATCTTTGTCATGAGCCATGAAGAGCTGACTGCTCCCGATTCGCAGAAAATTCTGCTCGCCCAGCACCGTGCCGGCATCGAGGTACGCATCGCCTTTCGCGAGGAGCTTCCCACCGCCAGCAGCATGAGTGGGCGCGATACCAACAGTTCCTATAATTTTGCCATCTATGACGACCAGATAGCGACAGAGGTTTTCCCCCAAAGCGGCACCTATTTCGGTAGGAAGACCAGTCAGGCTGTCAATGTGGAAAAATTTCTGCGGTTTTACGAACTGATTGAGCACAGCTCCAATGTTATCGCCGTTGAAGAGGAGCAGGTCACCATAGCCTCGGATATACTCAAAGCTGCGGCATAATCACGAGACAGGGCGCCGGCGGTGCCTCAGAAATACTCCGCCAGACCGCTCTCAATCCGTTCAAACCGGGCTACCCGCTCGGGCGGGTGCCCCGCGACTAAAGCGGTCCGTTCAGCATCCGACAGTTCCAGTTCCGGCGCTAGCGGCCGTCGCTCCAGGTACAGGGCGCGGCCGGTTTCCAGCACGATTTTTTCAAAGGGGTAGCGGTAGCTTGGGTTTTGAAGCAGAGCCGCTTCACAGTAGCGGACACCCGTGGCTGTCAGGGTCCGCAGATATCCCGATTCCGTAACGGTCTCGCCGGATGCACAGATGTTCCGGGCGGCACGCCGCCGCGCCGCCGCGTGCTGGAAGCGCCGTTTGTAAGGGAACGAGCAGTAGTTTACCGGCAAGGGAATCCCCTGTTCCAGCCCGAAACGAACATTCCGCAGAGCGGAGAGTTCCGACTCCAGCACCGTGACCTTCTCGCCATGGAGAAATGTATAGCCCCGCTCCGTCAACGGGCCGAAGTTGTGCGGCGTCAACCGCATCTGGTGCAGATTGAGGTGTTTGACCCCCGCACCGGCCATTTCTACCATCTTTCGTCGCAGCAGTTCCTCGTCCTCCGGCACCGCCGGAATTTCCACCGTCACCGTACTGATACATCCGACCGCCAGGCGCAGTTTTTTGAGATTGTAGCGGACAGCACCGAGGTCGAAGCGGATCTCGTTCAGTCCGGCATCCCGCAAACGGCTGCAGATATCGGCCGTCAGCAGGGTGCCGTTGGTATAAAGCCAGAGGTGCAGCTCTTCACCGCACCGCTTGCGAACGGCACTCAGATAGGCAAGTGTCAGATCCGGGGTCATCAACGGTTCGCCGCCGCTGATGCTGACACCGCTAAACCCCATGGCTGCCACATAGGCGGCATAATCATCCGGCGCAGTGAACGCCAGGCCATTGGTTACCGGCGGCCCGTCATCGTCCTGTGCCGTAGGGCAGTAGAAGCAGCGCCCGTTGCAGCGCCCATTGACAAACAGACAGGACCAGCCGCCATCACCGCAGCTGAGGCAACCGGGAGAGAGAGCGCGGCAATCCACCTTGGTCCCGGCGTAGCCAAAAAGTGCGCGCTGCTCCAGCCACTGCAGCAGTTCTTTCCGCTCTGCATTGGCGGCGGCCAGCCTTTCAGGATCGGCAAAGTTGAGCAGATCATACAGGCGGCCGTACTCGCGGCGGTTGGACTCTATCAGTTGCTGCCGAATATTTTCGTTGAGACCGGACTGAACATAGGGGGACGGAAATGATGGCACGTGGTAATCCCCTCGGGGTACGAAGCTGATTTAGCAGATTATACATCTGCTATTATCCTAAAACCGGCAGTTCAATAACACGGAGAGACGGAGAACACTGAGAAAGCAAAGGCTTAAGGTCTAAAACAAAAAAATCTTTTTGGTGAACCATAAAATCCATTTTTTGATATGTAACTCTCAGATTTTACTCCGTGTTCTCCGTCTCTCCGTGTTTCAAGTGCTTTTTATAGGATTATTGTTTGGATTCAAAGAACACTGTGATGTAAAACAAACTGCAGACCATTTACACTGCCGGCATCTCAGGCAGCAACGATATTCCATGTTTCAGTCGTTACATCGTACACGACCTTGGCGCCATGTGTCTCCAGCTGACGTAAAACCTGGGTGACCTTGTCCTGGAGAGTGCAGTCGGAGTCCCCCAGATCGGCCCACTCCCGTGTAACGAACTCCCGAATCATATTCTGCAAGGTATCGGGGTTGATCTGATCAAAAGGGATTTCAATCCCTTCCTCATGTGAATCCAACTTTTCCTCAGTCATAGAGCTTCCCTGACAAGCGGTTTTTTCTGCTGCTGACAATCATGGATTGTGTTGCCTGACGTCAACTGTAGATAAAGGCACCCAGGAGAGCCCACCCCAGTGCACCAACGGTAACCAGGCCGCAGAGCAGTGCCAGAGCCTGATCGAAGTAGTTTTCCCGTCTCCGTTCGTTGTAGCCTAACAGCGCGCCGACAACAATTCCGCCGAGAATCCCGCCGCCATGAGCCCAGTTATTAATGCCCGGAAATACCAGACCAAAGATGAAAAGACTGATCACCCAACCACTGACTTCGCGGTACACCGAGCTGCCATAGGCCCCGCCCCTGCTTTTGCCGTAATAGAGCAGGGCGCCAATCAGGCTGCAGACAGCTGCAGAAGCGCCGATGGTGAACGGCACTCCGGCCAGATAGGAAACCACGTACCCGATGACTCCCCCCACTGTGTAGATGCTGAACATGCGGCTGGCGCCGTACTCGACGGCTACCTGCGGTGCAATCTGTTTCAAGGCCATCAGATTGAAAATTATGTGAAGAATGCCGCCGTGCAAATAACTGGCGCTGATCAGTGTCCAATAGCGGCCGAAATGGTCTATCGGGTACGTGCCGGTTGCCCCCAGCAGCATAAGGGCCATCTGCCCGGGAGAGAGAAATCCGCCGGAGCCACCCGCAGTAGCGGTCAGCAGAAGAGAAACCGCAAAATAGAGCACGTTGACCGTAATGATGGTTTTTACCAGCCAGTCGCCATCAAGAGCGCCCCGTGTCCAGTTTATGAACTGCCACCACGGCGCGGAACGGGATGTGCCGCACCACGAGCAGACCGTCTCTTCACTCCCTATCAAACGCCTGCAGCGCGGACAGAGAATCGCCCGTTGTTTCATCAGAATACCTCTCTACTTCCGACTTAAGCGCGGAAAATTAGTACCACAGCCATTTCATAACAGGCGCTTCACCATACCCCAGCGCCGCCTTAGTGTCAAAGGAACAACCACTCTCAGGCTGGCTGGACTGCTCTAATAAAAATGTGTTTGTAAAAAAGAATTATGAGGATTATTATAGAATCCGTTACAGATTTTAATTTTGAAAGGGAGGTGCGTTGTGACACCAGCCATGGTTTCAGGCATAGCTCAGGCGCTCACGTTTCTTTCAGATGTCAAACCGGGTTCGTCCCCGGAAAGTGAGAAGGGAGCCGTTCCTCAAAATGCAGTTGCGGTTGCAGCCAAAGATAGTGAGCCTGCTAATGTTGATACGGTCAGCATCTCCGATCAGTCGCGACAGGCAATAGCCGATGCTGGGTATTCCGGCTGAAGCCGACCACCGTTCCGGCAGGATGCCGACCGGCA
>JAFLLC010000215.1:20747-26291 GCA_019162745.1 Deltaproteobacteria bacterium | reverse complement strand
TAAACGAAGAGATCAACTCTATTGCAGATTCAATATCATGTAACGATGCCAAATCACGCGGCAACATAGAAAACCTTGGCTGTTTCCAGAATTTCCGTACGGCGCAGAGCATTTCGACTCCGCTCAACGCCCTTACGGGTAACAAGATCGACTTTCCGGCCAAAGAGTGTAACCAGCTCATCACGCATAGTAACGTGGTCAAGGAGTGACCAACCAGCATCAATCTTGAACGAAACCATAACGTCCACATCACTGGAATCATTGAAATCGTCTCGCAACACAGAGCCAAATAACGAGAATTCTCTCACAGCCCAGTGCCTGCAAAAATCTTCAATTAGTTCCGGTTTGATTTGTGTTCCTAAAGTTGCCATCGTGAATCTCCACTATTGTGAAACAAGCTCAGCACTACTGCAAACAGGTGAACAGGAATGCAGGTGATTTTAGTTGTTGTTTCAAAGGGATCTATGTCCGCCTGCACATTGAGCAGAAAAGGGAACAGACGGCTGCTTTCCGGATTGCTGGTTTCATATACGTCAAACTGCGCCACTAAAAACACCTCAACGTATCACCAAAACACCCGTGCTTTTCTACAAACTGAGCATATTCCTCAATCGCTTCACGGCTATTATCAAGCCATTCCTGCCTTCTTTTATTACGTATTGCTTGCACAAGGAATTTTTCCAATGTCTGGGAAAGATTGATCTTCTCCTCTTTGGCCTGCCGCAGCAGGTCGCTGTTTATACTCAGGTGCTTTGTATTCATTTGTAAAACTTACTCCATCTTCCTGATGACCAGTCTGGAGGCTCCCTTGTCAAAGATGCCCTCTTCCTTGTCAACGACTTCAAGCAGCAGCAATTCACGGCTGCTGTCGTCATAGGCAAAATCGGCCAGATAATAATCATTGGGTTTCGTATGCCATTTCTCCTCAAGATCTGTGCCGTTCCAGGAAAAACAGTACATACTGCTGTGCGCGTAGGAATGTTTGTTAAGCATTAACCATGAGGCGGAGTTCTTCGCTACAAGCAGTTCGCCGTTGGCTTTTACGATCATCCTCTGCTCCAGGAAAACCGGGCGGAAATCACTGCCGAGATCAGTGCGCTTGAAATTTGTCTCACTGCCTCCGAATTCCTCGCTGCTTTTCCAGAGCTCATCCCCTGCGGCAGAAAACACGCGCAGATAACCGCTCCGATCAGTAATAACCTGGTTTTGCTCTCCCTTGGCGCCGGTGAGGACGTTGAAGTTGTACAGATACCCCTGTTTCGGCAGTTTGAGCGGATTCTTCAGCTCATAGCCCGAGCCGGATTTGACAACCTCAGCGACGTCACCGCTAAAATCATCCTTTCCTGATATCTGCTGGGCGTAGAGTTTCTTTATTCCGCCTGCAGCTGATACCGCCCTGAAATAATACGGCAGCGGCCCGGCAATCTGTTTCAAAGTCGTTCCATCAACTGTCCAGACTTGTGAAACCAGTTTTTCACCATCCATGACGGTCACATAGATTTCCGGAATCTTGTTGTTGTCAAGGTCGGCGCTATCCACGGCAAGCACCTTTTCATATACTTTGTAGCGGATCTCCGCCAGCAGCTTCAGCTCGGCACCCTGGCGATAGTAACGCAGCGTGCTGGGTCCAACCACGAACAGCTCACGGTCACCACCCGGAAATGTATTGCCGAGGGCCACACCGTTCAAGGCGCCCTTAAGCCGGTGAATAGCCTGCCCCGTTGTGCGCAGCGTCGGCTCAGATGCCGGTATAATGATATCTGCCGGCAGAAGCGGAGCCTGAACTGCAACAGCCGGGGAAGCCACAACCACAGCTCCCTTGCCAATTCCAGCGGACAGCGATTTTGCCAGTGAACCGATCGCCGGGATCAACTCATCCGGACTGTTCCCCTGAACAAACGCCCTGGCAAGGATGGCTCCGGCGTTGTTGACCGCCGCCGCATCCAGGCTGAACACGCTCCCGCTGACAATATAGGTGCCGGACACCTTGATTGCGGCGCCTGCCGGTTTAGCCTGGGTTGAAATAGTATCCCCTGCCAGCCGCGACAGCAGCAGCGCCTGAATGGTTGTTTTCATCTCCTCCGGTTTACTGGTCCCAAGCACGTTAAACTCGGCAACATAGGTTGCAAGCGGAGTGCTCCAGCCGGTGGTGACGGACATGGCGAGGAGCATGAAAACGAGATACATACGATGTAATTTCATATTGTCTCCATTATTCGGTGGTTAGTCTGGCAGAAACGCTACCTTTTCAGAATCAATAGCAGAATTTCACAAGGTTTACAGGCTATCTCTCTGCCAGGGATTGTCAAGCATCAGATCGGCAATATGAAGGAAATCCTTGGTATTCCTGGTGGCAAGCGGCAGTTTGTGACGTAAGGCAATGGCGGCAATCTGTGCGTCTTATGTTGTTGCCGAAAAGCCGGAGCGACGGCGATTTGCAACGACGGACGCATACCGGGCTGCGCATGATTCATCGAACGGCAGACAGTTCCCCGAGAAATCTTCGCTGAACATCCTTCCCGCCGCCTCTGACAATACATCCCGTCGTTTTCCGGCAGGCAAAAGGGCTATGCCCAATAATATTTCAGCCTGGGTAATCGCCGTTACATAGAAAGTTATTGCTGTTTGACGTTCAAACCATTCCACAACCACAGGATCAGGTTTGGAGCGCATCAATTCAGAAAGCACATTGGTATCGAGGATAATGCCATACATGATCAAAGGTCGATGTCCGGTGGATTACGTGCCGTCTGACGCGCAGGCAACGGCAGTGAATCCAGTTCCAACTCCGCAAATCTCTGATGTATGCGTTCAGCAAAACCGGTCGTTACCGGTGGCGCCGTTAGAACCTGGCGCAGTATATTCCGCACCTCGGCTTCCATAGAACAGCCATGTTGTGCTGATTGCAGACGAAGTTTACTCTTCAGCCTGTCGTCAATATTTCTGATGGTTATACTGGCCATGCGAATGCCTCCTGTGCTTGCATTGATATCAATGTACACAATGGTTTAAGCCACGGCAAGTCAAATAAAAAAACCCCGGGCAAGCCCGGGGTTTCTCGTTGCACAACTGTCAAAGCGTGATTAGAAATCCATCTGCAGCTTTGCGCCAACTGAATAATCGGTGCGCTCATCAGCACCAGCTGAATTTTTCATCTGGTCATAGTAGCTGAATTCCGGAACAACAGTGAACCCTTTGGCAACCGTGATCGGGGCGTTGACAAAGAAAGCCATCTTATCATCAGCATCGGCATAAACATCGCTGTCGTCAGCGGCATAACCAACGCCGGCGTAGAGGCTTACCATATCGGAAAGCTTGTAACCAGCCTGAATGAAACCTTCGATGCTGGTTGTGTCGGCTGCAGACGCAACAATAAATTTATTAGTAACAAGAGGAAGAGCAGTAGTAAGAGAACGTGCATCGCGAGCAATGCTCATATCGCCGGTATTTTGGCCATAGCCGAGGTTGAACTGCAGAGAAGCGGGACCGGCTGCCATTTTACCACCGAAGTAGACCAGATAAGAGTTAACAGTCTCATCAAGCGTTGCTGTTTTATAGTCAAACGTCTGAAAAAGGACACCGGCGTTATAGTCAAAATTGCCCGCTTTGCCTTTATAGCCGACATTCAACTCGGGGAGAATTGAGTCGTAATCCGTAGTAGTTGTTGTAGCTGCAACAGTCGGTTTAATACCGGCAAAATAGAGACCGTTGTTCATCGTGAACTTGACCTGCGGCTGACGGCTGTTATCGAGAGCGCCATAACCGGAGAAGCCCTTATCGTTCAGATCAACCTGTGCGGAAGTCATCCAGTTGTTGCTGTAATCCTGACCGATAAGCAGTGTGCCTAAGCTGGTTTTGTAGGTACCGTACATAAGACGGGTTTTAAGGTCACCACTAACGAAGCCCATCTCAACAACGCCACCAATATTACCGGTCGTCCCTTTCACGCCCAGACGGGCATTTGCAGCCAGATCCCAGGTCAGATCGGTGTCGCTGCTGCCAACGACAGGGTCAGCGGTGCGGTAGAACGTCTGAAAACGCATTGAACCGTAAGGAGTCATTTCTGCCATTGCCGGAACGGCCAGTGCCGCCAGTGCGCCTGCTGCTGCTGCGATTGTTACTGCTTTTTTAAAATTCATGTGTTCCTCCAATTTCATTTTTATGATAGTTGCTTGTACAACTTCGGTTAACATACTGTCAGATTACAATTGATGCTGTTTCCCACCACCTTTCATGGTTAATTTGGCCTGAACCTCTTAAACAACATCGCCATCAGAATCAAAAGGCTCTTTTATACACAAATACCTCCAGGCATCCGGTTAGAAACCGATGCTTGAAGGCATAATTAATGGCAACACAAATATTTTTTCTTTCTGAAACGTTCACAGTATGTTTCGCTCCCGGTCGTCGCTGCCAGCGTCTGCTGGTGCTCGAAAATTATAATCGGTTAGCTACTTCTAGGTTCGTTTGTTTCAGGCTTTGTTCTATTCGATTGGGCGCAATATACAACAAATCAAACGTATGTCAACTTAAAATTTACATTTAACGGCTAATAATAGAACAATAGATTATTTGTCACCTGTCTGTTTCTGAATTGTAACGGAAATTTCATTTATTAAAAGCTGAATTTCGGGATCAGAAACAATAGAATTTCAAAATATCAGTGCCCCGCCTGACACAATTCTGTCAGCACACCACCACTGCTCTTGGGGTGAATAAAAGCGATACGTGTGCCGTGAGCGCCGCACCGCGGCGTTTCGTCGATCATGCGGGCACCGCCAGCCAGCAGCGTGGCAATTGCTGTTTCAATATCATCAACCTCGTAGGCTATATGGTGGATACCGGCACCGTTTTTCTCGATGAATTTGGCGACCGGACTCTCTGCGGAAGTCGGCTCCAGTAATTCTATCATGGATTCACCCACCCCCAGCATGGCGACCCGCACCTTCTGCTCCGGGACCTCTTCGATCCCGGCAAGCGCCATGCCGAGGTTATCGCGGTAGAACGGGATGGCATCGTCAAGAGATTTCACGGCAATGCCCATGTGGTTTATTTTTGTAAGCATGTAAAACTCCTTTTTCACCACGGAGACACGGAGGCACGGAGAAATTCAGAGGACCATTCTCCGCAGACCTTCTTTCAAAATAGTGACGTTAAAATTCAATAGTAATCCAGTTCTGATACCAGACAACTTTAGATATGTTAATAGCTGTGCTTCATGTATGGGCAGAATTTTTTCAATTGATTTGAGCTCTATCACAACACGATTATCAACTACAACGTCCATACGGTAACCACAATCTAACTTCAATCCTTTATACAACAATGGCAATATCTTTTGACGCTCATTAACAACACCACGAAGTTCTAACTCGTAACAAAAACACTCTTCATACGCAGATTCTAAAAGGCCTGGCCCCAACACTTTATGCACATCAATTGCTGATCCAATTATTACCTCTGTTAGTTCCGAGTCTCTCAAGTGTGTTCTCCGTGTCTCCGTGTCTCCGTGTCTCCGTGTCTCCGTGTCTCCGTGTCTCCGTG
>JAFLLC010000215.1:19450-20647 GCA_019162745.1 Deltaproteobacteria bacterium | reverse complement strand
CTCCGTGTCTCCGTGTCTCCGTGTCTCCGTGTCTCCGTGTCTCCGTGTCTCCGTGTCTCCGTGGTGGATTGTTTTGAATTATAGTACAACCGTCTCGGTATGTTTCCCGAATACCCCCCGAAAGACATCTGATATTTCACCGAGCGTGGCGTAGGTTTTGACCGCCGCGAGGATATGCGGCATGAGGTTGTCTGTCCCTTTGGCGGCTGTTTCCAGCCCTGCCAGCGCCGCTGCGACTGCGGCATCATCACGCCCGCCCTTCATGGCGGCCAGTGACGCTTTCTGGGAGATTTCAACCGCTTCCTTAACCCTCAACAGGCCGGTCGGTGGCGGTTCCTGAACGGTGAACTTGTTGACGCCGACGATGACCAGCTCGTTCTTTTCTATCGCCTTCTGATACGCGTAGGCGGAATCCTGGATCTCCTTCTGCTGGAAGCCGCGCGAGATCGCCTCAACCGCTCCCCCCAACTTGTCAATCTTCTCGATATACTCCAGCGCTTCCTTTTCGATCCGGTCGGTCAGCGATTCCACCAAAAACGAGCCGGCCAGCGGGTCAATGCTGTCCGCCGCTCCCGATTCATAGGCGATAACCTGCTGGGTGCGGAGCGCGATCCGGACCGAATCTTCCGTCGGCAGCGCCAGCGCTTCATCGCGGGAGTTGGTGTGCAGCGACTGGGTTCCCCCCAAGACTGCGGCCAGCGCCTGAATGGTGACGCGGGTTATGTTGTTGTCCGGCTGCTGGGCGGTCAGGGTGCAGCCGGCCGTCTGGGTGTGAAAACGGAGCATCAGTGATTTCGGGTCTTTCGCGCCGAAGCGTTCTTTCATGATCTTGGCCCAGATACGACGGGCGGCGCGGAATTTTGCGACCTCTTCAAAGAGGTTGTTGTGGGCGTTAAAAAAGAACGCCAAGCGCGGCGCAAAGTCATCAACAGCCAGCCCGACCTTGATGGCGGCATCGACATAGGCGATACCGTCGGCCAGGGTAAAGGCGACTTCCTGGACAGCGCTGGAACCGGCTTCGCGGATGTGGTAGCCGGAGATGGAGATCGTGTTCCATTTGGGTACGTTGTCTTTGCAATAGGCGAAGATGTCGGTAATGATCCTCATCGATTCCTTGGGCGGATAGATGTAGGTGCCTCTGGCCATGTATTCTTTAAGGATGTCGTTCTGAATCGTCCCGGAGATTTTATCGGCCGA
>JAFLLC010000215.1:0-19350 GCA_019162745.1 Deltaproteobacteria bacterium | reverse complement strand
GAGAGGAGGTATTTGTAGCGCTCGTTGGATTCTTTGGCGGTGCCGAAACCGGCGTACTGACGCATGGTCCAGAAGCGGCCGCGATACATGGTCGGCTGCACACCACGGGTATAGGGATATTCGCCGGGAAGGCCCAGCTGCTCATCATAACCGGGATAGTCGAAACCGGGGGTGAAGCAGCGTTCAAACTCTATATTGGATGAGGTCAGGAACTTTTCCATCCGCTCGGGTGCTTTGACAAGACCCTTGGCAACCTTTTCATCCCACTTCTGCTTGCTGTCGTTGATGCTCATATATAGCCCCTTTTACTGAAAAATATTCCATCTAAAATATTCACCACGGAGGCACGGAGAAAGTCAAAAAACTTTTTTGGTTTACTCCAGAAGATTAGGCTTTCTGCTTGGTTTTCTCCGTGTCTCTGTGTCTCCGTGGTAGATGTTCAGTTTTTTTAATTCTCAAGAAAAAAGCCAGGGGAGAAGCTATACTCCCCGCCCTGGCCTCGACTTCACCTTAACATTCACATCTGCATCTACAGTACGTTATGCAGCACAGCCTTCAGATATTCACCTGTCCGCTCGCGTTTTTCTTTTTCAATCGCCTTCACGTCTACTTCGACAAACTTCTCGTCCGGGGTGATCTTGAAGAGCGGCTGCCCTTTCTGGACGATGGTGCCGTCTCCCCCTTCCATAATGATCTTGTCGATCGTCCCGGAGAATGTCGCCCGGATCGTGTTGAACATTTTCATGACTTCGATGATGTAGAGGGGCTGATCCTTCTCGAAATGCATCCCTTCGGTCACAAAAGTCGGCAGCCCCGGCGCTTCCTGGCCGTAGTACATGCCGCCGCAGACAGCGACGATTTCGTCCGCCTTGGTGGCGGGAGGAGGCACGAGGATTTTTTTCATCCTGGCCTGCAGATCGAGGTCGGTGAGATAATCCGGGATCACAACCTCAAGGTCGTCTTGAACCTTCATATCCCAGAATTTGGTGTTCTCGCCGATCAGGAACAGCATCCCCAACAGCTCGAGCCCCGCTTCATAACCGAAGTGGGCGGAACGAATCTGCTCCCAGGTTTCTGCGTCAAAACCGGCCTGCGGTTCTTCCATTTTAACCAGTTCATTGAGCTTGAAATACTCCTCCCGTCCCAACCCGAGTTTTTCGCGCAGGGTACGGTAGAAGTGCAATGACTGCTGCAGCAGCTCGTTGTCATGACCCCAGATAATCTCTGCCGCCGGCTTGTGCGGGCGGTAATTCATATGCAGGTATTCGTAGGTTTCGTTGAGAACGCCGAGCGGATTCCTCAGCCAGACCACCCTCCCTTTATCGATACGGAAGTTCTTGGTATTAATGCTCAGCCACCCGGAGAGGAGGTGCGGATCACTGAGGAGGCGCTCCATGGGCCGGGTTATCAGGGTACCCTTCCGGTCGAGCAGAGCCGATACGTTTTTCAGCTCTTTGGCGCAGACATCCGGCTGATCGGCATACTGTTCAGCCACATGCTTGGCATAGTGTTTTTTCATCTGGAAAAAGGCGTACACCTCATCCAGCTTGTTGGCCTCCTCTTTAAGGGTGCCGACCAATGCCAGATAAGGAAGCACGAAACGGGTCGTCGGCTTGGCCATGACATTCCTGCCCAGAAACCAGCTGACCAGGCCATAATGAAATTCAAGATTTGTCGCCAATGCACTGCCGCGCAGCGTAGTACTGCACAACACTTCGGAAAGGCGCCCGTAACTGGCAAGACGGTCTTCCCCTTTGGTAAGGAGCAGGGCAATATTGGAGTCATAGGCGCCGGCAACCTTATATTTCATGAAGATGCCGGTGTCAGGGTTGGTCATGCAGATTCCCTGGTCATCGCGGATCTCACCTTTGATCGGTTTCGACCAGTAGCGGATCATGCCGCCGGCGCTGGGGGAGAGTGAAGCATCGGTCGCGTTTAAACGGGCCTCGACTGAGGCGTTGAAGCGGACAATCCTCTCCGGCTTGGGGAGGCGTTCCTTGTGCCGCGCCAGAAGCGCCATCGCTTCTACCAGCGATTCAACGATAAAAAAGTCCTTGCTGTCATCCGGATTGGTGAACTTGAGGCTGTAGCAGAGCTCGGTGACACGGTGCTCAACCTGGATACGGGTATTTACCTCCATGAAGAAGTGACGGTCCCGGTCGACAATACACTCGAAAGTGGAGGCGGAATCAAGTCCTACGGCCTCGCCAAAGCGGGCCGACTCTTCTTCCATCCGTGCGAGCACCTTCTGATCGTTTTCCAGCGCCTTGACTTCAGCCTTGCGGCCGGCTTCCTTGGCCTTTAAAATGGCGGCCGCCAGCCCTTCCTGAGTAACGGAAACCTCAAGGAGTTTCTGCTCGTGCATCTGCAGGGAACAGTCCCGGCCACCAAGAGAGATACACCACTTGCCGTTACCGAGCAGCTGTATCTCATTGTGACGGGTCTGCTCGATGTTCAGCTCGATCAGGACATTTTTATTTTCACCAACACCGGTGGCCTTGACCTCGTTCAGGACCTCGCGCACCATGGCCGGCGCTTCGGCGGCCGCCTTGGCAATCGCCTTTTCATCAGCCTTTTTCAGCGCCAGCAATGAGGCTCCCAGAAGGCGCTGCCCTTTACCGCCGCCGCCGCCGATAGCTTTGAGACGAAAACGGCTCTGCGGATATTTTCTGAACAATTCCGTTACTTCAATCTGCACCTGAGCGCAGAGCTCTTCGATCGAAAACAGGTCGATGCCCTTGCTGTATGAGGCCATCAGAATATGATCGGCCAGCAGTTCGACAGCAATCTTACTGTCCGCCAGGAACTTTTCATTGCAGGACAGTCCTTCGGCTTCGACAAGCTTGAGCAGTTTTTCGCGGGTGGGGAATTTTTTCAGCAGTGTCCGGGCGGTAACATTATCGACACCCGGGGTTACACTGACATTAACCTGCAGGGCGGTACGCTTCGCTTCATCTTTTTTGCCGGCCTTGGCCTGTGTGGCGGCACAGGGACCGATAAATTTGAGTCCTGCCTTTTCAATGGCAGCCACAAACTCTTCATCCTCCGCCATAAATCCGTAGCCGGCGAAAATTGCGTCGTAACCGTTATCCAATGCCATCCGGATGATCTGGTTGATGCGCTCAATACGCTCTTCCTTGCTGGCGCCGCTATAGTCAGGGACCCGGTGGACGCGTGTCGAATCTGTCAACTGACGCAGTTCGGGTGCCAGGGCATTCGCATAGATGATCGAGTCTTTCTCGGAGAGAAGGATTCCGTAGTGGGAAATCCCCATCTCTTCATACACATCCATGGCCTCTTTTCGAATCGGACCACGGCAGACGATCAGCGGCTTCAAGTCCTCACAGGAAAAGGAACGCACCCACTCGGATGCAGACTTGCTCAGCTTGCGGGTTCGGTGGACCAGGGGGTTATACTTGTAAAAATCGGTCTGTGGCATAGTCTCTATCTCCAATTCTATGTAAATATTCAAAAATATTTAAATCCACCACGGAGACACGGAGGCACGGAGTAATAAAAAATCTTGAAATCCTTTTCGAATTTAAAATCTAAAAAGACTTACTGGTTTTCTCTGTGTCTCCGTGCCTCCGTGGTGAAGCTTTGCTTTACCCTTTTAATGGAACTCGCGCTGGACTGCCTGCATCGGTCCTGGTTTGTAATGACGCAGGAAGAAGTTCATGTTTTCTCCCAGCACCTTGCGCAGGTCGGTCGGCATGACAAGTGAGGATATGGAACCCAGGGCCAGGCCCTCTTTCGGGTTCATAAGCTCTTTTTCATAGCGCAGGTTCAGCGCGGCGTCCTCTATTTTCAGCCATTCGGCGGCATCCATTTCGGCATCCCTCTTGGCCTCGCCAGCCGACATACCTGCAGCGACCCGTTCCTGCACGCCCTGTTTTACACGACTGCTGACTGCTGCACGCATCTTGCGCACCTCGTCTTTGTAGACGAACTCCTTGCCGGCAGGGCCCATGACGGCCAGGCGGGTGGTAGGAAGCGCAAGCACCAGGTCGGCGCCGGTCGGATAGTTGTTGTACGATGCATAAGCTCCGCCGTAGGCGTTGCGGATGATCAGCAGGATTCGCGGCGTTCTGATATCAACGATGGAGTCGAGCATGGCACGCCCCGCCTGAACAATGCCGCGCCCTTCCTGCTCGCGTCCCGGCAGGAAGCCGGTAGTATCTTCCATGAAGATCATCGGAATGTTGTAAATATTGCAGAAACGGTTGAACCGGGCAATTTTATAGGCGGAATCAACCGTAATCTGACCCGAGGCGACCGCACTGTTGTTGGCGACAAAACCGACAACGTTGCCTCCGAGACGCCCTAAGGCGGTAACGGCCTCGCGAGCACGATCGCGCTGGAGTTCAAAATAGTCGCCATGGTCACAGATCTGCTGAATCATGATGGATACATCGAATGGGGTGTTAAAGCCGGTCGGAGAGTTGAAGGCTTTTTTGAGCAGTGTGTTGATCTCCCAGGTTTTCCGGTCGAGCGGATCGCTGGTTTCCCGGAAACGCGCCATGACACTGTTGTTATCAGGGAGATAGGAAAGCAGCTGCAATGCTGTACGCAGTGCATCCACCTCATCTTCAACCGTCATGTCGGCAACACCGGACTGCCCGTGGACATTGGGGCCGCCAAGCTCTTCAGGAGTCACATCCTCACCGAGAACGGACTTGACCACACCCGGCCCGGTCAGGCCGAAAAAAGTATCCTGCGGCTGGATCAGGAAGCTTCCCTGACGAGGGAGATAACTGCCGCCGCCGGCATTGAAGCCGAACATGCACATGATCGAGGGGACAACACCGCTGATTTTACGGAGTGCGGTAAAAGCCTCGGCATAGCCGTCCAGACCGCCGACCCCGGCAGGTACAAAAGCACCGGCGGAATCGTTCATGCCGATCAGGGGGATCCCCTTCTCACCTGCCATCTGGAAAAGAAGCGCCAGTTTGCGGCCGTTGGTAGCGTCAATTGAGCCGGCCCGCACCGTGAAATCATGGCCGTAGATCGCGACGTCACGCCCACCGATATTGAGGATGCCGGTCACCAGAGAGGCGCCGTCCAGGTTCTTGCCCCAGTTCTGGAACAACACATTGGGCTCATTTTCCGTCAGCACACGAAGGCGCTCCCATACGGTCATTCGCTTTTTGAAGTGCTGTTTTTCAATCTGGGCAATACTGACCGACGTGGTAGGACGCTGGATCAGGTCGTGTCCCGCCTGCATCGCCTCTTCATACCCCCCTTTTTTTCCTGGTATTTCACCAGGAATGGTAAATTCGAGAGTCTGAGCCGGCGCGAACGGGTTTTTCAATGATGGTTTAATTGCGGTTTTTGACATCTTCGCCATCCTTCCAGTTTAATGTATTTCTACGACTCATGTGAAATTTGTTCTTTCGCATCAACCCCCTCCAAAACTCCCCTTATCAAGGGAGGCTTACAGACTTCCCCCCTGACAAGGGCCCTCTGGGGCCTAAAGGGGGATTAAGGGGGGTTGGTTAGCGTGTGACGACGGCCAATACTTTGACTTCAGCGCCATCCTTTGAAAGCAGACGATGTTTTAACGATGAATCAAAATAAACGCAGTCACCCTCTTCAAGAATGATCCGCTTTTCATCAAGGACAAGCTCTGCGGTTCCACTCATGATAAAGAGAAACTCTTCTCCGTCGTGACTGTAGGTGTTTTCTTCAAGTGCTTTTTCGGTTATGGAAAGGAGGAAAGGTTCCATTTTCTTGTTTTGTTTATGAAATGAAAGTGATTCATAGGAATAGCCCTGGCTGGTGCCCGCTTTGGAGATAACTCTCGGGATCGCCTTGCGTTCGTGGGCGCGGACGACTTCAAAACGGCACTCTTCTTCATCTTCAGTGAAGAAAACGCCGATTTTTACATCAAAGAATTTAGCGATTCTGGAGAGGGTGGCAATCGGAGGTGAAACATTATTATTTTCGATCTGGGAAATGAGGGCGGGAGAAAACCCGGTTTCCTTGGCAACTGCCTGTAGTGTCAGTTTTTTTGAAAGGCGGAGCTTCTTTATTTTAGCCCCAATGTTGAATTCGCGCATCCAAACCCCTGACTATAAAAATAAAACTCGGTTTCTGTGCGGGTTTGTATACAATTTGCTTTATAATGTCAATAAAATTCCTTCCGCCCGGGCTAAATAATAACAGCCTGGATAAAAATAAGTTTATTGCGGTTAAAATAAAGAGTTTAGAGCTTAAGCCTGCGCGCCAGCAGCTGCAGCGTATGCAGGACTTCAACATTCGAGCCGTGCTGCTTGAGGCCATCAGAAAGCTGCATCATGCAGCCGGGACAGCCGGTCGCGACAGCTTGGGCTTCGGTCGCAACGATAGCTTCACTTTTACCGTTATTGATGTTCATGGATGAGTCGTAGTGATACACATTGAAGGTCCCCCCCAGACCGCAGCATTTGTCCGCCCCTTCCATCTCGACCAGCTCGACTCCGGGTGTGGTTTGCAGCAGTTCGCGCGGCTGTTTGGTTATACCGCGTGTACGGAGATGGCACGGGTCGTGATAAGTGACACGAATCTCTTCGCCGCCGCCGGTCTCGGAAGGGTCAAGTCCCAGTCGCTGCAGTAGCTGGGACGCATCCACGGTTTTTTCCGCCAGAGCGTCCAGACGCGCCCGCAGTTCAGGATTGCGTTTACCGACGACAAGTGGATAAAGACGATGCAGGGCGCCGCCGCAGGTGGCGCAGGCGGTCATGACATAATCAACTTCGTATTTTTCAAATTCCTCCAGATTTTTTTCGGCCAGGTCACGCACTGTCGCGAGATCACCGCCGGACATCCCCGGCAGTCCGCAGCATTGCTGCCCTTTGGGAATGATTATTGTGCAGCCGAGGTGACGGAACAGGGCCAGGGCAGCCTCACCGACTTCGGTATATACAAAATTGGTCATACAGCCGACAAAAAAGGCGATGCGCGGCTTCCCCGGTTCACCCGCAATAACTTCAGGATGCTGATCGATAAAACTCTTTTTGGCAATTTCAGGGATATAGCGTTTGTTGCCGACAAACGGCACAGGGAAACGGAGGCGGAGACCGGATGTCGCCGGAACTTTTTTAAAAAAGAGCGGCCCTAAAAGCGAGGCCATTTTGGCCCCCATCTTCATGCGGGATCTGCTCTTGATCACCTGGCCAACTGCGGCATGAAATGTTGTCAGACCACGTTTCATGGCCAACGATTCACGGGCGGCGATAACGATCTCATCGGTCGGCACATCGTTGGGGCATTTGTCAACACAGCTGCCGCAGAGGAGACATCTGGACATCGCCAGATACGTCTGGTCGTCCAGATCTATATCATCCGTCAGAATATGCTGGGACAACGCTATCTTGCCGCGGGCCACCGCCGGCTCACGCTGAAAGGCACTAAAGGCCGGGCAGTTTTGGCGACAGGCACCGCACTTGACGCATTTTTTCAGCTGATCTTCAACCCGCTTGAGGGGATCTATATTTTCGTCAGACATTTAAAACCTTTCTTAATAACACGGAGAAACGGAGGGCACGGAGAGAACCTGACAAAACCCTTCTATTAAAGAAAATTCTATACAAACGGGGGCATAAAAACAAGATCATATTTGTCGTCTTTGAAAAATAAACCATAAAAAGCATTTAACACACTAAGAACACAGAGTAAAATCTAAGTGTTACAGATGAAATGAGAGGCTTTATGTTCACCGAAAAGGTGTTTTTTAGACTTTAAGCCTTTGATTTCTCCGTGTCCTCCGTTGCTCCGTGTTATTTCAGATTTTTTCTCTCCACTCTTCCAACGCAGCCAACGCGCGCTCGGCCAGATGCTGTCGGCGTTCCTTCTTCTTCACCCTCCCCGGCAGTTCGGGGAAGAGGCCGTAATTGACGTTCATCGGCTGAAAATGTTTTACATCCGCATTGGTAATATGATGCATCAGGGCACCCAGCGCGGTTTCTGCCGGCGGCACCGGTATCGGCTTGCCTTGAACAACTGCAGCGGCAGCAATCCCGGCGAGAAAACCGCTGGCGGCCGATTCCACATACCCCTCCACTCCGGTGATCTGCCCGGCGAAGAAAATACGCCCATCGCTCTTCAGCTGCTGGGTTGTTTCCAGCAGTGCCGGAGAGTTGATAAAGGTATTGCGGTGCATCGAGCCAAGACGCACAAATTCAACATTTTCAAGCCCCGGAATCATCCTGAATACCCGGCGCTGCTCCCCATATGTAAGCTTGGTCTGAAAACCGACCAGGTTGTACATGGTTTTCTCCCGATTTTCGGCGCGCAGCTGAATGACGGCGTGCGCCTCATGTCCGGTATGTGGGTTGAGCAGCCCGACCGGTTTCATCGGCCCGAAGCGGAGCGTTTCGACACCGCGCGAGGCAAGCTCTTCAACCGGCATGCACCCTTCGAAGTGGACGACCTTTTCAAAGTCACGCGCCGGGACCTTCTCGCCGCGATTCAGTTCATCGATAAAACGGGTGTATTCCTCCTCATCCAGCGGGCAGTTGAGATAGTCGTCGCCATCCCCCTTGCCGTAGCGCGAGGCGGCAAAAATTTTCGTCATGTCAAGTGAATCGGCGGCAACTATCGGGGCGATGGCGTCGTAGAAATAAAGCCGGTCGCCGGTCAGTTCCGAAAGCGACTGAGCCAGCGCGTCGCTGGTGAGCGGACCGGAGGCGATGATAACGATACCTTCCGCCGGAATTGCGGTTGTTTCCCCACGTTCAATCCGGATGTGTGGGTGAGACTCTATTTTAGCGGTCACGTAATCGGAAAAGAGCTGACGATCAACCGCCAGTGCCCCACCCGCCGGAACGGAGGTAGCTTCGGCAGCCTCCATCGTCAGGGAGCCGCAGCGCCGCAACTCCTCTTTAAGCAGCCCCACGGCGTTATCGAGCGAGATGCCGCGCAGGGAGTTGGAGCAGACCAGTTCCGCCAGTCCGGGGAGTTCGTGTGCGGGTGAATATTTTACCGGCTTCATTTCATGGAGCACTACGGAAATGCCGCGCTGCGCGATCTGCCAGGCGGCTTCACACCCGGCAAGACCGCCGCCGATGATGGTGATATTTTCTTCAGACATGGTTTTCTTCCTTATAAAAAAGTGAGGCACGGGTAGTATGAGATATTTTCGTGCTCGCGCTCGAAATCTCTGTTAACCCGTGCCTCCGGCAATCAGAAAAGTTTAAATCACTCGCTGGTGTAATCACAACCCTCTTTGGGACACTTCAGAAACTCACCCTTGCGCTTGTAAATCTTCTTCACCAGCAGCGGGAAACCGCATTTCGGGCAGGGCTGTTCTACCGGCAGATCCCAGAGGGCAAATTTGCACTTCGGATATTGATTGCAGGAGTAAAACAATTTCCCGAAGCGCGATTTCTTCTCTATAAGTTGTCCTTCTTTACACTCCGGACAGGTTATGCCGGTGTTTAGCGGCTTGACCAGCGGCTGGATATTTTTGCAGGCCGGATAGCCGGAGCATGCCAGATATTTGCCGAAGCGGCCGTCTTTTATCAGCATCGGCAGACCGCATTTTTCGCATTTTTCTTCCGAAACTACCGGTTCAACAATTTCACCATCCTGATCGACGTTGCGGGTATATTTACACCCTTCCTGAAAGCCGGAGCAGGCGATGAATTTGCCGCGTTTACCCAGTTTCACGACCAGCGGCTTGCCGCATTCAGGGCAGAGCTCATCGGTCGCCTCTGTTGTCAGATCGGCCTTGTTGACTTCACCCTCCTTCTGCTTCAGCAGGGCGATAAACGGTTCCCAGAATTCTTTCAGGAGCGGTTTCCACTCTTTTTCACCGCGCGAAACCTGATCCAGCTCTTCTTCCAGACCGGCGGTAAAGTTATAGTCAACATACTTTTCAAAATGGGCCGTCAGCAGATCGCTGACCACCATGCCGACATCTTCCGGGAAGAAGCGCTTTTTGTCGAGTCGGGCGTATTTCCGCTCCACCAGCGTATTCATGATCGAGGCGAAGGTTGATGGACGGCCGATGCCGAATTCCTCCAGCGTCTTGACCAGCGTCGCCTCGGTATAGCGCGGCGGCGGCTGGGTGAAGTGCTGCTCGGGAAGAACTTCATGAAGCTTGAGTGCAGCCCCTTCCGCCATTGCCGGCAACAGCCCCTCTTTTTCTTCATCCTGATCATCCACCCCTTCGATATACAGCTTCATGAAACCGGGAAAGCGGATCACCGTACCGGCGGCGCGCAGCCCGGCCCTGGCTGAACCGGCAAACGGTCCGGCGGCAAGCGGAGCAGACAGGTCGGCGGTAATATCAACGGATGTCTGATCAAGCAGCGCTTCTGCCATCTGACAGGCGACGGTCCGCTTCCAGATCAGCTCATACAGTTTATACAGATCAGGAGTCAGATGCTTTTTAAGCTCCAGAGGAGTTTTGGCGATATAGGTCGGCCGGACAGCCTCGTGGGCCTCCTGGGCATTTTTGGACTTGGTTTTGAAGATCCTCGGCTTGGCGAGCGCATATTCGACCCCGTATGCGGCGGAGATAACATCGTGGGCATCTGTCAAAGCCAGCGTTGAAAGATTAACACTATCGGTACGCATATAGGTTATAAGACCGACCTGCCCCTCTTCGCCAATATCAAGACCTTCATAAAGCTTCTGGGCTGTTGACATGGTCTTTCTGGCAGAGAAGCCAAGTTTACGGGACGCCTCCTGCTGCAGAGTCGAAGTCGTGAAGGGAGGTGAAGGGTTACGCTTCTTCTCGGTTTTGTTGATTTTAGTCACCTGATAGCTGCCCGATTGCAAAGCCGCTTTCAGCGTCGTAGCCACCTCTTCTGAAGGGATGTCGAACTTGCCGAGCTTTTTATCTCCCACTGCCACCAGGCCGGCCTTGAACTCCTGACCCGGCGCAACTCCCAAACGAGCCGCTATAGTCCAGTATTCCCGGTCTTTAAAGGCAAGAATCTCCTTCTCACGCTCGCAGACCAGCCGCAGTGCCACCGACTGAACGCGACCGGCTGAGAGGCCGTAGCGGATTTTTTTCCAGAGAAAGGGGGAGAGGTTGAAACCGACCAGATAATCCAGAATTGAGCGCGCCTGCTGGGCATCTACCAGGTCAAGCGCAATGTCGCGGGGGTGATCGACGGCGAACAGTATGGCTTCTTTGGTGATCTCATGAAATTCCACCCGCTGGATCTTGATGCCGGGATTCTTTTTATCAAGCCCCAAAGCCGCCAGGAGGTGCCAGGAGATAGCTTCCCCTTCACGGTCGGGGTCAGTTGCCAGGAGCAGTCGGTCCGCCCCTTTGAGCGCCGCTTTTATTGCATCAAGGTGTTTTTTACTTTCAGGCAGCACCTGATATTTGGGCTCAAAACCCTTCTCGATGTCCACCGATCCCTGCTTACTCGGCAGGGCACGCACATGGCCGAAAGAGGCCAGCACCGTATAGCCCGGACCCAAAAATTTTTCTATGGTTTTCCCCTTGGCGGGGGATTCAACAATAACAAGATTTTTCGACATAATATCTATAGGTATCCTTAAGGTGGATTTCAAAATCATTAAAATTATAAAAAATCATAATAACACGGAGACACGGAGTACACGGAGAAAGTCAAAGAAAACTTTTTTGTTAATCCCAAAAAGCTTCAGGCCTTTGATCTTGATTTACCAAAGTTTTCAGGCCTTTGATCTTGGTTTCTCCGTGTTCTCTGTATCTCCGTGTTATTCAAGTTTTTCACCCCGCCACGGCGTAATGCGTGCCGGGGAGCGGCGTAACCGCCCCCTTGAGTTCAAGGTGCAGTAACATAGAGGAAACCTCTCCGGCTGTCAATTCAGTTTGGGAGATGATGTCATCGATATGCAGCGGTGAACGGGCCAGCAGTTCGTAGATGGCCGCCTCTTTCGGTGTCAGGGCAAAAGTTCGCAGCGGCGGCTGAAACAGGGGAGCATCGGCAGAGGCGAGAGCATACTCCGGGAGTTCCTCCAGTATATCCTCGACACAGTCAACCAGCTTGGCCCCCTGCTTGATCAGACGGTTGCAGCCGCGACTGGTGGCGAAGGAGATATTCCCCGGCACGGCATACACGTCGCGCCCATGCTCCAGCGCATACTGGGCGGTGATCAGCGAGCCGCTCTTCTCGGCAGCTTCTACGACCAGCACTCCGCACGAGAGTCCGCTGATAATCCGGTTGCGGCGCGGGAAGTTTTCTGCCAGCGGCAGTGTTCCGAGCGGGAATTCAGACACCAGACATCCCTTGTTCGCCATTTCCTCAAATAGCGAGCGGTTTTCAGGGGGATATATTTTATCAACGCCGCACCCCAGCACGCCGATGCTTCTCCCTCCCGCCTGCAGCGCGCCCTTGTGGGCCGCAGTATCGACTCCGCGCGCCATCCCCGAGATGACACAGACCCCGTGGCTGGCGAGCGCCCCGGACAGTTTAGCGGTCGTCATCAATCCGTAGGCTGTCGCGCGGCGCGAACCGACGATAGCGACCGAAAGCTCACGGGAGCGGAGCTCCCCTTTCACATAAAGAAACGGGGGAGGATCAGGAATTTCGAACAGCGATTTAGGGTAGTCACTCGCGATATAGGTAACCAGACGCGCTCCGCTCGACTCGAGCCGGCGGCACTCCTCCTCCGCAAAACGGCGCCATTGGGCGCTTTTGATAGCCTCAATGGTTGCAGGGGTCATCCCCCTGATACCGGCAAGTGACGCAGGTGACGCCTCCAATGCCGCTTCAGGGGTGTCGAAACGCTCCAGAAGACGCCGGAAGGCAACATTACCGACGCCGGGAACCGCTTTGAGACCTATCCAGTAATAATTTTCCATTTCCATACCCGGTCGCGATAAAAAAAACCGGCCTGAAGCCGGTCTTTAAAACTTATTTGTGGCTATTTTGTTTGGCTGAGGATCCGGTCGCCCCGGTAAATAGCGTCAATGCTCTTGACAACCAATGCGGTAGACGTACTCTTAGCGGTTTCAAGCACCACCAGTGCCCCCAAAAGCTCCTGCGGCAACCTGTCTATGCGCCCTTCCACATAGCGCTGATCGATCTTCGCGTCCCGGACAATATAGAGCATGTTGCCAGGTTCAACGCCCTGGCTGACCCCGAGATCAATATAAACTATGTCCCCGGCCGCAATTATACTGACACCGCTGTAGCTCTCGACGATGTACCCCTTGAGATCACTGCGGCTGTTCTTGAGTATGATTTCCCGGCGGACATTCTCCCTGTAGGGGAGCAGGTATGCTCCCGGGCTTATTTCTCTCGACGATTCGGTAATAATGGCACGGGATGATTTCCGCTCGACATCGGTCAACTGGAGGGCCCCGAGCGGAATTATCTTATGCCCCATTTCCTCGTTATTCAACGGATGCTTGACCGCTGCACCCTTGAGAAATACAGAGAATTTATCACCGCCACCGGCATGCTGAGCAGCGCCGATATCGGTATAGACGATATCATCAACGCCGGCGATTATCCGGTCATGCTGAACTCCGATCAGCAAGCCGTAAGGTTTGAAATCCTTCTCCGCCAAAAAACCCTCAGTACCGTACAGCGTATAGGTTCTCTCGGCGGCGACCTCCTTAAGCTCTTCAACATTATTCACAGCGGCAGCGGCGCTCATTTGCCCAGGAAGCGCAGGCGGTTCTTTGGGAACAAACTCGAGCCGATCGGCGAAAATCCGCATTTTCTCCCCCGGATAGATAAAATGCGGATTTGTCACCTGGCCGTTTTTGGACCACATGTTCGGCCAGTACTCCGGATCTTTTATGAATCGGTCGGATAGTCCCCAAAGCGTGTCACCCTGCTTGATAACATAAATTGCAGGTTCGTCCTGTTCGGCGGCAAGCACAATAGACGGCGTGACCAAAAGCGCCAACAGCAGCAGCAATCTGATTTTCATGGTAGACACCTCATTCGCCTTTGATTTAGTAAGTTAGAAGTTGTTTTCTGCGCCTTTATGGCAGAAGACCACTTCGTTAACGCACTTATCCTGATTATCAGGGCAGGACAGCAGAACAGTCCTGTTTCAATGTGGGTTCAGGCGTTCACGCGCCTTTACAGCAGCAGGACTGCTTGGATATGAAGTAATGATTTTTTCGAATATGCCCGCAGCCTTTTCCTTTTCTTTCATGGCCGCCAGCGTATAGCCGAGCTTCAGGAGTGCATCCGGGGTCTTGGTACTTTTCGGATAAACCTCAATAACCTTTGTAAAAGCGTCTTTTGCCCTGGGAAGATCCGAAAGGGTATAGTGGCACTCGCCTATCCAGTAAAGGGCATTGGCAGCGTAGTCGCTCTGCGGATTGCTCTTGAAAAAGGATTCAAACGATTCGATGGCAGCCGCGAAATTGTTCGCGCTGTACAGACCGAATGCCTTTAGATATTCGGCGGGAGGACCGGACTCAATGTTTGCCTTGGCTGATGACGGCTGGTTGACAACCTCTATTTTGGGGGTTTGCAACTGCCGGGCAAGTCTCGCGACCCTCGCTTCAAGGTCGTCACGGGAAACTTTGAGATCAATATTTTCACCCTTCAGCGCCTTTATTTCGCCGCTTACGGACTGAAGCCGTTCATCTAGAACCTGCAGCAGGCCGGCAAGTTCATTGTGACGCTGTTCCTCTTTCTTTGATGACTGAATCAGAAACTCAATTTTTGCTTCGGACTCTGCCTGACGTTTGACCATCAGGTCATTGGCGGCGCATCCCGACAGAAATAAAGACAAAAACATATACGAAACCAATCGGCTGCCTGATGGCATAATACCCCCATTTAACGCATGTTTTTTTACAATTAAAGCGATATAGACACCTTTGTCAAGTGAAAGGTGCCTTTTAAGTTTTCTTGGCAGACCGATTATGCTAGCATCAGCGCCTTCTCTTTAGCAGTATAATCAGACACTTTTTCATTGGAATTTCAAATGCATAGACCCGAATTGCTGGCACCGGCCGGAAACATGGAAAAACTTAAAATAGCGGTACATTACGGTGCCGATGCCGTGTATCTCGGCGGTCAGGCATTCGGACTGCGTAATAAGGCCGACAACTTTTCCGTGGAGGAGATGGCAGCAGCTCTCGACTTCTGCCATACGAAGGGGGTCAAAGCTTACCTGACGATCAACAGCTATCCGCGCAATGAGTCGCTTCCGGAGTTGGAGGAATATCTTGCGCAGATCGCCCACCTCCCCTTTGATGCTTATATCGTCGCCGATCCGGGGGTGATCGATGCGGTGCGGCAGGTATCGCCGGAGCGGGAACTGCATCTCTCGACCCAGGCCAACACGATCAACTGGCGCTCCGCCCGATTCTGGCAGCAGCAGGGGGTCCGCCGGATCAATCTGGCACGCGAAATGAGCCTCGACAACATCCGCGAAACGGTGACAAAAGTCCCGGAGGTAGAATTCGAGGCCTTCGTGCATGGCGCGCTCTGCATCTCCTACTCCGGACGCTGCCTGATTTCCAGCATGCTGACCGGACGCGACGCAAACCAGGGCGAATGCACTCACCCCTGCCGCTGGAGTTACCACCTGGTGGAAGAATCGAGGCCGGGGGAATATTTCCCGGTGATGGAGGACGAAAACGGCACCTTCATCTTCAACTCCCGCGACCTCTGTCTGCTGGAGCATATTCCGGCTATCGTCGCAAGCGGGGTGCACGCACTAAAGATAGAAGGGCGCATGAAAGGGATTAACTATGTAGCTTCGGTGCTGCGGGTTTATCGCCGGGCCGTCGACGAATATCTGGCCGACCCGGCCGGCTGGCGCTGCCGACCCGAATGGATGGAGGAGCTCGCAAAACTGAGCCATCGCGGCTTTACTTCCGGCTTCCTGTTCGGCCAGCCGCACAACGTCGGACAGGAGTACCGCTCTGCCTACATCCGCAGTCATGATTTTGTCGGAGTGGTCGATGAGGTGCGGGATGGCGGGACACTGCTGGTCAGCGTACGAAACAGGATCAAGGCTGGTGACCTGATTGAATTTATCGGGCCGGGGATGCGGAGTGACACCCTGACCCTGCAGCATTTTTCCACCCTGCCCGAACACGGAGCTGCCGTACCGGCAGTCTGCGCAAATCCCAACCAGCAGATACTCCTGAAGGTACCGTTTGCGGTCGAAGCGGGAGATCTCCTGCGCCGCGAAAAGGTTACCGGATAAAAAAGAGGAGCCAAGCATGAATTTTTATACCGACCTCAAAATCAAAAGCAAGCTGATTGTCGGTTATGCCGTGGTAGTAATCTGCTGCTGTCTCGTCGGGTTTTTGGGCTTCAAGGGGATGGCGGAAATAAAATTTCGTCTCGATGATCTGTACAAAAACCTGATCCCCTCCATTACCACAGTGGCGGAAATAGACCGCCTGACCCAGACGTATCGTCGCATACATCTCCGTTATATGCTTGAAACCGGTCCACAACAACGCAAAGCTCTTGAAACCAGATTGACCGGGACTGAACTTGCTGTTAAAAAGTCGCTTGAACAGTTCAGTACGCTCCGACTCATGCCGAAAGAACGCGAGCTTTTGAACAAGACTGCCGCACTTATTCAGGATTTTTATGACGCTTCCGGAAAGATGCGCAGCGCTGTCAATTCCGGCACTAAATATAGTGAACTGCAAGCCGAGCACCTGCGAACCAGAAATCTTTCAGATCTGATGGAAAGCAGTATAAAAGAGCTCTCGCTATTCAATGCTGACGAGGCGGCAGATCACTTTGAACAGAGCCGTTTGTACTACACGCAGCTTCGCTTCTGGCTTTCCTCTCTGATCATCTTCTCCATACTGGTTGCCATCTCGATGGTTGTGCTGATTAGCCGCAGCATCTCAACCCCTCTGCGCCACCTGTTGAGAGCTGTCAATTCGCAGCAGGCGGGCGGCGAAGAAAAGATCCGGCTGGTGGAGGCGATTGCCAGTGGAGACCTCGGCCAGGAGGTGACGGTTACCGAGCCGTTGCAAATAGATGCGGAGCAGGCAGGGCGGGATGAAGCCGGGATGCTCCTGAGGGCGTTTATCGGAATGAGTGAGGTACAAAATTCGCTTGATCTGGCCTTTGTCCGGATGACCAGATCCCTGCGACACACCCACGAGCAGGAAACCCTGCGCGACTGGTTTAAAAACGGCCAGAACGAACTCAATACCATCTTGAGGGGGGACAAAGCCACAGCGGAGCTGACGACACGGACGCTTGCGTTCCTGGCTGAATATCTCGGCGCTGGGATTGGCCTTTTCTATCTCTTTGACGAGGAGGAAGCCCGGCTGCGGATTGCCGCCAGCTATGCCATTACCCCGCGTAAACTCCTGAATGTGCCGATCGCTCTGGGTGAAGGCCTGGCCGGACAGGCGGCTCTGGGACGGAAGACCATCTGCCTGAATGACGCTCCGCCCGGCTATCTCCCGATCAGCTCCGGTCTCGGCGAGGCGGAGCCGGTAAACATTGTATTTCTGCCGCTTCTGCATAATGATGTCATGGTCGGCATTATAGAGATCGGTTCTTTCAAAATCTTCAGCAGCAACGATCTGGAATTCCTGGAACAAAGCAAGGAAGGAATTGCCATTGCACTCAGTGTCAACAACTCACGCCAACTGGTCAACGAGCTTTTGGAACAGACCCAGGGACAGACAGAAGAGTTGCGTGTCCAGCAGGAAGAGTTGCAGCAAACCAACGAAGAGCTGGAAGAGAGGGCCCGGATGCTGGAGGAAAAACGCGAACAGATCCGCGCTAAGAACCGTGAGCTGGAGGGAACCGGCCGAGAATTACAGCGCAAGGCCGATGAGCTTCAGCTGGTCAGCTCCTACAAATCCGATTTCCTGGCCAATATGTCACATGAGCTGCGCACGCCGCTAAACAGTCTGATGATCCTCTCCAGCCTGCTGGAGGACAATCGTGAAGGAAACCTGACGGCCAAGCAGATCGAATTTGCCGCCACCATCAATGGAGCCGGACGGGATCTGCTCAACCTGATTAACGATATTCTGGACCTCTCCAAGATTGAATCGGGACATATGGAGTTCCACTATGAAGAGCTGACCCTCGCAGAAATCTGCTCTCAACTTGAAACCCTGTTCCGGCCAATAGCCGGAGAAAAAGGGATCAACTTCGCCGTAGCGCAGGGAGAATCCGCTCCTGAAACCATTATGACAGATAGCCAGAGGACCCGGCAGATTCTTAAAAACCTTCTTTCCAACGCCTGCAAATTCACCAATAAAGGGTCAGTTTCGCTGCGTGCGTATACTCCGGACGACAATGAAAACCCGCTCAAAACTGCAGCCGTGGCCTTTGCCGTGACCGATACCGGCATCGGTATCCCGGCCGACAAACAGCAGCTTGTCTTCAACGCCTTCCAGCAGGCAGACGGCAGCACCAGCCGCACTTACGGCGGCACCGGCCTGGGGCTTTCCATCTCGCGCCAGCTTGCCCGTTCAATGGGTGGCGAAATATTTTTGACCAGCGAGTCAGGCAACGGCAGCACCTTTACCCTCTATCTGCCGGTGAAGGGAGTCTGTGAAATAGGAAATTTGGCACAAATGGGCTTAAAAGGGGAAACAGCGCTGCTGATTCCTGAAAACCCTGTAAATCCGATCCCGGACGATCGCGAGAATATTCAGAGCGGCGCCAGGAGTATCCTGATCATCGAGGATGGCCAGGATCAGGCCAAAGCGATGGTTGCGCTGCTGGAGGAGAAGAATGTGGCGATTACTGTTGCCGATAGCGGCGTCAAGGCCATAGCACTCCTCTCCAGAGAGCAGTTTGATTGTATCGTACTTGACCTCGGGCTGGCCGACATAGGCACGTTTGAACTGCTGGAAGAACTCAAAAATCTCAACCCTGAGCGCCTTATTCCGGTCATTATCCACACAGGCCGCGAGCTGTCTCACGAAAATGAGAGGCGGCTGAATCATTATGCGGAGAGCATCATCATCAAGGGGGCCAAAAGCCCGGAACGTCTTCTGAATGAAGTAACGCTGTTCCTCCACCTGGTGGAAAGCCCGCTTGGTCCCGACAAGCAACGGGTGATTCGCACAGCACTCGATAAAGGAGCGATGCTGGAGGGTAAAAAGGTCCTGATCGTCGATGACGACATGCGCAATATTTTCTCTCTCTCCAGCGCCCTGGCGGAAAAGAACATTACCGTTTTTGAAGCGGAAAATGGCCGCGAGGCCCTGAAACAGCTGGAGGTGGCACCCGATATTGATCTGGTCCTGATGGATATCATGATGCCTGAGATGGATGGCTACGAAGCGATGCGCCGTATCAGGAAAGATCCCCGTTTCCAGAATCTGCCGATGATCGCGTTGACCGCCAAGGCTATGAAGGGGGATCGCGAAGAGTGCCTGAAGGCCGGCGCCAGCGACTACATTCCAAAGCCGGTCAATATGGAAAAACTCTTTTCCCTGCTCCA
>JAFLLC010000193.1:10160-26650 GCA_019162745.1 Deltaproteobacteria bacterium | reverse complement strand
CGTTTAGCATACCGCCGCTCAGTGCGAATGCCTTGCGTCATTTTGCAAAAGGCTCGATTGTCTTACAGTTTTTAGCTCTAGGTAGAAAGAAAGCATTCCTATTTAGAAAAACTTTTGAGAGGCATTATGAAAGGTCATTGCGTTGGATATATCAGGGTTTCCTCCTTCGGACAGAATACCGACCGGCAATTATCAAATATTGTTCTTGATAAAATCTTTGAGGAAAAAGCCAGCGCCAAAGATAGAAATCGGCCAGTCCTGAAAGATTGCCTTGAGTATCTTCGTGAGGGTGACGAGCTGCATGTCCATTCCATAGATCGCCTGGCCCGAAATTTGGTCGATCTGCAAACCATCGTCAGTGACCTGAACAGCAAGGGAGTCTCTATTGTCTTTCATAAAGAGAATTTGGCATTCACAGGAAGCATTGAAAATCCCATGAACAAGCTCATGTTGCAAATGATGGGTGCCTTTGCAGAATTTGAGCGGAATCTGATTAAAGAACGCCAACGGGAAGGAATAGCTCAAGCTCAAAAGAAAGGGGTTAAGATTGGTAGAGAGCGGGTACTGCAAGGCCATCAGATAGAAGATATAAAACGCAGAGTGGCCTTAGGTGCCATTAAAGCTGAATTGGCAAAGGAGTACGAGATTTCGAGACCAACACTCTATGCGGCCTTGGCTGTGGAGTAATGAATATGAGCTACCTCGACATAAAAATGGAGTGCGTAAATCCCGAAAGGAACAGAAAGGCTTTTTATCGCCTGACCGCCACGCAGGACTTGTTCGGCTATAAACTGGTTCGTCATTGGGGGAGGATTGGTACCAAGGGCCAACCGGATCAATCAGAGAGATTTGCAGATCAGGAGGGAATGGCCAAGAGACTACGCCGGATTGTAAAAACAAGATTGGCGCATGGTTATCAGATCTCTTTTGTCGATATTTAGGGTTTTTAGTGAAATTTGAAGTTTAAGCGTCCCTCAAACTTGTTCTTAAATAAAGAAAGAAATGGCGGTGATGTCAGTTATAAATATCGAGCATTCATAGTTGATTTTAAATCATTACCCTATTCATATGCTATATACATGCATATGAGAAAACCTATAATTGTTTATACATCCCAAATTCTCCACTCGTTTGCACCAAGATACGTCTGGCAGTCATCTTTCAACATCCATAGAAAGCTGCTCCCATTTTCAAACTCATTCGTCAGGCAACCAGCGGTAAACTGATGGCAATTTGACAGAAGAAAATTGTAATCACGTTGAGAATTAATCAAATACTTAGCTCTTTTTGCTGCTTTCTTAGAACCAACAGCGCAACCATCAAAAGATGAAACATAAATATGAACTCCTGTCCCGCCACTAATAAATTCCTCAGGCGTAACCACAGAAATACCTCCCTTGGCGTTTAGCTCGACAATTTGATTGTGACCAATATAGATTCCTGAATGCTCAGCATAGCCAAAACATAAATCCGTATAAAGCACACTGCCTGCGACGGGAGTAACTGTTTCGCAAAACACTGCATCATTGAACCCTTCCAACATATTAATCACAGGCCTGACAGGTGTGATTATTGTATGTGAAATTGCGTTAGAGACTTCTATTGTCGAATCGAAAGCATATTTTACTGGATTCTCGGCAATTTCATTTATTGCCTCCTTTGTAATGTCTGAAACCCCTGAGCACAATTCCACAAAATCATGACCAATTCCTGAAACCAATTCACCGGTTGCATCACAAAATCCTTTAGCCACCTCAAATATCTCATCAAAAAATCTCATTTTTCTGTCTCCTTTAGGTGTTTTGAATTTTAAAGATGCTATCGCTTAAACATTTGATCACACGACAACAATTACTCGTGATTGCAAGTTCAAACAGGGTCATGGTCTCTTGCCAGAGTAGGAAATGTGTTTTCAATCTGAGGCAAAAAAACGGGCTGGTCATGCGGAGATTCCACTCTCGTTTCCATTGAAGATTCAACGCCATCTGTTTCAGAAGAAGCTATCCACTCATCCAAATTGATAAAACCAGATGACTGGGTCATCAATTTGTACGAAGCATTCCGGAGAAAAGCCGCAGATTCGACCCTGATGCCCATCCCGCGCAATTCATGGACAATAGGCAAAAAATTAACATCGCCAGAACATAATGTTATGATATCAGGTCGAATTTGATACGCTGACCGTAATAAGTCGATGGTTATTTCGACATTAAAATCGCATTTGTAACTTTCACCTAACACAGTGCCGAGCTTGGTGGTCACCTGGTAACCGATCTCCCAGAGTCCCGCAATTTCACGATCCCTACCATGCTCTTTGCGGGGATCGATGGGGACATAGGCATACGCATTGATCAAAAATCGATCTTCTGACAGGTAGTGCAGTAAGTCGTTAAAATCCACATTCATGCTGGGACGAGCAGAATTTATGTTGGCATAATCAAGAAAAACAATAACTCGTTCCATAAGAATCTCCTTTAAAAATAAATGGTTGTCTCGAACATGAGCTCGTTATGGTGAAAAAATTATGATAACAAAAAACACAAGACGATTATCAAGATAATACCCCCAATGATCAACTTGGGAATAAAAAGTAAGCCGAGGATAATTGTCAAAAGAGCCCAACCTATAAACGAGGAAGTACTTTTCAGGTCTATGCTGTCCTCTTGCCTTGGTTGGACATGAGCGTTCTGCGTCTTGTCAAATAAAGTCGACATCCATGAGTGAGGGTCTGGCTGACCGGCGTTGCGGTTTGAAGTTGAGTGTTGCCTATTTGTCTGCCGATACTTGTTTGCGTTTGGAATATTCATTGAAAGCTCCTCAGAGTATGTTTAGGTTATAAAAATTTGACGGTAGTCTTTAAGCACACCTGAAAACAACAAGTACCCTTTTTTCCTAATGCAAGCCTCAGATTGAGCAATAACTACAGGAAAGAGCCCTTTGCTCCATGCTGGTACGATCCTCATAGATAGCACTGACCTGATTGTGTTCATACACCAATATCGGAATATCAGGCCGATTAGGCAAGAACTGATCTACGAGACGATCTACTGCCATGGTGGCAATCATAGTGTTCAAGGTCTTTACGGCAGGCTCTTTCATCTCCATGCCTGTCACATACCCCCGTTGCAATGTCTGGCTACGAATAGCTTGGTCAGGATGAGATTCGGCAGCAATGCGGGCTAAATTAATCCGGCCTAGACAATTAAGGCACCAACTGTCACCACTTCTTGCAGTGATAACCTCACCGCTCATGTCTTCAACCTGGTTGTCCTTAACAGTTATGTTCACCCCGGCGGCAATCATCGGAATAAAATAGCGTAAGGCAATTTGCTGGGTGGTCCAACGGCTGAAATGATTGTCTGTAGAAACAATGATCCAGTCACTGTTGGCCAGAAATTCATGTGCCATTTCGCTTTCAACTCCATCCGCACAAACTTGAACGTGTACCTCAGGATTAAGTTTTCGAAGATGCTCGGCTACGGCCTCAACTTTGTGGTAACCAGCTTGGGCCTGGGCAAACGTGGCACCAACAAAACGATTCAGATTGGATACCTCAAGCCTGTCGGGGTCAATGAGGGTGAGCCTCTGGAAACCCATTTGGACAAGATGTTCCGCCACAACTGAACCAATCCCGCCGACGCCAACCAGGGTGATGGTTTGATCCAGCATGATCCCCCGCATTGTCTCCAGCCCAAGAGCTAGTGACCCGCGGTTGAATATCGAGTCAACATGGTTCAACAATCGTTCTTCCTGACTTGCCTCCAAGCCTGGTTTCTCATTGGAGCCTGGGATGCGTTCACTTACTGTCTGGGTCTTGATGGTAGCTGAAACAGGTAGATCCATCTCTCCATCATGCCGCCAGATGCGTGCTTGATATCTTTTTTGCGAAAACACAATGCTTAAATAATGAAGGTTTTCAAAATGGCTATTCAGCCATTTGTTATATCGGCGTTCATCTTGATCATCAATGTTTGAGAAAAACACCTGATCGGTTGCAAATGGATGAGTATGCACCTCGATCAAGGTATCCACATCAAGCCGTTTGACCACCTCGGTCAAGCATTGATGTATAAAGGACTTGCGCATGCGCAGATAGGCTCTTTTTCTTTCCTCATAATCGTGCGGGGTTGGTAGCCGGGTATCGTGTACGGTAAACACCTCTGTTTTTCCTATTATCTCCCTTTTGGCTATAAGCACTGCGAAAGACTCTCGTTGCTCTGCTCCCAGAAGTGTGGAGCGCAACTCTGCCAGAGCGCGATGCTTGAATCGTATTAAAGGTCGTTGGATGTCTTCCTTTATCAACATGCTATTCTCCTTGATTGCTAAGTACTTCAGAAATGAGGGTGAAGTAAGTCCACAGGTTATCACCATGTCGCCAATCTTCCACCTGCCGAATAGGAGCGGGCCGCCAGGATCCTGGTTTCACAAAGGCGCAATACCAGTTCCATCCCTGCTCGATTGGTTCCAAGGAGGCATTATGGTAGGCACTTTCATAAAAGTGTCCATTTGGAGAGATACCGAGATCTTTTTGCATATAAAACCCCACCGGCGGGATTTGGGGATAGTCTGTAGGAAAAACGATGAGCAATGGTGTCTCCATATGATTCCAGATCTCGGGTAAACGGTACCGGGGAATTACAAGCCAATCCGCGTTGTATTCATCGAATTCAACCCCCTGCTTAAAACAATTGGCAGCCAAATGATGCACCTGATCAGTGATCACCATCTTTGACAAATACTGGCGAGGCTCTCCGTAACGGATTCCCCCCTTACTCCGATCCGGCATGGAGTTGATATAAACCGGCCGGCCCTTCTTGTCCGTCAGTTCCGATTCCGTATAATAGCGATTTGGATCGATCGTGGTAGTTTCAATGCCTTGTCGAATAACCGGCCGACGCCCATGGCCGGCCCTGCAAATCCGTACCAGATCCTTTCCCTGTACTCCATTTCCCTGATATTGCATCCTTCTCCCATTGATGACAATGGCTTTCCCTTCACCGTTGTTTTGGTTGCTCTGATTGCCAAAGAAGTCAGACTTTGGGATATTCATGTTGGAATTCATATTTAGTCCTCCAGGTTAGTTGATGAGAGATTCTCTTATTTGTTTACGAGAGAAGATTGATCTTTGTTTTTTTATGCGCTTAGCATTGTTTTTAAAAGTAATCTAAAATTGAATTCTGAATAAAAAATGAAAATGTGTTTAACAACAACTGTTGAAAGAGGTAACACTCATGCGTGTTACGGATGGTTTAAGCATGTACCATGCCAATTAAGTTAAAATTGGTTTGTGGTATGCACGGAATTTCATTTAAGGTTGTAGTCAGAATGTGAGCGCATTCCTTTTATTATTATAATATTAAATAGTTAGTAATTTAAAATTCTTCGGTACCCATGTTGCTAAAAGAAATATTTCCTTATTATTTTATTCAATGGACTTAATTGAAAGACTGAAGCGAGAATTATGGTGGAAATCTAAGAAAAAAAATGTAAACCCAAGTTGAGAATCTTCAATCTGGGTTGAGTTTATAGTCATTTGGATAGTATGCCATTTGGTTGATCAATATAACAATTTGGGAGATCTTCACCTTAGGCACATTTTTTGCTGATCTGAATAACTGTTATTGATGCTTCCCAATTAAGGGAACGTATTCCAAGCATGAATTCCGCCCCAAGAATCGAAGTTAATAGGAGAAAACATGGTCAACTATTATTTTTCTTTGCAATATTCAGCTATTCAAAAGACCGTGCTAAGGCACGATCGTCTTTGGTCCATAGCTGGTATCAGCAACACTCTTGCCAAGCTGAACGAGATCGATTTGCCGACTATTGCTGGAGAACATGACGGTGTAGCGATTGTTGCCGGCGGCGGCAAATTCACGGCCCGTTTTCAAGATGAAGACAAAGCTGAAGCCGCCAGGAAGGCCTGTGAAAAGTGCTTAGCGACCACCCTGCCGATGTTGGAGTTTCAGATTTCAAACACGATTTGGCCCGGGATCTCTTTCAATACCTTGGCGAAAGAAGGCAATCCGGCCATCGAAGAACTTAAAGAGCAAAAGCGTTCCTTCCGTGGTTATGCCTTGTCGTTTAATCCTCATCTGAAACTTTGCGAAGAGTGTGGTGAATATCCAGCCCAGAAAAAAATCGTTCGTTTGGAAGACGAAAAAAATGACTGTCGGATCGCCAAACTCAAGGAAAAGAGCGACAACAAGGTAAATCGTAAAGAATCCGTCAAAGATGTCTGTCGAATCTGCCATGCCGCATTTGAAGAGTCGAAAAAAATTTTTCATACTCAAAAGGCTGAAACCACTCTGCAGAAGATCTATCAAGGGTATATCGATGCTGTACCGCCAAGTGCAAAACGCAACATGCCTCCAGCGGACTTTAAAGACCTGTTTCCAGACACTCCAGACGAACGCAAACGAATGGCAGTCTGGTTCTCCGACTTGAACAACATGAACGACAAGGTGCAGGTCTGGTTGAAACAGGAGAACGAGGATAATGTTCTCAAAACATTTGATGAATTCCGATCAACGGTTGTTGATATAATAGTTTCTGCCCTGGTAAGGACATTTAATAAGCCAGTTGGCAAGTACCTTCCCTTCCGTCTGGTGGTGGCTGGTGGGGACGATCTCTGTCTGGTTATGGCGGAGAAAAAGATCCTCAACTTTACTCAAAACATCTCCGCTGCTTTGAATGAGGTAGTAGCAGATCTTGAAGAGAACAATCCTGTGCACCCTCTTACTGAACAAGGTCTGCGCATACTTTCCAAAGAAGAAAGTTATTCGCCCAAACCTTTTGGCTTTGGCGGCAGTTTTGTCGTGACCTCAATCCACACCCCTTTCAGTTTGATTCATCAGGTGGGAGAGGAATTGATGAGCAAGGCAAAAAAAGAAACTGAACGACAGGGGAATAGTGTCAATTGGCGGGTCATGGCGGAAGAGACATCGGTAACTGATGACCTCCTTTCTTTTGAACGTCCGCTCTTCATTGAAAAGACAGATCGGGATAAAGACCCACATGGACGGCTCTCTTTCAATGACTATCTGGCTCTGCGCAATACATACAATGAAATATCCGGATCTCACATGCAGCAGATTGTTGCTATCATGCAACAGGAAAAAAATCCCCATGAACTGGATCATCATTTGAAGTTGCTGGATGCCAATGAAGCAGACAAGAGCTTTAGCCCGCTCCTGCGTGATGAAAAATTTCGGGATGCTGAGGGTGTCCTTATGCCGGAGAGAATTGCGACGTTGTTTGAGCTTCTTACTATTGGCGGGGGTGAAGAATGAGCAGGACGTTTTATTTGCTGAAAGGGAAACTCCATGTTGCAGCAACAGGGTTCTGGTACACAAGTGGTGGCCAGAAAGGTTCCTTTGGTTATTATCCCCATCTAAAGGATAAGAGGGGTTTGCCGGTGTACCCGGACACGCAACTTCATGGCGATTTGCTGATGGCTGCTCGCTGGGCAACTGAACTTGGTGTTGATGGCTCATTGGTCGAGCAGTTGTTTGGCAAGCGAGGAGAACTGTCTTCGGCGCTACTTCATATCGGCGACCTGACGGTTTCAGGTGATGCGTGGAATATGGCCAGATTTCAAGTCAAGCCACGCATCGAGATCGATGACAGAACCCGAGCGGTCAAGGGCAAAATGCTGGCTTACTTCGAAGCTGCCTGGCTGGATGGGCTGATTCTTGAGTCGCCATTGTACGCAGGGTATTTTTCCAGTATGGAAAGCCTGAACAATGCTCATCAACTTCTTGACGAGGCTGCACAACTTTTGAGTGGTTTCGGGGCGTTTCGTTCTCGCGGATATGGGCGGGGGACAGTCAGTATTGTCTGGGACGATCCTGAAGTAGTGACCATTCAAGAAGATACGTCAAGTTTAACAGGGCCTATTATTTATAGCCTCACAAGCTTAGTGAACGTCCGCAGCAAACCGGTTGCCGCCGAGCGGCTTCAGTTGGTCTCCAGCAGTACCTTTATCAGCGCCGATCAAATGCGTGGCTGGTTTGTTCGGACTTTCGAGCAGGTGACAGGCCGATGGCCCACAGCCGATGAAATGGCAGATGTGACGTTTTCGAATCTTTACCCGTCTCCTGTTGGTGTGCCAGATAAGCTATATACGCCAGCCTATCCGCCACCCGTTACCACTCTTCGAAAAGAGGATGGAACCAGTGTCGATGATTTCTGGGCTCGCTCCCAAGAACCTGAAAAAGATAACAAACAACGTGTCAAGCGCAAGCCATTGAAACAGGGCACCTATCTTACTGAAACAAAGCAGATTATAGAAACTGAGATTGTTACCAGGATGCGCAATGCCATGGAGGATGGGATGAATGGTGGTGACTTCCGTACAAAAGAAGAAGGTGGCCTGTTTGTTCAGCAGCATATGCCCAGCGGAACAGTCTTTAGCGGGGCTGTCACTCTTGATGATCCCGACACTGCTTTTGGCAAATTGGCCGGGACAATCCTCACTGTATTTAAACCAACCATCAACGGCTGTCTTTTCTCTGCCACGAACTATCCTTGTTCGCCGGTTTCTTCCAGGTCAGGGGCATGCCTGCTGACGATGCCATGTCCCTTCCCACAGCAATCAGGCAATAAAGAAAAAGAGGCCCTCTTCATAGGGACCGCCCGCCGCTACAGTCCTGTGCTTGGCCGCCCCCGTCGAGGCCGACCTGTGATCCTGCCCGGTTCCGTGTTGGTCGGGGAAGATCTTCCTGGAACAGTTACCTGGCCTTTGGGTAAAAACATTCCACAAGCCCCTCCCAAGCAGGAAAAGGTTCAAAGTTGGAGCAAGCCGGTTTGTCCGCAACTGATAAAGGATCTCAAATTGGATTGGGGCAAGATAACCCGTTCTCAGGCCGGAGTGCTCCGTGAACTACTCAATCCTGATCACAATACTGAACTTAAGTATCTTAACGACCTTCATGACAAGCATAAAGAAAAGAGTGCCAGTTCAGACTATGCCAAATTATATGGCGCCCTTGTTACTACCTTTGAAAATCAAGGGGCCGTAAAGTTGCGGGCCGATATTACCAAAATACTGAATTATCTCAAGACTGAGGTCTGGTGGCAAGAGAAGAAAAAAAGAGCAGAAAGGGTGGCTAAATGAATATTCTCAAAGGTGCGCATTATGCCTTGAAGCTATCGATAAACCTTCGCCTGGCAACTCCACTGCTGTTACGTTCCGGTCAAATTGGTGACCTTACAGACTCCAGTATTGAAAAGACTCCAGACCAGCCAGACCAGCCAGACCAACAGCACCTCCTTGTTAACGGCTATGTCTGGGCCAGCCTGCTGCGTCGCTCCTTGTCACGGCTCTCTGGACGACAACAATTGGCGGAGCAAATAGGCAAGTACCAGAATAAAGGTGGTGTCTCGCCTTTGTGGTGCGAGACCACAACCTCCGAGTTGCATGCCACTGCCGTCAACCCGGGAATATGCATCGATCGCAAATGGGGAACCGCCAAGCCCGGGGCACTCTTCAATGATGAACTGGCCATTGCCGGACTGCCGCTAACCCTTCGTTGCATTGTGTTTACTCCTGATGAAGTTACTGCTACCACTTGGCGCGTCGCGTTACTGGATGCTTTGCGTTTGGTGCATGACGGCATCGAAAATATTGGCGGGGGTTGGACATATGGATATGGAAGGTTGGTTGTTGAGGATATTAACTATACGATTCTCGATCTGAAGGTTCCTGAAAGACGCAAGTTGCTCTGGCGATGGGAGGGCTTTGATTGGAGAAAGGATGCGCTTCCCGCAGGACAGCCAAAAATTGTTGCCTCCGCCACAACGATAGCAGTTGAGGCAAAAATAGCCGACGGCCAACTTATGGCGATCAAGAGTAGCGTGTTCCCGCTGGATGCCTCTGGCTTTGGCAAACTCCCTGACACGTTTGTGTTTCGCAGGAATCACCTTGTCGAGGGGATTATTCATAACTCGCCGGTCATTCCTGGCAAGGTGATCCGCCAGGCCTTGCTCTCGTCGTCACTGGAACGCAAATGGCGTTCTCAGGGGGGTGAAACGGCGGCCTGTCTTTCCACAACCCATGGCAAAACGCACAGCGAAGATGAACGCTGCAAATGTCGTCGCTGTCGCTGGTTTGGCAGCACCGATGCAGCTGGTATCATCGCTGTTACAGATGGACATGTAATAAACCCGTCCTTCCAGGTAGTCAGTCGTGTTCAACTCTGCGAGCATTCAATGCAAAACATGAATCTCTTTTCCGGGGAATACCTCACTGGAGGTGAGTTTTCCTTTAAGATCATTATTGATGAAAATCGTGCCAACGATGCCAGTGAATTACTATCTGAAGTAACCGAACTGCTCGAAGAAATGAAGGGAGAGAGCGCTCCCCCGGGATGGTATCGCATGGGAAGCACTGCTTCCTGTACCGGTCAAGTACAGGTCAATGAGTATGTCATTACAAGGAGTACAATTGATGAGTGATAACGGTTTCAAAAAGGGTCAGCTTGCCTACACTGCCGCATCCATGACACCCGGGGAGCTTGCTGCAAAACTAAATGGTTCATGGAAAGACGGGTATGTCGCCTTTGCAACAACTGAAAAACGATTAAATCAACTGCCGGTCACCTTGGATGAATCTTTTTTTAGAGAGCGGGTTCAAGGTATAGCAGGTGCCGAAGGATATGTCTCCGAGGTAAACCTTTGGCGTAATGATGCTTCTACTATTGAAGAGATTGCTGCCGAACGCGAAGAAAACAGTTTTTACGTCCAGCACTGGCTGTTGAAAACAGACCCTGTATCCGGAAATGAAAACTGCTGGCATTGTGAGGCAGACACAAAGGTCGGTTCGCATCACAACAACGATAAACGGCTCTTTAGCGGAGTATTAAAGAGCGTAGAGGTTGTCTGGCCGGAAAATCGTCTCAACTTCTATCTGACAACAGGGGAGTAATAGTCATGGTAAACGGGATCATATTGAACTATTTATCAGATAAGAAATTCGGTTTCATAAAAGGAGAAAACGGAAAAGAATATTTTTTTCACATTAGTTCTATGGTACGTGGTAACGTGCCTGTTAAGGACGCCTCTGTCTTATTCAAAGATAGACCAAGTAAAAAAAAACCAGGTGAGTATGAAGCATACGACGTATCGCTGGTAGGATCGGCTTCTTCGTCAGTTCCTAGTGTTAAAATGCCATCCCATCTCCCTGTCACATTCCCCTACGAATTTGTGGAACGCAAAGGCGGCAAGCAGCCCACGGAAGCCTTTCATCATCAGCTTGACAAAAATCGAATGGATGTGGCGTTTGAAGTGACCTGGACAACTGAAACTCCGACGGCCCTCATGCCCTGCGAGGATCCTTCTCTCCCCGCCTCTGCTGTTAACCGTGATGGCGAGAACATCGGTTACAATAAACGCTGGCTGATGATTGATGGTCGTCCGGCCATCAGCCCTTTTACAGTCAAAGGGGCAGTGGCCGGTGGGATTGCCAATCTACTGGGTGCGTGCTACCGAGTACCGGATCGTGAAGAGGGCCATAACAGCTCAATGAACGCCGGAACCTATCCCTACACAGGGAAGTGGAAGCGTTACCGTGTTTCCATGAGTAAATCGCTGCCTGGAATAATTCGCGAGCTAGACCTCACTTCGGGAAGGGTGAAGGTGCAGCCCGTTGTGGAATACTATCTGGAGGAAGACACACTCCCGCCAGGACTTATAAGTGGGCAGCGAGTTCAAGCCGCATGGTCTCATCCCGTTAACCAAAGAACGAAAAAAGAAGTTAAAAACAAGCGATTTATAACATCTGGCAGCGTTACCATTCTGACCGATGGAGCAAAGTCTGGAAAGGATAAAACGGAACTGATTTACCACGGACCATACCAGTTCGGTATGAACCTGACCCTCAAACCAGGTGACTTGGGGAAAAAACACCATCATCGTTTTTATGAAATGAAAGACGATGAGATAAGTGGCACGGTTCCGACCCTCGCCTTTGCCTCCCGGGAAAAACTGCTCAAAAAAGTTTATGGTGGTGAATTTTGTAAAAATGATATCAAAGAGCTGAAGTCCAATGATCCTCGTCGCGATATGCTTGGCAAGCCTTGGTATGACGAGCTTGCTTCTCTTAAGCCTGGCGACTGGTGTTATTGCACAGTCTATAATGATGAGAGTGGGAAAAAACAGATATCCGCAATTGGTAAAAATTTTCAGTTCAAGGCTCTCTTCAACCATGAAGATGTTATCCCTTCGGGCAATACAACCTGTACTGACATCAATACTCTCTGTCCACGTTGCAGCCTCTTTGGTCTGGCCGACAAAAGTGAAGGTGGCAATAAAGATGCTGTAGGTTATGCTGGCAGGTTTCGGGGCTCAACTCTTATTGCCGGTTTTACTGTCACCGAAAAACCAAAGAGTATCAAAGATTCGATTCCAGCCAAGGAAGTCAGGCATCCGCAGTCGGTGCTGTTCTCTTCATGGCATAATGGTGATGAGGTGGTAGCACGACAGTACGCACTGCCTATCATGGGAACGCCAAAGCCGAGTAAGCGTGACGTGAACGGTTACTTTGATGAAGGTACCGGAGCGATCAAGGGAGCTAAGCGCTACCATCATACCGAGCTTGATTTTGCAAAAAAGCTTCCAGATCTGATTTCCCGAACAAATCAACCGCAAAAGGTAGAAGGTGATATGGATTATGGTCACCAGATGCGGCCAGTAGCTGTTGTCTTTAAGGAAGGGGTAGAATTTAAGGGAACGATTGGCGGAGAAAACTGTTCCCATGAAGAGGTCGCAGCCCTGCTGATGGTGCTTAATAAACAATCCGCAGGCCATGCCTTTAAGATCGGTCTCGGCAAGTCTTTGGGCATGGGTAGTGTTTCCTCACGAATTAGCAAGATGTGGATAAGAAAGTCTGATTCGTACAAATGGGTTCCTATCTCAATTCCTGATGAGTCCGATCATAAAACTCTCGTTGAGACCCTCAAACCAATTATTCCTGAAACGGTTAAGCATGTTACACTACTCATCCAAACCAAAGAAATCTTGGATAAGATTCACGCCTTTGAAGGGAAGGGGAAGAAACAAAGCCTTTCCTTCCCCAAACCTGGATTAAAATACTGGACTGAAGCGTCAGTAAAAACCATTGGCAAATGATCGCACTTACTTTTTTAGAATCATTCGACATTCCGATGGTAATTTATTCTCCTCGTTAAGAGACTGAAAAAATGTTCACGCCTTTTCATCTACTCGCTCTGCGCTTTGTCGTTCTGCGTCCAATCCTGCGGTTGCCCCATTTCCACGGGCCACACTGGAGTGCCCTTTTTCGCAATGTGTGCAACCCCCTTGCCGCAGAGAATGGATATGGGGTTCCAACAGTCTGGGTACAGCCAATTGAGACTGGTATTCTCAGTTACGAAGTAGATGATACTATCACACTTGGCTTGGTGGTAAAAACCGATTCGGTAGCTGCTCTTGAGTTTGCTCTGTCTCGTTTTAACGAAACTCTCGTTGGCAGGGGACATTTTCAGCCAGGGGTTACGGTACGCCTTGAGTCAGTCATCTCGCGTGACACAGGCCATCCGTGGAGCGCCGAAGATACACCCTTGACACAGGCCCGCCTGGAGAGTGAGGTCGACCACCTTTCCCATCTCGAGAACTTCACAATTGAAACCCTTTCGCCACTTAGAATTCCCCGTCCTGTGGGTACGAAAATGGATGAACACCGTTATTGTGACGCCGACTTCTTTCTTTCCGGTGACCATAATAGCGCCTGCTTGCGTTTGCTTGAAAAGGTGCGAGATAATAGTATCTTGTCTCCAACACAAAACCCATTAACTATTACTGGCGGCACCCTTACCTGGCTTGATGTCTCTTATGGTGACCCCAAAGGCAAGACCATTGGCGGGGTTGCCGGAGTTCTTGGCATCTCAGGTCGTCCTGATAGAGAACAAGCCAGACGCTTTGTGCTGGGGCAGTATCTGGGAGTGGGTAAGAATGCTGCATTTGGGCTTGGTTTCTACCATATTCCTGAGTTGGATACGGTACGAATGATCTCCCCGCTCACTCGATCCACGACTCTCTTTGATCGAGCCACAGGTGTAGGAACTCTAAACGATGCACTTGATCGCTTGTCAGATTCATCTCCTGGGCCTGACGGCATGAGGCTTGTTGATGGAAAATCATCCGGCCTTCCGTTCCTGGAAATGTTGCGAGAGTCCGTTTTAACTGGCCCATCTACTCGTGGCATTTCCATGAAGCAGTACCAGATACCGAAGAGTAGCGGTGGAAAACGTTCAATCTATGTCCAGAATTTAGGAGATCGTGTCCTGCACCGTGCCTTTACAGAGGCCATGATGCCCCCCATCGACAGCATTTTATCTTCTTCCGCCTATGCCTATCGTCGCGGCCTTTCTCATAAGAATGCCGCTTCTGCCCTTAATCGTCTCTTGGCTGATGGGTTTTCTCATGGGGTCAAGGCAGATATTTCGGCTTTTTTTGATTCGGTAAACACGGCTGACCTCTGCCGTCTTCTTTGTGGCTTGTTTCCAGCCGAGCCTCTTATTCAGCATATCAATGCCTGGCTAAATGCGACTCGCAGCCAGGGTATATCTGGGCTGCCCCAAGGCTGGCCCTTGTCACCGGTGCTCAGCAATTTATATCTGGATCGTTTTGATCGGGCCATGGAGCAGGAAGGATTCCGTTTAGTCCGTTTTGCCGATGACTTTGTCGTCTTGTTTCGAGCGGATTTGAGCGCTGGTGAGGGCATGGCGGTGGTGGAAGCGTCCCTTTCCCGGTTGGGCCTAGCCCTGAAGGCCGAAAAGACCAAGGTTGTGGTTCGAGGAGAGGCGATAACTTTTTTGGGCTATGTGGTCAGTGCTGACGATATTCATCATACAGAACGGCCAGACGACCAAATGGATGAGGATTGGCTGCCCGTATTTAGGCCAGACTGGCAGCACGGTATGCCGGTCTATCTGACGTCAGTTTGTCGGGGAGCCTACTCCAGTGGGCCGCACCTGGTAGTCAAACATGATGATGAAAGCAGTGACACTATCCCCTGGAACCGGATCAGTCGTCTGGTGGTGGTCGGACGCTCTCCTTTCAGTGGAGGTGTAGTTTACCGCGCTGTTCGCGAACAGATTATGGTAACATTTATTGACATTATGGGTCGAACCAATGGCCACTTGACTGCATCCGGTCATGATTCTCTCAACCTTTCCGGTGAACAGTCTGCCAAGTGCGCTGATCCAGAATGGTCTCTTGCTCTGGCCCGTACTTTGGTCAGCGCTAAAATTCATAATGCCTTTGTCCTCCTGCGACGCAATGAAATTGCAGCCCCGGAGTTGAAGTCGTTGGAAAGAGAGTCACTGGCTGCTGAATCGTCTGAGTGTTTGCGTGGTTTCGAGGGAGCCGCTGCCCGGATTTTTTTTGGGCACTTAGCTCAACTGGTCGCGCCATTTGAATTCAGGGGCCGCAGTTATCATCCACCTGACGGGGCAGTAAATGTCATGCTCTCGTTTGGTTACACCTTGCTTTATAATCGTTTAGCCGCTGTGCTCCAAGATAAGGGGTTGAATCCAAGACAGGGAATCTTTCACGTTGGTAGAGGACGGCATTGTGCTTTGGCATCGGATCTCCTGGAACCGCTGCGGCATTTGGCCGATCGTATTGTCCTGTCCCTTATCCATTTGAAAGAGATCAGTCCAGACAATTTCTCTATGCAGCAGGGGAATGGTTTTACCTGCTGTCGAATGGATGGCGATGGCTTTCGCACTTTTATCTCTCGCTATGAACGTACAATGGCCTCACGGTTTACCCCTCAGCACGGGGAAAAAATGAGCTACAATGCTTGGCTTGATGAGACAGTAGAAGCTCTTGTTCGTTCTATTCGTTACTCTATTCCCTATCAGCCTCTGCGGATTGATTGATATGACCTGTATTGTGGCGTATGACATCGAAGACAACAAAATCCGTAACCAAATAGCCAAATATCTGCTTTCCATGGGAGTGCGCTTGCAGAAATCGGTTTTCGCCATCAAAATTGAGCGTCATGCCTTCGCTCGAATGTCCAAAAAACTGGAAAAGTTGTCTGACAAAAAAGGCCGAATAGCCATCTTCAGACTTTGCGCCGGTTGCCAGAAAAATGCTATTCAGATGAATGATGATACCCCACAGTTTTATGTTTTTTGATAGAAGGTTTTTCTTGTCACAGCTGCCTGGGGGGGTGTAGAGTTAAATTACGATAGCCCGAGAACCTTAAAGGCTCGAACGATACCGGAACAGGCATACGTATTTTCAACAGGTTGCGAAACCTTGATCTTTGACATCGCCATAACGTTCTCGGAAGCAGTAGTGATGAGGGCTTGTCATTAAGTGGCGCCTTAAAAAGCGTGTTGGATGTGATAGAGTGACAAAAAAAGAGAGAGGTTCTCGGATTTGCCCCCACAATGCCTTGCTTGACTTGGCATTGTGGATGTGCTGTCGAAAATGGCTTCCAGACTGGAGGGGTTACGACA
>JAFLLC010000193.1:0-10060 GCA_019162745.1 Deltaproteobacteria bacterium | reverse complement strand
TTGGCATTGTGGATGTGCTGTCGAAAATGGCTTCCAGACTGGAGGGGTTACGACACTACTTCAACCTTTTTAGTTCTCACAATAGCTGTCGAAAATGGCTTCCAGACTGGAGGGGTTACGACTGAGTGTGTCAACGATGTTTTCGAGTTTAGTCGAAAATGGCTTCCAGACTGGAGGGGTTACGACTTGTCAAACATTAAACAACAAACGCATAAAATGATAGTCGAAAATGGCTTCCAGACTGGAGGGGTTACGACAACGATTCCAACAACAAGCTCAACAGGTATTTTATGTTTGTCGAAAATGGCTTCCAGACTGGAGGGGTTACGACCCATGGTCATACTCCTCATATTAATTTGTCGTGTCGAAAATGGCTTCCAGACTGGAGGGGTTACGACAAACGCTTACTCATTTCTATTTGGCTAATCTTACGTCGAAAATGGCTTCCAGACTGGAGGGGTTACGACAAACTGCCCGCTTACTTTAATCTAACTACTTTGCGTCGAAAATGGCTTCCAGACTGGAGGGGTTACGACGTATTTTACTTTGTAAACGCTCAAAGGCCACATATTGGTCGAAAATGGCTTCCAGACTGGAGGGGTTACGACGTTGTTCCAGTTGAGCTGGTAGCTACTTTTTTTGTCGAAAATGGCTTCCAGACTGGAGGGGTTACGACTAAAGTTATCTGGTCTAATTCCGTTTCATCAAAGTCGAAAATGGCTTCCAGACTGGAGGGGTTACGACGCTTCACCTCCACCCCATTGCCTTTGTGTACGGGTCGAAAATGGCTTCCAGACTGGAGGGGTTACGACAAAGTTGTCTATCGGTTTGATTTGCTATATCAAGTCGAAAATGGCTTCCAGACTGGAGGGGTTACGACTCCATCAAGGTTATAAGTAGCAATTCTCTTTTTGTGTCGAAAATGGCTTCCAGACTGGAGGGGTTACGACCTTCTTTGATGTCTAAGATAACAGCTTCTGTAGTCGAAAATGGCTTCCAGACTGGAGGGGTTACGACTTATGGGGTGAATCTTCACCTCGCCAGTAATCTCGTCGAAAATGGCTTCCAGACTGGAGGGGTTACGACATTCCTCTTTATTATCATTATATTTAAATATGTCGAAAATGGCTTCCAGACTGGAGGGGTTACGACTCTTAAACATGATTGTCCTCTTGATATGATTTTTAGTCGAAAATGGCTTCCAGACTGGAGGGGTTACGACAAAACAAACTCTTGGTTGTATTCATAAAAAAGAGTGTCGAAAATGGCTTCCAGACTGGAGGGGTTACGACAATCGTACTGTAGCATTATCTTGAGTTCTCTTCGTCGAAAATGGCTTCCAGACTGGAGGGGTTACGACAATAATCTAAGTTTCAACAATTCCAAAACACAAGGTCGAAAATGGCTTCCAGACTGGAGGGGTTACGACATTCGAGCCATGATAATTCTCCTCAGGTATTTAAGTCGAAAATGGCTTCCAGACTGGAGGGGTTACGACTCAGTGATAATCGTTGATAGAGCTTTCTTAAAGTCGAAAATGGCTTCCAGACTGGAGGGGTTACGACTCATATTGGTAACATTGCTCACATCCCACTTAGTCGAAAATGGCTTCCAGACTGGAGGGGTTACGACAACGTGTTAATCGCCTCAAACACATCAATCTTTTGTCGAAAATGGCTTCCAGACTGGAGGGGTTACGACTAGCATCCGTGATTTTCATCAAACCGGATTCTTTGAGTCGAAAATGGCTTCCAGACTGGAGGGGTTACGACTAACGGGCGCAACAATCGGCCCTGCGTCAATGTAGTCGAAAATGGCTTCCAGACTGGAGGGGTTACGACTCATCGTATATCTCCTTGAAGATTTTATAAAAGTCGAAAATGGCTTCCAGACTGGAGGGGTTACGACTTACAGTTTCAACTCCAATGTAAAACTTTTTTTTAGTCGAAAATGGCTTCCAGACTGGAGGGGTTACGACTCTGTAGGGATATCTTGTATTACGGTTTGTGAATGTCGAAAATGGCTTCCAGACTGGAGGGGTTACGACTAACTGTATCTCACTATCAAGAATCTTAATGTTGTAGTCGAAAATGGCTTCCAGACTGGAGGGGTTACGACTCTTTTATGAACTGTGTAACACTTTCGAATTTCAGTCGAAAATGGCTTCCAGACTGGAGGGGTTACGACTTATTCCAATTTTCTTTATAATATCGATTTGATTTTGTCGAAAATGGCTTCCAGACTGGAGGGGTTACGACTTCTGGAGTTTGCGAATGTGTTCCACGATTACCAGTCGAAAATGGCTTCCAGACTGGAGGGGTTACGACTTCGTCTATTACAATATGGGTCATCAACGCTGAGTCGAAAATGGCTTCCAGACTGGAGGGGTTACGACATTTTAAAACGATTTAATTCCAATAATTTTTTTGCGTCGAAAATGGCTTCCAGACTGGAGGGGTTACGACACAGAATACCAAATCTTGCCCTAATCCTATTATTGTCGAAAATGGCTTCCAGACTGGAGGGGTTACGACAAATTACTATCATACCCGTGATCTTTTAAAATATGTCGAAAATGGCTTCCAGACTGGAGGGGTTACGACCTTGAGCCATGTGGGTTACTATGCCTATTTGGTCGTCGAAAATGGCTTCCAGACTGGAGGGGTTACGACTGATATCATCCAACCAAAAGCATCGTCAAAAAATTTTCTGTCGAAAATGGCTTCCAGACTGGAGGGGTTACGACTAAAACTGCCGAAGGTGGTTTCGTAATTGTTCGCTCAGTCGAAAATGGCTTCCAGACTGGAGGGGTTACGACAATTACTGCAGGATGTGTACTCTTCTCTACAATTGCCTCTGTGTCCTCTTGGTGTCGAAAATGGCTTCCAGACTGGAAGGGTTACGACTCTCATCTGAATCTCCAGCTAGTCCTTTATAACCGTCGAAAATGGCTTCCAGACTGGAAGGGTTACGATTAAATATCTACTCTAGCTTCGAGTGCATTACTCGGTCGAAAATGGCTTCCAGACTGGAAGGGTTACGACACGAGTACGATTGAGTTGTTCCCGATGCTGAATGTCGATGCTGAATGTCGAAAATGGCTTCCAGGCTGGAGGGGTTACGACTAAGTGGATTTCATACCAGTTATCTCCTATTTTAGTCGAAAATGGCTTCCTGACTGGAGGAGATTTCAGAAATCTGGGAAAGTTTACGATAGTCCTGCAGGTAACATGGTGGGTTTCTTAAATCAGGAGGAACAATGGCTGATGAGCTTCAGAAGGAAGGTTTGGTAGAAAACAATAATCGGACTTTAGTGACTGGCTTCATAGGTCAACGGCCTGCCGCTGTCTACTCGCCACTTGCTCCCTTTGTTGAATATCTTGGCAATGCGGATGTGCGATTTGCAGTTACCTCAGGAACTGACGGCACTCAGTCACATGAAGACAAGCTCCGCGCAATGACACCTCTCGATCGCTTAAACTGGTTAGACCCGATCGTTTTTGACAAACAGAATGGAGAATTGGCCGTTGAACAGATATTGGAGCATGCCAGGGGGTACGACCGGGTATTTTTTGCAATAAAAGGCGGCGTAGGGAGTTGGTCAGAGAAGCTGTTATTGTTAGTAGTCAGGGATCAATCCTTCCCTGAATTTTCTCTTATTCTTTCTGATGGCAGCAATGGGCTTCTTATTGATAAAACTGGAAAGGAAATAATGCGTCATGAGCTTGCCTCCTTAGGCCTGCAAGGGTACCTTGTTCTGAATGGCCTGGTTGTCAGCTCCGGGGAAGTGAATGACAATAGAGCAATCAACGGTCTGCTCCGTCATAATCATCCTTATAATGGAAGTGAGTTGCCTTTTTTTATACTTTGCGAGCATCGAGGTTTTCTTTACACCGCCTGTAGGGCAGAGACATGGCTTGATGCCCCTGATAAAATCAAGTATCAAAATGAGTTCCGACGACATATCGGGCAATGCAGAAATCTTACCGTGGAAAGTGGACGTATTCTTCTTGTTGCAATCGATAACAAAAAACAGACAAAAACCCTTGAACAACGATGTAAAGAACAGGGTATCAAGATTATTGTCATTCAAGGGTACAACAAAGCAGGATGTCAGCAGGTAGAAGATACCTTGTCACAAATGATCAGAAGCCTTCATCCTGGTGATGCTTACAAGGTGGGTCCTTCAGAACCCGCTGAAATAACAAGAAATCAAATACGGATTTCTCAGCCCAGCACACTAGTGATAGCTGCGTCAAGCCTTGATTCCCCTGCCCACCTTCTGGCCGCTCAGACGCATCACCCTCAGACTTTACTTGTTTTCTATGATCATCATACTAAAGGAACTAAAGAAGCGGCACATCGGCTCAAAGAAATTATTCAGAGCCAAAATCCGCCTGCTGCGGGGCAGGTGCTGCTTAACAAAACCGATCACATTGGCGGGGGGATTATAGCAGATATCAAAAAAAGGCGTGGAGAGTCTCCTGAACCTTGGGATTTTAATTTGACACCTGGAACCAAGGAGCAGTCGTTTATGTTTATTCTTTCCAGCCGCCCCGGGGATCGTTTCTGGTTTTTCGATACCAAAGGCGAATCTGTTCAGCGTATCGATACCGAGGATAAACTTCCCCAGCGTTATCCTCCCCTGGCCGATATAGCCTGGCAATTGGGTGGAAAACTCAAGAGCCGCGGCCATAGCCTTGGTTCAGGTGATTTACCAGCAGATACCTTTTCCCAAGTCCAAGAAGTTTTTCAGGCTCTAAGCGAGTCCCAGTTTAAGGGGGCGTTGTCGGCCAATAATGGACAACCAAAGACCAAGCAAGATTTGCGGCCTGTTTATTGCGAAAACAACATGCTCACGGTAGAAAGTACTCGCCGTGTTCTTAACTTAAAAAAGCTCTTTCCATGGTTTACATCTCGTAACCATGACGGAAAAATCGACAACAATCTCTGGCTGGAGCCAATGGTAGCTGCAAGCTTTCTGGCAGCAGGAGCTGACGAGGTTGTTTGCAATTTGCAATGGACATGGGACAGTCAACATTTAAAAGAATATTTTCGTGATGAGCAGGATGTAGTTGCCCTTTTTGGCAGTAAAATCTATGTCATTTCCTGCAAAACAGCGTTGCCTAAAGAAAAAAAAGACCGCCCTTTCTGGGAGGTTGAATATAATGCAAGCCACTTTTTTGGGCGTTTTGCTGTGCCGGTTATTGCTGTCCCTTTCTCTGTTCAAACAGGATCTGAGTTGCGTCATGGTCAACTAACAAAAGACAAAGCGGTAACAACAAGCATAATTGGTTGTCGGACACAACTTGTTGGTGCCAATTTTCTGGCCGACCCGAATGCGCTCAAGTCTTGGTTGTGCAGGTTACGCTGATCAATACTTAGGAAGCGTTTTGCCATGAAAACAGTCATCTGTAAGCCGGACCTTGATACTTGTTTAACCGCGCTTGTGCTTGGCGTGACTAAAAATGATACCATTGTTTGTGTCTGTGATCATGCTACTGCGGACGATCTTGCTGACTCTGCCGTTTGCTGCATTGAGTGCGGTGGCAGTGGAGATGTGGCATTAAATAATTTTGACCACCACAATCCCTCATTGTCTTTGCCACCTGCCTGTCGCCAAGCTTTTGACAATTGCCGTGATCTTCAACCTGGACTAGTCCGCCTGGTCGACTATGTTTGTCTGGTCGATGATCCATCTCCCAAAAGAGTCTGTGTGGGCTTCCCTTCCCTTTCCAATGTGTTTTCCGGTATGTTGATGACAATAGCCCAAGTAGAAACACAGTTCAGATGTGGAATGGAGTTATTGCAGAAGGTTCTTGATGATGGGGATGACCCATTTTCTCCGATGATTGCACGGCCAGAGTGGTATTCGTATGTGACAGCCAAGTCTGAGAATGCTAAAAGCGTGGCCGAGCTTGACATCCCAGGATCTATCAACTTTTTTTCCACGGTGTCGGGGATCAAGGCTGGTTGCCTCTCCTTAACAGGTAAACATGCAAACCTCATTGTCGGCCCTGGATCCTTGTATGAGAAAGGGATTGAAATTGCTATTGTTTATTCCCATGCCTTTGGTCTCCCCCCCATACGAAAATTTACCATTGCTAGTCTTAATCGACAGGTGAGTCATCTCCTGCCTCATATCGCACGGATTGAATCCGGTTGGGGAGGCAGGGCAAGTATTATAGGCTCTCCTCGGAATAGAAACAGTCATTTATCAGAAAAAATTATTATGGATTTGGTGCGTGATTATGCCTGAAAAAGTTCTTCTCTCTTTTATTGGTTCCCAGGATCCTTTGTCCCGTGATAATGAGGATGGGCCAATACTGACCTTGGCTGCCAATCAGTCATTTGACTGTCTAATCCTCCTTCATACTGATGATAGTAACACCTGCATACATGCAGATACTACTGCTCGTCTTCTCAAAGAACGGTTTCCGGGTGTATCTGTGAAATTGTCTAAGCTATCTATTGACGATCCTACCAATTATTCACAACTTTTGTCAGCCATGCGTAACATAGTCCGTGAAATTCCCAGGGAAGTTCAAGTTCACCGGGAATATTTCGTGTCTGTTGCCTCAGGCACTCCTGCCATGCACGCCTGTTGGCTATTATTGACTGCCAGTGGCGAAATACCAGCTAATATCCTTTACCTGCGCCGGCCTCAGCATGTGAAAGAAGGACAACCTTTGCTTTCAGAGATTGATCCCCGCGCCAGGGAGTTTCCTCGTATTCTCCCTCATGCCACAATGGATGATCTTCCCGATATTACGGACGTTAATCTGGATAAAGCTCTTGAAAATGCAGGGATTGTCGGGGACAGTCAATGCATGCGAGACGCCATTGATGAAGCTGTTCGTTGCTCAAATTCCGATTTTCCGGTGCTTATTACTGGAGAAAGTGGTACTGGCAAGGAGTTGTTTGCTAAATTGATTTATCTGGTCAGTAAACGAAGAGACAAGAGATTTTATCCGCTAAATTGTGGATCTCTGTCTTCTGAGCTCGTTGAAAGTGAACTTTTTGGGCATAAAAAAGGATCTTTTACCGGTGCTTCTGCCGATAAGAAAGGAGCTTTTGATCATGCAGACAATGGAGTTCTCTTCCTTGATGAGATAGGAGATCTCCCATTATCAGCCCAAGTTAAATTGCTTCGAGCCCTTCAGGAAAAGGAGATTACACCGATCGGTGGTTCGCCGACAAAGGTGAATGTTAGAATTATTGCAGCCACACACCGAAATCTGGCTGACAAAATTAAAAATGGCAGTTTCCGAGAGGATTTATTCTACAGGCTGAATGTCCTTTCTGTAAGGCTCCCCCCCCTACGTGATCGCGGAACAGATATTTTGAAAATTGCCTCTCTAACCTTGGATAGAAGAAATCAACTGGACAAACGCCGCAAACAATTTACTCAAAGGGCATTGGAGGCGATAACGCATTATAATTGGCCTGGCAATGCTCGGGAGTTAGTCAATCTTATTGAACAGGCTTTTGTTATGGCTAAAACTGATATTATTGATATTGATGACCTTTGGAAGACGCCCTTTCCCCCGCAAAATCAGCCCCTACCGTCCATTCCAGCATTCCAAGGAGGATTTTCGCTTGAAATCCATTTGGCAGAATATCGTAAAAATCTCTATGTTGCAGCAATGAAGCAAGCTGACAATAATCAAACCAAAGCGGCTAAACTCCTTGGCGTTACGGTACAGGCAGTCAACAAATATATGAAGTAGTATAAACTCAACCTAGGTTGAAAGTCTACAACCTGGGTGTACTATTTCTCTCCTTAGTTTTTCCTTAATACCCATATCCCAGCTTTCATCTCGGCCAGTAGAATGTTGAACAATCAGAAAAACGCCAGTTTTCTGATTGTTCGACATTCTATATCTCCCATGGTATTTTTCTTCGTAATATCAAGTTATTAAAAAAATAAATCTCTGCCAGTTTCATTCTAGTTGTAGCCTTGAATGGGATTCAGTTCATACCAAAAAGTCAATTTTAAAATCATTGGCACGGTATATGCTCTAAACCATCCTAATACAGATGCGCCCATCTTTGGTAGTCGCATATTGTTACTGTTTGGTTGCCTATAATCTCAATCTATTATCGGAAAAAATTATGCTCAAAATATATTCAACTATAGAAACAGGGAACATAGTCGCGTGGATTTTAAAAGGATTAGAACCGGAAGCAGTTAATAACTCTCAAAGAGAAACCACGATGCAACTGGAAAGCAAAGATAAATTGATAAAGACCAAAAAAGCTCCCACAGAGCTATCAGACACTAATCAGGAAGATCTGAAGGAGGATGTTCTTGAAAAGCGTAAGCTTGATGTGTTGTCAGGTGCTGTTATAGGTGAAAATGTTTTTTTTCAAAAAACCCTACAAACAACTGTCAATGAAGGGCTCGATGATATGGTCAGCCAGGCCAGAAGGTACAAGGAAAATCCGTTGAGTAGCCGCACCGGGTATGTGGCCGAAGCTGACCATTGTGCCACCTTCAACACCCGCAAGGCCTTAGAGCGTGATAAGACCAGAGCAGTGCGTCAGCCAAACGGCAACCATGGTGATTACAAGATCGTCAAGGGGGACAAAGTAGTGGTGGAAGGTGAGGTGAAATATTACGGCTCTGCTGAAAAAACAGAAAATAGCATGCGGAAGTATGACGATCAGCAGCTCGTTGGCCCTTCAGATCAGATCAAAGAGATAAAGGAAATTGCCAGAAAGAAAGCTGCCAAAGGGAATGCAAGCTCCAATGATACGCGACAGCAAACAGCCCGTGAACATGAGGCAGTTGAAAAAAATGTCTCAGACTCAATCACTGATTGCGAAACAAAATCAACTCCCCGTACCCGCAAGGAAGCAAAAAAAATAACCAGGAAAGCAACCAAGGGGAAAGTTGCTCCTGAGGATGTCATGCCGCCTTTGGGTGAAAGTGTCGGCACGGCTATGAAATCCGGAGGGTTGTCAGGCGCTAAAATGGGGATGGGGTTTACTGCAGTTGTGTCTGGTGTGAGCAACATAAATGCCTGGGTAAAGGATGAAAAAAACGGGCAAGAAGCCCTTTTTGATGCAGCCAAAGATATAGCGACTGGAACCATAGATGGTGGTGTGAAGGGGGCAGTTGCCAGCGGCGCAACAGTTCTTGCCATCCATGCCGCAACTATGACAACTTCCACTGTGGCGAAGACCGTTCTGCGGAGCAACGCGCCGGTCGTTGCGGCTATTACTGCTTTTGATGTGGCAAAGGATGTTTTTAATTTTGCAAATGGAAATATTGATGGGGCAGAATTCTGCAAAAAAACAACCCGCAATTGCGCTGTTGCTGGAGCAGGGTGGGCCGGCGCCGAAACAGGAGCGGTTTTTGGCTCCTTTCTCGGGCCTATTGGTACAGTCGCTGGTGGCGTCGTGGGCGGGATGATTGGATGCTTTCTCGCAGGCAGCTGGTTTGATTGATAAGTGATGGCTGCCAGAATGATATTAACATTCATGCGATGGCATTTGTTGAACGTGGCGGTTTTATTGGGAATGAACATGTCTAACCCTAATGAAAGGGAATAAGGAGAACAATATGAAGGATTTTATCAAAGATCAGAAGATTAGAAAAAATGTAAATGGTGATGTTCGATGGTCAGAGGGTCTTGTGCAAAAAAATCCAACAAGTGAAAATCCAATAGCTGGAGGTCTTGTTGGTATCGTCGTCGGGGTCATAATGGACAATATTATCTGCTGGTTTAAAGACTGAAATGAAGACATTCCTGGTAAAAAAAAGAGCTGCCAAAAAATCTGCAATTGCCATCCGCATTCCTGTATCCTCTCGTCCTGGCAAGGTTATTCTTCCATTGAAAGGGAAGGGGAGTTATCGCCGCAACAAGAGGAAAGAGATTCTTCAAGATTAGAAATCAGGGGCAGTTAAATTTCTGAGTATCTCCTTGGTGCCATAGTCAAGCCAAAATTTTTGATTGGAAGATTAAAATAAATGCCACCAATAGCTATTCTCTCGCAACATTTATTAGGTGACAATTATCTTGGCCGGTAGATGACAATTACCTTGGCCGGTTCG
>JAFLLC010000058.1 GCA_019162745.1 Deltaproteobacteria bacterium | reverse complement strand
CAGCAGCACTTGGACAGTATTCACTCCCGCCACGATTGCTACTCTCATTCCCAACAATGCACTGGTGCGTTTTGTCGCTGCAACCAACGTGGTTGATGCCATGGAATCCGGGGCGGTGACCCTGCAATTTCGTGCCTGGGATGCAAGTTCCGGGGTCGCCGGTGGTACCGTTGATGTCAGTAGTGCGTGGGATAGCACCGCGTCATTTAGCCAAAATTCAATCAGCGCCACCATCAACATCGCTTCGCGCAATGATCTGCCGATTTTGACCCAGGGCACAATCACTCTGGCCGAACGTAGTCCGGGCTACCTGGTGCTGACCAGTAACGCAAGCCCACAGACGGTGATCGGCACAGAAATGATCCGCCTTGCAGACCCCGACAACAGTGCTGATCAGATCATGTATCGCATTGAGGACACACCGGACACAGGCACCCTGACTAAAGACGGCGTGCCGATGGCTGTCAGCAATCTGTTCAGTCAGGCTGATCTTGCCAGCGGCAAAATAAAATACACCTACACCGGCAGCGAACTTGCTGCCGACACCACCGACACATTCACGGTTAGTGTCCGCGACGGCGCCGGGGGTGTTATCACTTCACAGGTTATCACCCTTCATGTTACCGATGTGAACGCTCAGGTCGGTGTCGGTACCACCAGCTTCAGCACCGTTGAGAATACCGCTGCCGCTTCAGGGACGATCCTGCTCAGCGGGTTATTACCCACGGATGCCGATGCCGCCGCGGCTCCCGTTGGCTATCCCCGCCTGGCGGTTACCTCAACCCCTGCCCAAGGGGCACTCTATTACTGGAATGGAACCAGCTATGCCGCACTTACTGCCGCCGGTCTGCAGGGTGGTGGCGCTACCGTATGGTTGACCGCCGCCGAGTTGGCAGCTCACCCGCTGCAATATATCCCCTCGTCAGCTGAGCCAACGACCTACGCTTCGCAGGTTACTTTCGGGGTCTACGTCGATGACGGCGGACGTGCCGATTCTTCCCTGCCAGCTACGACAAAAAGCGACACTGTTACAATCACCGTATCTCCGGTAAATGATCCGCCAACGCCGGTTAACGCCCCACTCAGCCTGGCAGGTGGTGCCAGCAGTGTTATTGCCGGTTTTGACGTGAATGATGTTGCTGACACCGGTGCTGGTGGCAGCTGCCTGGGCATTCAGGATGATGACAGCACCACAGCCCTGCGTCAGGTATATACCCTGACCGCCATGCCTACCAAGGGGTGGCTGCTGCTGAATGGTCAGCGTTTGGGCGTCGGCTCCACCTTTACCCAAGCCGATGTCATTGGCAGCAAGTTGACCTATCAGAACCTGTCCAGCGCCTCTGCAAGTGACACGGACGGCTTCAGCTACAAACTGAACGACAGCGACGGCGGCATTGCCGATGGCAGTTTCACCATCAATCTGACCAGCGCCTATACCCCTGTTGGCGGCGATGGCGGCACCCTTGATAAATTGTTGCTGGAAGGCGCCACCCAAGCTGTTACAGCCATAGAGCTGACCGGCTCTGACAGCTACACCCTGACGGTGGCGACCAGCCACGGTACGCTGGAAAAATTGAATGGTTCAGTGTGGGTGGCTTTGAACAGTGGTGATACCTTCACCCAGACCGATATCGACAGCGGCTCTATTCATTATGTCAACAATGGTGTCATCGAACCGCTTGCCTACACGCCAACTTCGCAGTGTGATACCTTTACCGTCACCCGCAGCGGCGGTACGGTCAGCGGAGCCAGTACCTTTACCCTGACCGTCACTCCGGTTAATGATCTCCCCACCATCACCCAGGTGACACCCGGCCTCAGCCTTTCTGAAGGCACCCCGACGGATGTGCTGCCAACCACATTTAATGTCGGCACACAGACCAATATCGTAAAGATCAGCACTGCCCAGTTACAATGGCATGATCCGGAAAGTGAGCAGTTTCTTACCGGCAGCACCACGGTAACCACGGAAGACCCCGCCAAGCTGCGGTATGTGATTGATGCCGCTTTTGCGGATGGTTCAAAGCTGCTGCAATGGAACGGTTCCGCCTGGGTTACACTGGCTGTTGGTGATCGCTTCGCCGCGCAGGATGTCGCAGCTGGTAACATTGCCTACTGGCACAATCCCGATAGTGAAACCCGTACCAACATCCTGACGGTTCGCCTGATTGACGGCGGTACATCGGGCGGGGTCGAGGCGGCCAGCGCACCAACCACAGTTACCTTCACCATCGCCAACGTCAACGATGCCCCGCTCGCCCATGACGGCACTTTTGCCGTGGATGAAGGGACGGGAGAAACCGCAACGACGCCCCCAACCAACCCGTTATCAATACATATCATCACCACCGGTATTCTGGATGTGACTGACAGCGACCACACGGTATCAACGTTTAATGGCTCAACGCTGGGATATTACGAGATTGTCACGCTATCGGCTCATGGCGATTTATATCTGAATAACGAGAAGGTTGTCGCGGGGACTAAGTTTTCCGCCGCTGATCTTACCGCAAACAAACTTGAATACCGTCATGACGGCACCGAACCTTCCGTGTACAGCTATCGGGACAGTTTTACCTATCGAGCCGCTGACCCGTTGGTCGTCGGCAACACCGCCGCCGTCATCATCGATATCCGTCCGGTCAACGATCCGCCGGTTGTCATTAACAACAACCCCATCACGGTGAACGAGGGGAGTTTGGGCAACGTCATTACGGGTTCGCTGCTCGGATCAGTTACCTCGGCAACCGACACCGATAACAGCAGTGTACAGGCCCAGTTCCGCATTACCACCGGGGTGAAATACGGCACGTTATATCTGGATAAAGCGGGTGTCATCACAACCCTGGGGGCAGGGGCTGCATTCACTCTGGCTGATATCCAGGCGGGCTATCTTAAATACACCAACAACGGCAGCGAGCCGCACCTGTACACCATACCTTTTAAAGATGGCTTTGATTTCACCATTTCCGATGCCTCGGGCATGACAGAGCCGAACGGCCATTTTGTTATCAACCTGACTGCGGTGAATGATGCCCCCACCATGACCCCCACTTTCTTTGGCACAACCGCTTATGTGGAAGACGGCGCAGCTGTGGCGATCGGCTCTACGGTGGTTTTTTCCGACCCGGATTTACGCAGCCCCGCTGGTATTGCGCCCACGCTGAGCGGGGGGACGCTGGAGGTGGCGATAGGTAACCTCCAGGCTAATGACATTTTGTCTGTTATCAACGTTGGTACGGCAGCCGGGCAGATCGGTGTTTCCGGCAGTGATATAACCTATGGCGTCGCGAGCATCGGCACCATTGACGGCACAAAAAACGGCAGCGGCGGCCATAATCTGCTGATTACCTTCAACGGCAATGTCACGACCGATGCCTCTGTGCAGGCGCTGATCCGGGCTATTGGCTTCAGTAACAGCGACACCGCAAACCCGAATATTACTTCGCGCAACCTGACCATCACCTATGATGCGGACGGCGCTGGCAGCGATGCAACACAGACAATAACCGGCACCGCCACGGTAACCGTCAGCCAGCTTAATGACCGGCCGATACTCACACCGCACACCGTCGGTGTCAATCTCAGCCTTGGCACTATCATCAACGAAGACACCGCCTCTGCCGCCTTCCTGGTCTCCGACTTCACCTCTGCCGTCAACGGCGGCGCCGCCGCTGCCATTACCGGCATTGCCGATGTTGACACCGCTGCTCTGCGCGGCATAGCCATAACGGATCTGCACAACGCCGCGACCGGTTACTGGCAATATTCTGCTGATGGTTCGGCCTGGACAACGATCACCGGCGTAACCGCCAACAACGCCCTGCTGCTGACATCAACCGACTACATCCGCTTCGTCCCCGATGGCAAGGATGGCGGCACCGCCACCGTCACCTATCTGGCGTGGGATACCACTAGCGGCACGGCGAGAACCTACGTCAACCCGACGACCAACAACACCCAGACCAGCGCTTTTTCGGTTGACACTGATACGGCAGAAATTGTTGTTTCGCCTGTTAATGATGCACCGACACTCACCGCTCCAGCCTCAATCACTACGTTAGAAGATGCTGCCAAGAGTTTTGCCGGAGTTTTTGTCCTCAGCGATGTTGATTCCGGTCTTCACCTCATCAAAATCACGTTGAGCTTTACCGGTTCCGGTACGTTCGGTTTTTCCGGCACCACCGGCAACATTTACACCGTAATCGACGGCAGCGGTAACGGTACTACCCCAGCCGGTGCTCTTACCGCCATAACTTGCATAGACGGTCAAACTCTTACGCTTTATGGCACTGCTGCAAACCTCAACACGGTATTAGGTCAGTTGCGATACACCCCAAGCGCTTTTACTAACGCAAATAACCTCTCCACCCGTACCGTTACCACGCAACCTCAAGTGCAGGTGGATGTCGATGACTTGGGGTGGGGGCAAAACGACAGTACGACTGGTTCCGGTCTGACAAACACTAAAACAGTAACCATTGCCATCACTCCGGTTAATAATGCACCTGCACTAACGCCAGCCAGCGACACCTTCTCGCTTGCTGAAAATGCAGCTTTGACGGCCATTACTACCGATATTACACTATCTGACATTAACGATATTGATAACAGCACCTACGTAACCAGCGGCACTTCGCTTCCCTATCTCGTCATTACCGCCCACGATGGCAACTTGACCTTTGGTGCTGCTACCGGCGTAACAATCGTTTCAGGCCAAGGCTCACGAGTTCTTACCTTGCGAGGAACAATGGCTGATTTGACGGCGGCCTTGAGCGGCAGTAATCATCAGTTGTCCTACCAGCCTGATGCCAGTTTCTCCGGCATAGACCCTGTTTCCCTTACCCTGCATGATAACGGCAATGTCGGTGGTACGGATAAAACTGCATCAGGAAGCATCAGTATTACCGTCACCGGCGCGAACGACGCGCCAGGTTTCACCGGCCTTGGTGATACCCCTGCCTTCACCGAAAACGGCGGCGCCATTGTTCTTGATGCCAATGGCGATGCCACACTGCTGGACCCGGAACTGTCCACCTACAACAACTGGGGAGGGGCGGTACTTACCCTGGCACGCAGCAATGGTACCAGTAGCGACGACGGTTTCTCTCCTGCCAGTGAGGACAGCTTTAGCGCCTCCGGTACGCTCGGCACGCTTACACAGGGTGGTAATCTGCTGCTGGGTGGCGTGACCGTCGGCATCGTGACCACCAACAGCGGCGGTACACTTGCACTTACCTTTGCCGAAGGTGTCACAACGACCCAAGCCAACAGCGTGCTGCGGCAGATAGCGTATTCAAACAGCAACAACAGCCCGGTTGGTAACGTGACTATCAAGTATGTGGTCGATGATGGCAACACCAACACCGGTACACATCCGCAAGGAACCTCAACTCCAACAAACCTGACCGGTAGAGGGGCAATCGTCGTCACTCTGGCCGCCACCAACGACGCACCAACGCTCATCGGCCTTGATCTCACCACCAAGACCTACACCGAAGACGGCAGCGCTGTTGTCATCGGCGCGGGTGCTATTCCCGCTGATCCGGAGCTGTCACTTCTCAATAACTGGAGCGGTGCTGTCCTTACCCTTCGCCGTAATGGCGGTGCTTCTGCGGAAGACAGCTTCAGCGCCATCGGTAGTCTTGCTGTATTAACCGAAGGTGGCGCTTTCATCGATAACTCTGTGACGCTCGGTACCGTTACCACCAACAGCGGTGGTTCTCTGACGCTGACCTTCGCTAGCGGAGTGACCACAGCCCAGGTGCAGGCCGCCATCCGTCAGATCGCCTACAGCAACAGCCGTCAATCGCTGGCGGCCGGGGAAACAGCCAGCGTCACTCTCAACTGGGTACTTGACGACCAGAACTCGAACGTCACCACCGGTAGCGGCACGGCTGGTACCGGTACGGATCAAGGGAGCGGCGGCAAACTTATTGTTGTTGCCAGACAAACGGTCACCCTGCACGGTAATAACGATGCACCGGTGCTCTCTGATACCACGCTTACCCTCAGCCAGAGCGAAGATGCTGCCATACCGCCCAGCGGCGCAGTCGGCACACTCATCTCCGCCCTTGCCAGCAGCAATATCGCTGACAACGACATTACCAATCCCAAAGGACTCGCCATCACACTGGCAGACGGCACCCACGGCATCTGGTACTACAGCATCGATGGCGGCAGCAACTGGACCAGTTTCAGTACCGCTGATGCTACTACGGCACGTTTGCTCGCCGCCGATGCCGACACCCGCGTTTACTTTGCACCGGCAGCAAACTGGCACGGCAGCGTCAGTGCGGCGTTGACGGTGCGCGCCTGGGACAAGTCAACCGGCAGCAATGGCGGGACCGCAGATCTTACCGCCGGTGGCGGGGGGACAACCGCCTTTTCAGCCGTGACTGATACGGTTGAACTTACGGTGTCACCGGTGAATGATGCGCCGACTCTTTCCGGCAGCGCCACGTTTGGAAATATCAACGAAGATACCACGTCAACCGCCACAACTGCGGCGGTGATAGCCGCCACACTGACATACAGCGACAGCACCGATGACCAGAGCAGCGTCAGCGGTGGCACTACCGCTACATCTCAAACAGCGCTGGCTATCGTCGGCAATGCCGCGACGGCGGCGCAGGGGGAATGGAAGTACACCCTCGACGGCAGCACCTGGGTTACTGTCTCTACCAGCATCAGCAATGCGACCGCAGTCGTACTGGATCTTGCCAACTCTAGCCATAAAATCGAATTTGTACCGTTCCTCAATTACAACGGCACACCGGGCTCATTGACGCTGCGTGCCGCAGATGGTGCGTGGAACAGCACCGTCGGCGTACAGGATATCAGCGCGTTGATTGGCGGCACAGCTGCCTGGTCAAGCGGCACCGCAACGCTGGGGTTGGTTGTTGACCCGGTCAATGATGCGCCGGTAGTTGACCTGAATGGCGTGACGGCTGGCAACGATACTGCCGTTACCTGGACAGAAGGGGCCAATGTCGCTCACGTCGCCGTTAAGATCGCCACCAGCGGCACTCTGGCCGATGTTGATAACAGTAATCTGACTCAGATGCTGCTGACGGTCGGTAGTTTGAAGGATGGTAATTTTGAAGTGCTGAATATCGGCGGCCAGAACTTTCTGCTCGGCACCGACTACAGCAATGTCACCGCAGGGAGTTTCAAGGTCAGCTACGTCAGCAGCAGCGGTACGTTTACGATTATACCGGCCAGTGGCGCTACCGCTTCGGTCAGCGGTTTTCAGACGCTGTTGCAGGGTATCACCTATATCAACACCACCGACAACCCGACTGCTGGCAGTCGTACTTTCAACGTGCAGGTCACCGATGCCGGCCTCGATAATGCCGGAACCGTATCAAGTAACGATCTGTTGGCCAGCAACAATCCTGTTTCTACATTGACGGTTACTCCTGCCAACGACCAGCCGCGCCTGAGCGGCTTGACTGCCGCTTCGTTCCATGAAAACGCTATCCAGGTCACGCCGGAGTGGCTCGATCAGGATATCACCATAACCGATATCGACAGCGCCAATTACAACGGCGGCACAATCACCATCAGCGGTCTTGCCACACTAGATGTTGTGTCGCTGCCGACTTCACCTGCGGCAATAGCGGGTAATGTGCAGTGGACCGGAGTAAACGGCGGGAACGTTCAGTATTATGACGGCAGCAGCTGGGTTACGGTGGGTACTGCGACAGGCGGCACCGCAAGCAATTTTGTGGTTACGCTCAATAGCAGCGCGACGGCGGCTATTGCCGAGCGCATTGTCGAAAACCTGACGTTCAGGAACAGCAGCGACGCTCCAGCCACGACCCGCACCCTGACCTATACCGTAAATGATGGCGGCGCGGGAAGCGTCCTCGGTGCCACGCTGGGTGTTACCATTGTCCGTGACAATGACGCCCCGTTTATGAGCGCGACCACGTTGGGGGGCACATATAGCGAACGTAACGCCACCGCGCTTCAGTTCGTCGGCGGCACCATCGTTGTCTCCGATCTGGACAGCCCCGTCAGCTTTAATGGCGGTTCGCTGACGATTCATCTTGATACCTACGTCAGCGGCGATACCCTTACAGTGCTAAATCAAGGCACTGCTGCGGGTCAGATCGGTGTTTCCGGCTCAACCATCAGCTATGGTGGTGTCAACTTTGCCACAAGCAGCGGTGGCAGCGGTAGCGATATGTCGATTACCTTTACTTCGGCCACCGCCACGCCGACGGCGGTAAATGCGCTGCTTACCAGGCTTCGCTACAGCAATACGACCAACGATAACCCGACTGTTAATCATACCGATCCTGATCGCGTTTTCACCGTGACGCTTAACGACGGCAGCAATACGTTTGATACGGGCGCTACCGTTGCCACCGCTTTTACTGCACAACTGAGCGGTACGATCACCATCACGCCAACCGCCGATGCGCCGGTTATTACTGCTGGCAACGTCAATTTTACCGAAGGCGGCAGCGCGGTAACGCTTTCTTCGGCTCTGACAGTGAGCGACGCCGATGATACCCAGGCCAGCGGTGCTACGGTGCAGATTACGGCAAATCTGCAATCAACCTACGACAGTCTGGCTGTGGCGGGCACGGCGCTTGGTGATACCATCTCCGGTACCACTATTGTTGTTACCGGCTACGATGCTGCTACCGGCAAGCTGACTCTTTCTGGCACGAATACGCTGGTACAGTATCAGGCTGCCCTGCGCTTGGTCACCTTTAACAACAGCAATGAAGACCCGACCGGCAATAATTTGACCGGCACACGCACCATCACCTGGACAGTGACGGATGCAAACTCGAATGTTATCGGGGCGAGCGGGGCGATCGGCACGGCCACAAGCACGGTCACGCTTTATCCCGTGGATGATGCACCGACAATTTCCGGTTTGGATGGCACCTCAGCCAACCTCCATGTTCAGGGTGGCAGTGCTGTTGTTATCGACAGCAGTGTCGCGCTCGGCGATTTTGAGCTGGCTGCCCGCAATAACTGGGCAGGCGCGCAACTGACCATTGCCCGCGCCAGCGGTGCCAGCGCAGACGATCAGTTTGGCGCAAGCAGCAACCTCTCTTTGTCAGCCGATAATGTTGTTCTCTCCAGCACAACCATCGGCACCTTCACGCAAGCAGGGGGCACGCTGATCATCAGTTTTAACAGCAGTGCTACCACGGCTAATGTAACCGAAGCTGTGCAAAGTCTGACCTATCGCAATACCCATACCGCACCGGGAAGCCTGAGCTACAACAGCGTCGCTCTGCGCGTGACTATTGACGATCAGAACAGCGATGTCACCGGCGGCGGCACGGCTGGCACAGCCACCGGCGCCCAAAATCAGGGGAGTGGCGGTCATAAATCAAGTTTTGCTGATATCACTATCAATATAAATCGGCTGCCTGTTGCCAACGCCGACACCGCTTCGGTCAGTGAAGGGGGTGCCACCACCGATAGCACGGCTGTTGCCGGTGATTTGACCCCAGCCAGCAGCGGTGGCGGTAACGTACTCGATACCGATCAGGACGGTGATGCTCTCGTTGTGCAGGGTGTCGCGGCGGGCAGTGGCGGCGTACAATCCGGCAATATTGACAGTGACGTCGTCGGCGCTTATGGCAAAATCAACGTAGCGGCTGATGGCAGTTTTGCCTATACGGCGGATAATGCCAAGGCTGCGGTGCAGGCTCTGGCTGTTGGTGAGCACCTTGCCGACGTCTTTACCTACTCAATCAACGATGGTCGCAGCGGCGTTTCTACCACCACGGTCACCGTCACAATTGACGGCACCAACGACGCGCCAGTTGCCGTGAATGACACCAACAGCATCAGCGAAAACAGCGTCAGTACCGGTGGCGACGTTACGCCCGGCACGGTTGTCCAGGATAGTGATACCGACGGCAGTGATATCCTGACGGTGCAGGGCGTCTCAGCCGGGAGCGTGGCCGGGCCGCTTGGCGCCAGTGCCGGAGACGATGTTGCCGGTGCTTACGGTACGATAAATGTGGCCGGGAATGGCAGCTATACCTATACCCTGAACAATAGCAACGCTGCGGTTAATGCACTGAAAAACGGCCAGACACTGACGGACAGCTACACCTATACGATTAACGATGGCCACGGCAGTACCTCGACAGCGACTGTTGCCATTACAATTAACGGCATTACGGACGGTGCGCCGTCTCTCACTCCGGTAGATGGCAACGGCGGGGCAACCGGTGAAGTCAGCGTCACCGAAGCCGGTCTTACCACCGTTGTCGATACTGGGGAAACCAGCATCGGCACGGTGACCCTGGTCGCTGCGGATGGGCTGACGAGCATCGGCATAGGTGGCACGAACGTGACGCTGGCAGAATTGCACCTGCTGGGCAGCACGCCGGTGATTGTTCACACGGCAAAGGGTGACGTGACCCTGACCGGCTACAACTCGACGTCAAGCGTAGGGGGCGTCTCAACGGGAGGGGCACTGTCGTACAGCTACACATTGACGCACGTCCAGACGACCCTGGCGGCAACCGAGAACAGCGACGCTATCCCCCTGACAATTACTGACGCGGGCGGCGGCACAGCCAGCGGCACACTGACGGTGCGGATTGTCAACGACACCCCGACCGCCAATGCCGACACCAACAGCGTTACTGAGGACTCTACGGGAACGGTCACCGGCAATGTTGTGACTACCGGAGCCGGAGCTGACCGCATAGGCGCAGATATTCCGGTAAGCCCTCTGACCGCTGTCTCTTTCGGCGGCAATGCCAAGAGCGTCGGCGTTGCCTTTGACAGCGCTTATGGAAGCCTGACGCTCAATGCAGACGGCACCTACAGCTACACCCTCGATAACTCCAATCCTTTGGTAAATCAGCTGAAGAACGGCGAAACCCTTTCCGAAGTCTTCAACTATACCATCACCGATGCTGACGGCGACAGCAGCAGCCCCACTCTGACAATCGTCATCAACGGCAACACGGATGGAACTTCCACCATTACTCCGGTGGACGGCAATGGCGTTGCGACCGGGCAGGTCACCGTTTATGAAAAAGGGCTGGTTGATGGTGATAATTCGCACAAGGCGAACGGCACACTAACCCTGTCGGCTCTCGATGGCCTGACAAAAATCAGAGTTGAAACTACCGAGGTTACGGTGGCTGTACTCACCAGCCTCGGCACCACCCCGGTAACGATCGATACAGTTGAAGGAACGCTGGTGCTGACCGCTTTTAGCGTCACTGATAGTGTCGGCGGTGTGCCGACGGCCGCTATACTCAGCTATGGCTACACCCTCAAGGCACGGCTTGATCATACCGGCGGCACGGAAAGCAGCGATCTGGTTGCGCTTTCCATTTTCGATGCTGGCGGCGGCACGTCAAGCGGCACACTGACGGTACAGATTGTTGATGACGTACCGACCACTTTTGCAGATACCAACAGCGTGACTGAGGATGGCACGGCGACGGTAAACGGCAATGTGTACGGCGCGACCGGCGCCTCAGCAGGCGATGTGGCTGACCGGATTGGTGCAGACATCACGGCGACTCCGGTGACAGCAGTAACCTATGGCGGCAACGGCAAGAGCATCGGCGCGGCTTTTGCGACCAGTTATGGCTCTTTTGCCCTGAATGCCGACGGCAGCTACAGTTATACCCCCGATAACAGCAACAGTACGGTGAACGCGCTGAGGAATGGTGATCACCTGACCGAGACGTTTACCTACACGATTACCGATGCTGATGGTGATGCCAGCAGTACAACGCTGACGGTTACCATCAACGGCGTCAACGACGCAGCGGTGTTGTCGGCAGCGGCCGCCATAACAACAAACGAAGACACCACTTCAACCGCCCAGACGCTCTCTGCGCTGGTTACCGTCAGTGACGTAGACACCTCCAGTTCTCTCGCTGGACTTGCCATCGTCGGCAACACGGCAACAGCCACCGAAGGGGTCTGGCAATATTCGACGGATGCCGGTTCTCACTGGACGGCGGTTGGCGCCGTGGCGGACAATGCAACTGCCTTGGTGTTGTCAGCTGCAGCAGAGGTGCGCTTTGTGCCTGATGCAAACTACCACGGCGCACCTCCCGGACTTGCCGTACGTGCCATTGACAATACTTACGGCGGCGGCTTCACCTTATTCGATGGGACAAGCGAAACACGGGTGACGGTGGACAGCGCCAGCAACGGCGGCACAACCGCCATTTCCGCCGCCACTAAAACCATCGGTATCACGGTCGTTCCGGTGAACGACACCCCGCTGATCACCGCTCTGGACGCCACTTCGATCAATGCGCCTGAAACCAGACCATACGTCCAGAGTACCGATGCTCCGATCATTATTGATCCTGATGTGTTGTTCGGTGATCAGGAGCTCGGTGCGGAACGCAATAACTGGTTGGGTGCAACCCTCACCATCAGCCGTCATGGCGGGGCTTCGGCGGATGACGTCTTCTCCTCCTCTGACCTGGCCAACGACACCATCACCGTTGGCGGCACAGTTATCGGCAGCTACACGAATAGTAACGGCACACTGGTTATGACCTTCGATGCCAACGCGACAACCGCCCGTGTCAACAGCGCGGCGCAAAGCATCACATACAGCAATTCAAACGCCGCGCCGATCTATAGCAGCGTCACGCTCGACTGGATCCTTAACGATCAAAACAGCAACGCAAGCGGCGGAACAGCGGGAAGCGGACAGGATCAGGGTTTGGGCGGCCTGCTGATTGATAGCAAAAGTGTTGTCATCAGTATGAATCGTCCTCCGGTTGCTGTTGCTGATACCACTGATGCCGTTGAAGCTGGTGGTGTGGCTAATGCGACGGTGGGCGTTGATCCGACCGGGAACGTGCTTGCCAACGATACCGACCCGGATCTGGCCGTCAACGCCAACGAACATCTCTCTGTGACGTCAGTCTCGTTCGGGGCAACCAATGGAACGCTCGGACAAAATCTTGCCGCTTTGTATGGCACGCTGAAGCTGAACGCTGATGGCAGCTACGTTTATGCGGTGGACAACAGCAACAGCACGGTTCAGGCGCTCCGTACGAGCGGCGAGACGCTGGCGGAAACCTTCGACTATACGATATGGGATGCCGCCGGGCTCACCAGCAGCTCGACCCTGACGGTGACGATCCATGGAGCCAACGATAATCCGGTAGCAACGGCTGACAGTGCGAGTGCGACCGAAGCTGGCGGTGCGGGCAATGCCACGCCGGGGGTTGATACGGTCGTTGACGCCGCTCATGGCGTTCTTGCCAACGATACCGACATTGACAACGGTGATTCAAAAACGGTGAGTGCGGTGAGCGGTACGGCGGCGGGTACGGTTGGCGGCGCCACTCCGGGTTCATACGGTACACTGACCCTGAATACCGACGGCAGCTACAGCTATGCGGTTGATAATGCCAACGCAGCGGTGCAGGCGTTGAATGGTGGTGATTCCCTCACGGAAACATTTACCTATACGGTGCTGGATGCCGCCGGGGATACGTCAGCAGCTACCTTGAATATCACCATCCACGGTGCGAACGACAATCCCGTCAATACGCTCCCGGCTGATCCTCTCGTCTCTGCCCTTCAGGCTCCGGTCCGATTTGGCGGCCTTCATGTGGATGACGTCGATTCTCCCGTTGTGACCGTCACTCTGAGTGTCGCTCATGGCGTGCTGCAGCTTACCGATCCCGGTTCAGCAAACCTGACAATCTCCGGTAATGGCAACAGCGTCGTCACTCTTACGGGGAGCCTGGTGGAAATTAACGCGCTGATCGCCGCTAATAAGGCGCTTACCTACATACCGGATCAGTCGTTTTCCGGTAGCGATCCATTCACCATGGCCACCGATGACGGCCATGTAACCGTCACCAACAGTACCGATATTCTTGTGACGCAAAAGAACGCTCCACTTGAGCCGCCAGTTGTCCCACCGGCTATTCGGCCGGTTGTGCCCATTGCTCCGTCAGCGCCAGAGAACGGGACTGACGCTGCCAATGGCCCGGACACAGGTTATACGCCGTCATACAGTGAGCCGCAGCAGTGGCACGAAGTGAGGAATCTGCTGGATGATGAAGCGCTTTTTAGCAGAATGGCAAGCGTGAGGAACGGCCTCGTTATTATCGGCGATAACTCGATGATTGGCCGCGACGGGCTTTATCTGGTAATAACCCCCTCTTCACAGGAAAGCCTGGTCAATGAGGTTGCTTCATTTAACCTCCCACAAGGGATGTTCAGGCATTCCGATCCAAGCGCCAAGGTTAAAGTAGAGGCAAAGCTGGCTGATGGGCGACCTTTGCCGGACTGGCTGAGCTTCGATCCTGATAGCGGCCGCTTTACCGGTAAGCCGCCGGTCGGCAGTGGCGGCTATATAGATATCAAGGTGACCGCCCGTGATCAAAATGGTAACGTTGTCGAGGCCCAGTTCCTTTTTCATGTGACTGAGTCGAAATCGGTTCGTCCGGCCGCCGTTGATGTCAAGTCAGGTGGAGATGATAGAGATAATCCCCGGCTTGTACCGGATCGTACTCCGCAAAAACAGCCGCTTTCACCCCGTTCGGATCTCCGGGACGGGGCGGATGCAACGTTACACGCGCTGAAGGGGAGGGCGTCCCTGACGGAACAGATGGCGGTGTTTAATCAGCGTGGCAGGGAGGCGCTACTGTTTGCCGCCATTAAAAAATGATCTTATGAAATGCAATAAAGGAGTGGGTAACATGAAACAGCTGCATGCAGTGGCAATATTGTTGGTGTTTTCGTCACTTTTTACCGGCTGTGCGGTTTCAACCAAGCCGCTGGTACAAGAAGATGTGCTGAAGCGAATGGCGGCAGATCGCGGGGCGATGTACAAAAATCAGGAGCCGATGAATGCGGTGGTTACGCTTGAGGAGGCTATGGCCCGCTCCATCAAGTACAACCTGGATCATCGCCTTAAAATCATGGAAGATGCGCTTTCCATGAGGCAGACCGATATGATGAAATATGACATGTTGCCGAGGCTTGTTGCCGCTGCGGGATATAACCAGCGTGATTCGTACAACGCGTCATCCAGTATGAATGTGGCTACCGGCATAGAATCTCTTGCTCCATCGACGTCACAGGATAAGGGGCATTTTAACAGTGACCTGACGCTGACCTGGAACCTTCTCGATTTTGGCGTCAGTTACTTTCAGGGGAAGCAACAGGCTGACCGCGGCCACATAATGAAGGAGCGCCGCCGCAAGGTTGTCCATTCAATCATGCAGCAGGTTCGTCAGGCATACTGGCTTGCGTTGGGTGCGCAGGAGCTTAACAGCCGTTTTGAACCACTGCTGAAAGATGTGGCTAAGGCGCTCCAGGATTCCGCCAATATCGAACAGGAAAAGCTGCGTCCACCGCTTGAAACCTTGACCTATCGCAAAACGCTGCTCGAAATTATGAAGCAGCTTGAGGCGTTCCGTGACGAACTGGCTCAGGCAAAACCGCGTCTTGCTTCACTGATGAACTTTCCTCTGGGACAATACTTTTCTTTAAGTCCCTCGAAGCTGGAGATGCTGGATCTCACCAGCACGTTGGATCAGATGGAATACAAAGCGCTTTTTCAGCGTCCCGAACTGCTGGAAGCCGACTACAATGAGCGGATCAGCGTGAGTGAAACCCGCAAGGCGATCTTGAGGATGCTGCCCGGCATAGAGCTGAGCGTGGGGGGGCATACAGACAGTAACAGCTTTCTGGTAAGCAATTCGTGGATTGATGGTGGCGCGCGGCTTACCTGGAACCTGATGAACCTGCTCAGCGGGCCGAGCCAGTACAAGATAGCCACAAGTCAGGTCGAAATAGCACAGGCACAGCGGCTTGCGCTCAGCATGGCGATACTCACGCAGGTTCATGTCGCGTATCATGACTTTTACAGTCGCAAGCGGCAGTATGAGCTTTCAGACCAGCTGCAGGATATTGATGCCCGTATCCACACGCAGACGATGAACCAGACAAAAAGCGGTTCACAAAATCAACTCTCCGAAATTCGCTCGGCAACGGCATCGCTCATGGCAGAGTATCGCAGCTATCAAAATTATGCCTCGTTGCAGAACTCATGCGGCCAAATTATTGCGACTATCGGCGATGATCCGCTTCCCAAAACTGTTAGTTCTTATGAGATAAAGGGACTCTCCGGTGATATCAAAGCGTGGCTGAACGGCCCCGCCGCACTATGCGTTCCTGCTCCGGTCGTCGTTGCCAAACCTGCGGCGGCGGTTGTTGCTCAAACAGTCCCGGCAGCTCCGGCTCAACTGGTGCCGATGATAGCCGCAGCGCCGACGCTCACCCTGTCGGTAACTCCGAACACCGTTACCAAAGGACAGAGTGCCACACTCACCTGGGTTTCAAAAAATGCGATTGAGTGCAAGATAAAGCCGGAAATCGGTATGGTGTCGCCGCAGGGTGACAAGGCAATTACCCCGACTGAAACGACGACGTATACGGTGACCTGTAATGGAGCCGGTGGCGCGACAACAGATACCGCAATGGTCACTGTTGTTGAAACGGCGGTTGCCCAGCCGCAGGCAGCAAGCGCCCAGCTCTGTCAGACGACGGTATTGTCAATACAATTTGACAGTGCGCGGTCGGTTATCAAGCCGCGCTATTATGCCGAGCTTAAAAAACTTGCCGATTTTTTAAAGGCATTTCCCGGAGCGAGCGGAGAAATTGCCGGTTATACCGATAATATGGGCTTTGCGAACAAAAAACTTAATAACATCATCCTGTCGCAACATCGTGCCGATAATATTCGTACCTATCTCATAAAAAACTTCGGTATTGACCCAAAGCGTATTACGGCTAAAGGATATGGATCAGCCAGACCTGTTGCTGATAATAACAGTGAAGAGGGCAGGCGGCAAAACCGTCGTATTGAGACAAACTTCCGATGTGAATAGTATGTAGGTTGGGTAGAGCAGCCTTACCGCGAAACCCGACATTGTTGCGTTGGGATTCGTTTCACTCTTCCCAACCTACGAAATATGAAAAGTTAGTGCTGCTGCAAACCCGAAAATCCACCCCATCCCCCTCCTAACCTCCCCCTTGAAGAGGGGAGGGACAAAGAAAAGTAGGTTGGGTAGAGCTGCTTTATCGTGAAACCCAACATTGTTGCTAAGAAATATGAAAAGCCTGGAAAAGGAATGGTATGAAATCCCTCAGTATTGTTGTTGCTTTGTTTTTCTTAGTCCTCCTGATCCCTTTCAGCGTACAGGCCCAGGAGGGCGTGATCCGTGTCCAGTTGACCCCATTTCAGCAAACGACGCTTTCAACCGAGATTTCCGCTAACATTTCCAAATTGCCGCTTCGAGAAGGCGAGACGTTCCGTGAGAACCAGCAGCTGATCGAGTTCGATTGCTCACTGCTGAACGCACTGCTGAATAAGGCGGAGGCATCGGCAGAGGCGGCACGGCAGGCGCTCAAGGTCAGCAAACGGCTTGCTGAACTTAATTCGATCAGCGTTCTGGAAGTTGATCAAGCAACGGCCAAGGTGAAGGAGACCGAGGCGGAGGCGGAGGCTATGCGGGTTAATGTCTCGAAGTGCATTCTCAAGGCACCGTATAATGGCAGGATCGCCAAGCTGCATGTAGATGCTCATCAGTATGTAACACCGGGTAAGCCGCTGATGGATATTATTGATACAAGCCGTCTGGAGGTCCGCTTGATAGTGCCATCCCGCTGGCTTGTCTGGCTGAAACCAGGGACCCGGTTTTCCATTCAGATTGAAGAGTTGGGACGGGCCTACCAGGCATGCATTGTTCGGCTTGGCGCCCGCATCGACCCGGTGAGTCAGTCTTTACTGCTTACCGGTGAGATTGAAGGGAGTCACAGCGAACTTCTCCCCGGAATGAGCGGGTGGGCCAATTTCAGTAAGGCAAAGCGATGAGTGAGGACACCGAAAACCAGGTCATCGGTTTAAGCATCCTTGTGCAGCTGTCACGGCGCGTCAGAGAGGCCGCTACAGCTGAGGAGATCGGCTTTATCGCTGTCAATGAAAGTAAGCAGCTGCTCCCTTACCGCCAGTCTGCTCTCTGGATGCGCGGCAAAGGTGTTTTTACCGTTTCTGGTATTCCGGAGCCGGACCGCAGCTCACCGTATCTGCAATGGCTGACGGAATGCTGCAAACGATGGCAACCTTTGGACAGCAGCAGTTGCTGCACGCCGGAAGATCTGCCCGGAGAACTTTCCCGCTCCTGGCATGAGTGGGCGCCACTTAATGCGGCTATGGCCCCGCTGAAGTCGAAAGATGGCGGTCAGCTTGGCATGCTGGTTCTGTTTCGTGAAGAGCCGTGGCATGAGCGTGAACTGTCCCTGCTGAGCGAACTTGCTGCCATCTATGCACATGGGTTTGCCGCCCATGCTGGGCAGGGTGGTTTGTGGAGAAAAATCCGTAAAAACCTGTTTTCGACCGGCATGAAGACCTCTTTGATACTGCTTGCTGCCGCCTCCCTGTTTTATCCGGTGCGTATGTCCGTTCAGGCGCCGGCCGAGGTTGTGCCCAAGGACCCTTTTGTCGTAAGATCTCCCCTTGATACGGTTATTGACAAGTTTCATGTCAAGCCAAACCAGAGCGTGACTGCAGGGCAGCTGTTGTTCGAGTTTGATCGCACAAACCTGGCTGCCAAACATGGCGTGGCAAGCAAGGTGTACCAGGTGGCGGCTGAGGAATATCGTCAGGCCGCCCAGACAGCGCTGGTAGACGACAAATTCAGAGCCGAGATAACGCCGCGCCGCGGCAGGATGGAAGAAAAAGCAACGGAACTGTCCTTTTCCCGGCAGCTGTTGAACAGAGCTGAAGTCCGGGCGCCGCGTGCCGGTATCGTCGTGTTCGCCGAACAGAGTGACTGGGTGGGGAAGAATGTTGCCATCGGCGAGCGGGTTTTAACCATTGCTGATCCTGGTCAGGTTGAAATGCTGATCAGGCTTCCGGTTGCCGATGTTATCGATTTTGGTCTAAAAAACCCTGTCAGGCTATACCTTTCGTCAGATCTGCAGAATCCGCTGGACGGCACCCTGCGCTACGCCGCCTACAAGCCGGAAGCGACCTCTGCGGGTATTGCCGCCTATCGCCTGAAAGCCGATTTCGCCGCGACAGCGAAGCCGCCCCGCATCGGCTTGACCGGAACAGCCCGCATTTATGGTAAAAAAGTTTCCTTCGGCTATTACCTGTTCCGCCGCCCTCTCACCGCACTCCGGCAGCGTCTCGGATGGTAGAGTCACCGCCGCTCCCCCTGCTGCGCCAGGAATTGGGCCTTTTCCCCGCACCACCGGCAGAAAACGGCACGCCCGCCTGGACGCTCCATGATCCGCCTGCAAACAAGTTTTATCTTCTGGGGTGGCCCGCCTTTGAAATACTCTCCCGCTGGCATCTCGGTTCTGTTCAAGATGTCGTCACAGCGGTTAATCGGGAAACCACCCTGACGGTTAATGAGCAGGATGTGTTTGGCATGGCCGCTTTTCTGGAACAGAATTTTCTGCTGCAGACTTCTACCGCCGCAGGAAATCAACGTCTCGTGGCGGCCCAGGCGGCCAGTCGTCCCGGATGGGCTGCGTGGCTCCTGAAAAATTATCTTTTCATTCGCGTGCCGCTGGTTAGGCCGGAGCGTTTTCTCAAAAAAACCGCGCCCTTCGTGGAGTTATTTTTCTCGCAGGCTTTTTTAGTCATGCTGGTGGTAGCGGCAATCATAGCGTTTTATCTGCTCTCACGCCAATGGGACGCCTTCCTGCATTCGTTCACTTCCTACCGCAGTCTGGGAGGGATACTGATCGTCGGCTGCGCAATTCCTTTTGCCAAAATTATCCATGAACTCGGCCATGCCTTCACCGCGCACCGCTACGGCTGCCGCATACCATCCATGGGGTTCGCGCTCGTCGTTATGACACCGATGCTGTATACCGATACCAACGAGGCCTGGAAACTAACCTCCCGCTCCGAAAGGCTGGCCATCGGCATTGCCGGCATGACAGCAGAGCTGTTGCTTGCCCTGATCGCGCTCTGGGGATGGCTTTTGATGCCGGATGGACCAACCCGCGCCGCCGCTTTTATTCTCGCAACAACAACCTGGATCATGACGATCGCCCTCAACGCCAGTCCGTTTATGCGCTTTGACGGTTACTTTATTCTTTCCGACTTTTTGCGTCTTCCCAACCTGCACCAGCGCTCCTTCGCCTTTGGCAGGTGGTGGCTCCGGGAATGGCTCTTCGGCCTAGGAGCGCCAGCGCCTGAACCGGCGTCACCCCGGCTCAAGGTTTTTTTGATATTATTCGCCATCGCAGTGTGGGTATATCGTCTCGTCGTGTTTTTCGGCATCGCCGTAATGGTGTATTACTACTTTTTCAAGGCGCTTGGCATCTTTCTATTTGCCGTGGAGATAGGATGGTTCATTGTGCATCCCATGTATAAAGAGGTAACGGCCTGGTCTAAAATGCGCGACAAACTTCGTTTCAATTGGCATGTCATCAGGAGTCTGCTGCTGTTGGCAGGTGTCCTTCTTGCGGTTGCCTTGCCCTGGAAGGGAACTCTTTCCGCGCCAGCCGCGCTTTCAGCAATCCGGGAACAGCTGGTCACTGTTCCATTTGCAGCGATGATAACGGTTGAGTCGGCCGGGGAAAGGAAGAAGGTATATGCCGGTGAGACGCTCCTGAAGCTGCATTCTCCCGAGATAACCCAGCAGATTCGTCAGGCAAAAACATTAACAGAAACTTCCCGCTGGCTGGCGGTCCAGCAGAGTTTTGACGAAAAGCTGCTTAGCCAGGGAAACGTTCTTAACAAGCGTCTTGAAGCCGGTGCTACGGAGCTTTCGGGTCTGAAAGGTGTCATGGAGCAGCTTACTCTGCGCGCTCCTTTTAATGGTGTCATCGTGGCTCGTAACGACGAACTCTCCCCCGGCGTATGGCTGCCACGCAAAGAACCGTTGTATGTGATTGCCGACACCAGCGGCAACAGGATCGATGCTTATGTGGGTGAGCGGGAGCTTGAGACCGTCAAGGTAGGAGCCTCGGCACGATTCATTCCTGATGCCCTTGAATTCGGTACGTATAAATGTCAGGTGGCGGAGATTGACCGGGTGAATATACCCACAATTGATGAACCGTTTCTGGCCTCCACATACGGTGGCCCGATTGCCGCCCGCACTGATCCTCAGGGGGCCATTATCCCGGATATGCCGCTGTTTCGTCTCCGGCTGGACGGCTGTTCTCCCGCTGCTGTTCCGCTGATAAAGTTGAGGGGGGTTGTCCATATTGAAGTGGAAAAGCGGAGCAAGCTGATGGAAGGAATGCGTAATGTCTATGCGACGGTCATTCGTGAGGTCGGGTTTTAGACCGATAGCAGAAACAGCCGGTCAGATGATCATTGACCATGCCGGTCGCCTGCATGAGGGCGTAGCAGATTGTTGAGCCGACGAAGCGGAAGCCGAGCCGCTTCAGTTCTTTACTCATCGTGTCAGAAAGCTGCGTGCTGGCAGGGACTTCACCCATTGTACTCCAGCAGTTGCGGATCGGCGCTCCATCCACAAAACTCCAGAGGTAACGGTCAAGGCTCCCGTAGCGGTTCTGCACCTCCAGCACGGTGCGGGCATTGGTGATGGTGGAAGCTATTTTGAGGCGATTACGCACAATGCCGGGGTCGGCCAGAAGTCTCACGATGTCATCTTCGCTGAACGCTGCCACTTTCAGAGGATCGAAACCGGCAAATGCTCTGCGGTAACCTTCCCGTTTCCGCAGGATGGTAAGCCAGGACAAACCGGCCTGCGCCCCCTCCAAAGTCAGCATTTCGAACAGTCGTACGTCGTCATGAAGCGGCACCCCCCACTCATGGTCATGGTATTCGCGGTAAAGCGGATCATCTCCGCACCACGGGCAGCGGCGGTAAGTTTCGGTCATTGGTCTCACCCCGGTTTTAAAGAAGACAATTTACATCCGAATACCCTTGAATAAAAAGTATGGGTGTTATACAAAGTTCTTGATACTCTGACAAGAACGATTACAATACCCCATTTTTATAGTGTGTTAAGGAGGTTTTTTTGTGAGTATTACCGCATTTTTTCTGGTGTTTGGTTTCGGGCTGATGACCGGTATGGTAATTCTTTTTGTCTCCCTTAAGGTTCATTCGGGAGAGAGTATTGATATTGCCGGGATATTCCGGGGGATTTTCTCGCCGTTGGCTCGTGCTTTTGGCAGGTCACCTAAGGAAAACGATGACCTCGAGGAGAGCATCCCTGATCAACCGGTTCCGGTTGATCCCCGCGAACAGAATTTGTACGATTCCGCCCAGACAATAAGAAATATTCTGCTGATTCTGACGACGAATATTCAACGGACCGACAAGGCGGCCAGCGATTCTTCCCAACTGCTTGGCGGCATGAAAAACGCCATCAACACCATGGAGTTGCCGACCGATCTCAGGGAGGCTCATTCCCTCCTGGTGAAGGAGATTGATCGTGTGATTTCAAGCAATGCCACACTGAAGGGAGAGTTGGCCAAGTCGCAGGCGGTTCTGACGGAACAGCAGAGCCAGATTGAGGATCTTCGCACTGCGGTGCGGATTGACGGGTTGACCAGACTGGCTAATCGCACCTATTTCGATGAAAAGCTGAATGAGATGATCACACTGCGCAAGCGGTACGGTGACCCGTTCTCCCTGTTGATGATTGATCTCGATAACTTCAAGGCTATTAATGATTCGTACGGACATCCTGCCGGCGATCGTATTTTAAAGGGGGCCGCGCTGAAGATCAAGGCTTCCCTCCGGGGAAGCGATTTTCTTGCCCGCTTCGGCGGCGATGAATATGCGCTTATTCTTATCAAAACCGACGTAGCGGCGGCGACGGAAGTTGCCTGGAAGCTGTGCGAAGAGGTGCGGGCAAGCCGTTTTCTTCTTGATGACACTGCGCTTTCCATGACGCTTTCAATCGGGGTTGCCGAGGCATCGGGAGATGATACTGAAGAAACCGTGCTGAAGCGGGCCGATGCGGCTCTGTACCGCGCGAAAGCTGCCGGGCGTAACGGTGTTTCAGTTGATCAGGCGCCTCTATAACGGCTGGCATCCGGGATGAAGAGGGTTGATAGGAAGAGTTCTTCTGTCCGCAACAGAAACTTCATATTACGCCTTATTTTTTGACTTCCAACAGCCTTCTGTGCTACAGATATCCTCCTTTTCATCATGTTGCCAATGCCGGACTATTATTCCCAACAGGAGAAATTCATGAATCATTTTCAGTACAAGGGGGCCGAACTCTATGCTGAGGACGTGTCTCTCAAAGAGATCGCTGCTTCGGTAGGCACCCCGTTTTACGCCTACTCACACGCCACCCTGACACGTCACTTCAAGGCTTTTGACGACTCTTTTGCTGGTATGCCGCATACTATCTGCTATTCTGTCAAAGCCAACTCCACTCAATCGGTGTTGAAAACGTTTATCAATCTGGGCGGTGGTGTTGATATCGTCTCCGGCGGAGAGCTTTATCGCGCTCTCAAGGCGGGCGTTGATCCTGGGAAAGTGGTTTACTCCGGCGTTGGCAAAAAAGATGATGAGATAGAATATGCGCTGAACACTGGTATTCTTATGTTCAACGTGGAGTCAGAGCAGGAGTTGACCCGTATCTCGGAAATTGCTTCCCGTCTCGGTAAAAAGGCCGGCATTGCGATCCGAGTCAATCCTGACGTTGACCCCGGCACGCACCCCTATATCACCACCGGTCTCAAAAATGCCAAGTTCGGTATAACTATCGACCGTGCCATGACCGAGTACAGCCGCGCTATGACTCTCCCCGGCATAAATGTCATTGGCATCGATATGCACATCGGCAGTCAGCTGACCAAGGTCAACCCATTTGTCGATTCCATCGAAAAGCTCAAGATCATGATTGCCAAGCTGCGCGGGGAAGGGATTGACCTTAAATATTTTGACTGCGGTGGTGGCCTTGGTATCCAGTACAACGACGAGGAACCGCCTCTGCCTGCTGATTACGGCAAGGAAATCGTGGCAGCGACCAAAGATCTCGGGATGCATCTGGTATTTGAGCCGGGCCGCAACATGGTGGGAAATGCTGGTATCCTGGTCTCGAAATGTCTCTACACCAAGGCCCGCGACGAGAAAAATTTTATCATGATCGACGCCGGCATGAACGACCTGGCGCGCCCGGCCCTGTATGGCTCTTTTCATGGTGTGCTGCCGGTTGTTAAAGATCAGGATGGCATGATCGTAGCGGACATTGTCGGCCCGATCTGCGAGTCGGGTGATTTTCTGGCCAAAGACCGCGAAGTGCCGATGTTCAAGCAGGATGACATGATGGCCTTCACCTCGGCCGGTGCCTACGGTTTTGCCATGAGCAGTTCCTATAACAGCCGCCCCCGTGTCGCCGAGGTAATGGTAAAAGGTGACAAGTTTGAGATCATCCGTGAACGGGAAACAATTGAAGACCTGATCAAGGGTGAGAGAATCGCATCGTTTCTGTAGTAAATGTAGGGAATCATATCAGGAGGTACTCGTCATGTTCAAGGGAAGCATTGTAGCAATTGTGACGCCGTTCAAAAAAGATGGCGCGGTAGATTTCGAAAAACTCCGGGAGTTGGTTGATTTCCAGATTGAGAACGGCACCGACGCCATCGTGCCATGCGGCACAACCGGAGAGTCATCCACTCTTGATAACGATGAACATCTGGCTGTTGTCAAAACTGTTGTGGATCAGGTTGCCAAACGGGTTCCGGTTATCGCCGGCACCGGTTCCAATTGTACCGCCGAGGCTATCGAGATGACCCAGAAGGCCAAGGATGTCGGCGCTGACGGTGCCCTGCTCGTGACGCCTTACTATAACAAACCGACTCAGGAAGGGCTCTATCGTCACTATATGGCCGTTGCCAACGCTGTGGCGCTGCCGCAGATCCTCTATAATGTACCGGGGCGTACCGGCATCAACCTTCTTCCTGAGACAGTTGCCCGACTGGCCGAGCACGCCAATATTGTTGCCATCAAGGAGGCAACCGGTTCTCTGCAGCAGGGTTCTGAAGTCATTGCCCTCTGCGGCGACAAAATTGACGTTTTTTCCGGTGATGATTTTATTACCTTTCCAATGATGGCCTGCGGCGCGGTGGGGGTTATCTCCGTGCTGGCCAACATAATGCCGAGGACTGTTGCTGATCTGGTAGACGCTTTTTTTGCCGGTGATTTTGAGAAGGCGCGCCAGTTGCACCTCCAAACGCTCAAGATCGGCAGCGCCATGTTTATCGAGAGCAATCCGGTGCCGGTTAAGACCGCTCTGGAACTGATGGGCAAGGCATCCGCTGATGTACGTCTGCCGCTCTGCGAAATGGGCGCGGCGAATAAGGCGAAGTTGGCAGCGATTATGAAGGAATACAAGCTTATTTAATTCCATATCAAACACAGAGGCACAGAGTACACAGAGAAAAACGAAAAAGATTGGTGTTGTTTCCTGATTTTAGCAGTTTGATTCTCTCTGTGCCCTCTGTGTCTCTGTGTTGAATAAATGAGGTTCAAATGATCAAGATAGCCGTATGCGGCGCTGCGGGACGGATGGGGCAGCGCATCATCAACTCCATCATTGAAGCAGAAGGGACTGAATTTTGTGGCGCACTGGAGCGTCCCGGACATCCCCAGGTTGGACAGGATGCCGGGCTTTTAGCTGGCTGCGGCGAGACGGAGGTGCATATTACCGATAGTCTCAACGCCGTAGTCGATGTCTGCGATGTGCTGATAGATTTCACCTCACCCAAGGTGTCGCTTAAAAATCTGGAAATGTGCGCTCTCCATAAAAAGGCGATTGTAATCGGCTCAACAGGGTTTACCCCTGAGGAGCGGGCCTTCGCCGCTGAATTGGCTCGTGATATCCCCGTTGTGCTTGCTCCTAACATGTCTGTTGGTGTTAACGTCTGTTTCAAAGTTTTGAAGGATGTGGCCAAAATCCTGGGGGATGATTTTGATGTCGAGATCGTCGAGTTGCATCATAACAAGAAAAAAGACTCACCGTCAGGAACCGCCGTGCGGATGGGAGAAGTCGTTGCAGAAGCGCTGGGGCGTGACTACAACAAGGTGGCCAACTATCACCGCGAGGGAATCTGCGGCGAGCGAACGAAAGATGAGATCGGCATGCAGACCGTGCGCGGCGGCGACATTGTCGGCGAGCACACTGTCTATTTCATCGGCATGGGGGAGCGGATCGAGATCACCCACCGCGCCATGACCCGCGACATGTTCTCGCGCGGTTCCGTGCGCGCCGCCAAGTGGGTGGTCGGCAAGGCGCCGGGGCTGTACGACATGCAGGATGTGCTCGGTTTAAAATAATTGATATGGGCGGCTCAGGCCGCCCTTATTTTATATACTACGATGTGGAGGATTTACCGAAGATGGCAAAAATCAACGGCAACTACCTGAAACTTAAAGCAGGCTATCTGTTCCCTGAAATCGGCCGCCGTGTGCGTGAATTCGCTGCGGCCAATCCAGCCGCGAAGGTCATCCGCCTCGGCATCGGTGACGTCACCCGCCCGCTGGCTCCAGCTGTATTGAAAGCATTTCATGCCGCCGTTGATGACCTGGGCACTATCGACCAGTTTGCCGGTTACGGCCCGGAGCAGGGGTATGACTGGCTGATCAACACCATCATCGAGAAATCATATAAGCCGCTGGGCGTGTCGCTCTCTACCTCAGAGATGTTCATCTCCGACGGCTCCAAGTGCGACTGCGCCAATATTCTGGACATCTTCGCCCTGGATAACATCGTTGCCATCGGCGATCCGGTCTATCCGGTCTACAATGACACCAACGTCATGATCGGTCGCACCGGTGATTCCGACGACAAGGGATATTACAAGGGAATAGTCTACCTGCCGTGCAACGAGGCCAACGGCTTCATCCCGGCGCTGCCGACCGAAAAGGTGGATATCATCTATCTCTGCTTCCCCAACAACCCGACCGGCGTGGTGGCCAGCAGGGCCGAGTTGAAAAAGTGGGTCGATTACGCCAACGCCAACGCCGCCGTAATCTTCTACGACGCCGCTTACGAGGCGTTCATCACCGACCCCTCCATCCCGCATTCCATCTACGAGATTGAAGGGGCCAAGAAGTGCGCCATCGAGTTCCGCTCCTTTTCCAAGACAGCCGGCTTCACCGGCGTCCGCTGCGGCCTGGTGGTTGTGCCGGAAGAGGTTATGGGCACAACGGAGTCCGGCGAGAAGTACAGCTTCAACAAGCTCTGGCTCCGCCGCACCACCACCAAGTTCAACGGCGCTTCCTACCCGGTGCAGCGCGCCGCCGCCGCAGTCTATTCCGACGAAGGGTGGAAACAGACCAAGGAAGTTATCGATTATTACATGGAGAACGCCCGCATTATCCGTGAAGGACTCACGGAAGCCGGCGTGACGATCTTCGGCGGTGTCAATGCCCCGTACATCTGGCTCAAGACCCCCGGCGGCATGACCAGCTGGGACTTCTTCGACAAACTGCTGAACGAATGCAACGTGGTCGGGACGCCGGGGAGCGGTTTTGGCCCGAGCGGGGAAGGCTACTTCCGCTTGTCGGCCTTCGGCCATCGCGAGAATGTGATTGAGGCGGTGGAGAGGATAAAGAAGAATTTGAAGTAGATTGAATGACTAAGGGCGCCCATTAAGGCGCCCTTTCTCGTGGCTGAAAATTGTGGTTGTATTTACAGAATCGTATGTACATAATATGGGTGTGGCATGATCTTCGAGTGGGATGAGAACAAGAATAGGGTCAACAAGGTAAAGCACGGAATCGACTTTGAATCGGCAATTACCGTTTTTGACGATCCATTGATG
>JAFLLC010000020.1 GCA_019162745.1 Deltaproteobacteria bacterium | reverse complement strand
GTTAGCAAGGGGCGAGTCCTTTTTTTATTCTACTGGCGGACATTATGTCTAAAGGGGACAGGCTACTTTACCAAGTTGTCCCATGGTCTTACCCTCCAGCACTGTTGATTCCAAACCAAGCTGGACGAACGCCAGGAACAGACTTATTTAATCTCCTATGACAGACGGCGTTCTTACGCCGCTTTTGCATTGATCTGTCGTTGATGTCGTAATACCGGAGCAAGTTGGGTATTCCGATGAATCCGACCGGTTGAACTGACGTGATGCCGACCGCCGTTCCGCTGGGAAGGCGACCGGCAGTCCGTTGAAGGCGATCGGTTGCTTGTGAGGTCGCGAGGTTTGTTTTTTTACTCTGTCACAGGTTTGGTTTTCTGGTCAAGTGTTGTTCTCTTCCTTCTCATTGAATCAGTACTGTCCAATTCGATCTTGTAGGCATTGTGTACCAACCTATCCAGGATGGCATCCGCCAGGGTCGGGTCCTGCATGGCATCGTGCCACGCCTTGACTGGAAGCTGGCTGGTGACGATTGTCGCCTTCCGATCATAACGTTCCTCAACTATTTCAAGAAGCTCTTTCTGCTCTTCCCGCGAAAGTGGCGAGATGAGCAGGTCATCAAGTATCAGGACTTCGCACTTAACGACTTGATTCATGAGTTTGTTGTAGCGACCGTCATGCCTTGACACCCCTATATCCTGAAGCAGCCGGGGTACTCTTTGATAAAGAACTGAGTGGCCATCACGGCAGGCTTTCTGCGCCAGTGCACAGGCCAGGTAACTTTTGCCGGCGCCGGTCTTTCCGGTGACCAAGGAAATCTAAAGGGGACAGGCTACTTTACCAAATTGTCCCATGGTCGTCCTCTCCGGCGCACTGTTGATTCCAAACCAAGTCGTGCAATTGTCTGCTGTTGCCATTCAGCACTTCCAAACGGACTCTGGCGGTTAACACTTGTCCGTAACTTTTCAATTTCGACATCGGTCAGCGGTGTGTCGACATATTCAGTCCATGCTTCAGGTAGGTAAGACCGAACTCGGGCAAAAGATGTATACCAGTGACGATTAATTGCAGTTGTAGATCAGTATCAGCCTGGATCTCTTTCATCAGCCAGTAGAGCAGTCCATATTTAGCCTCTGGTGCCGATGACTACGCAGATCTTACGCATGAGATTTTATCCAGTAATTCAAGTCTATATCGGGTGTTTGTTGAGGATTTAACGACAAAAACCCTGCCTGATTTGATACATCTGCTAAAACGGAATCAGAAGTAACGAAACACCAACCGTGCTCAGATATAAGGCTGTATGTACCCAAATGAAGCGCATCTAGTGTTCTCAGCCCGTATTCTTTGCCGTACTTTTTAAGGAATAACCCGGCTTCGTCAATTACCAACTGATTCAATGGTTCTATATTGAAGCTACCTAACTGTTTATCGAAATAGGTAGTGGCTATGTGCAATTTAATTTCATCAAGAGTTTTATTACGATATCGCCTGTAAAGCGCACTTGTAAACTCAAGGCGGGCTAAATCTGAAATCCATATTTCAGAATCTGCGTATTCCATAATTTGTGTGACAATTCTAGTGCCGCTTTCAACATAAAAAAACTTTACCAGCGCTGATGTATCAAAGAAAAACCTCATATAGTTTCTTCTCTTTCGTTTAGAATATCCTCAGAAAGAGAACCCGTACAACCTTGAAGCGCTTCTCTAACCTTTAGGTATGAGAGATTAATTTTTGGTGGCATAATTTGTCTTTTATCTTTTATAAACTGCATAAAATCATAAAGTTTTGCCATTTCAATAGAATTGAAACTATTGAGATCTTTTATGGCCAACTCTTTTAGTTTTGTCATTGCATCCTCCGGATTATCCTTAAAGGCTAGCACTGCTCGGAATGTTGATCAGGCGCTTATCAAGTCAAGTTTTTCTCTGCGTGCATCTGCGTGCATCGGCGGTTCCATTGTTTTTTCAGGCTTTTTAACCGCCGCCAGAAGTAGGCGCTTCTAAGCGAGAAAGGCGGATATACGCCGAGTAAGACACAGTCTTGGAATATGGGTAAACCAGAATCTTTATCTGTTCTTCTTCCGCTTTTCTCTGCGTGCATCGGCGTCCATCGGCGGTCCCATGATTCAAAGGCTTTTTAGTGATCTAAAGGGGACAGGCTACTTTACCACAATTTCCCATGGGCTTTATCCCTGCCTGTTTCAAAATTGCACGCAGCGTCCCTTCCGGCATATCTCCTGGATGGTTAGGTAACGTAGTATAGCGGTCGGAAGTTGGATTATGCCAAATTTCATGACTTCCAGCGGCTTGCCGATCAAAAAGAAAACCGAATTTTCTGAGACGCTTGGCTACTTTGTTTTGGCTCAGCGTGAATAGGACTTTTGGTCCGTTTGTGATAAACCATCACGTACGGAGGAAAGTCCATGCGAAAGAAACGTCACAATTACACCCCCGAAGAGGGTACTTCTCAGGGGGACAGGCACCTTTTAATTAAAAATGGCAACTTCCCTACTCTTATTCTTTTGACGGATGATCAATTTACTGGACTTTTCTATCTCTGCCGGAGTCATTGGCGTATTCACAAATTCCGTCCAGTCTCCTGTATATGGAACAGGTAATGAATCTAAAGGGGACAGGCTACTTTACCAAGTTGTCCCATGGTCGTCCTCTCCGGCGCACAGTTGATTCCAAACCAAGTCGTGTAATTGTCTGTTGTTTCCATTCAGCACTTCCAAACGGACTCTGGCGGTTAACACTTGTCCGTACCTTTTCAATTTCGACATCGGTCAGCGGTGTGTCGACATATTCAGTCCATGCTTCAGGCAAGGGGAGCAGCGTCTCGTTATGTATCCGCTCTTTTACTATGCCGATACGCGCCTGGTGTGAAGACCATTGCCAATCACCAGCACTCCCCACAATACCTGCTCTAACCGGGTTACCTTCAATGTATCTGATGACCGTAAACAGGTGTTCATTTGATTGAACGATGAAACTTTTATATCTTCCTTGCCAGATGTGGCCGCTTGTACCGTAATGGCGGTGATATCGCCGCACATGGCTTGTCATAACCCATTGCATCCACTGGCCGAGAAGTTCGGTTTGAGCCGCCTGGACGAGTAGATGAAAATGATTTGGCATCAGGCAATATGACAGCATGCTGATCTCAAAACGCTTTCCGGCGGCTACAAGTAATTCTATAAAAGCCTGGTAATCTCCATCTTTATGAAAAACTTTCTGCCGGCCGTTACCACGGTTGATGACATGATAGGTTAATCCTTCACCGCAGCCTCGTGCAATTCGTGGCATAGACAAACCTCAGGACGAAGCGGGACAGGCACCTATGGAGCCAGTCCCCACAATCAATTAAGAAAATTGGGGACACTTGCAGAGCAAGTCCCCATATCTGTTAAATGAAAAAGAGTGTCTTATTATCACATGACGGTGGAGAAGTCTCGTATTCTAATGTGTTACTATTTTTGGCTCACCAGCTCGAAACCAGCCGTAAGAAAATGTGAGTCAAATGTAAAAGCCTGCCTGATACGGTGTGCTCGCATCAGAACAAATGAACTACAATCGGTAAAACTAAATTTTTGGTCGTCGTACTTTCTAAAGAGTTCGATAGTTTTGTTGAAAAGGATCTCGTCAATGTAAAAAATTTCAGTAACATTGCTTGTCATCACTTGGGCTGCAAACTCGGTAGCAACTTTGTGACCTGCGTTATAACGAAACCAGGTAAGCGCTTCATCCAGGACAAAATCAGAAGTTATCAGGAGGGTATTTTCTCTGTTTAGTTTATCTGCAATTGCACCCGCTTGGAGATGATGAACATCACTCCGTTCTGCAAGGGCAATCCATGCGCCGGTATCAACAAAAACTTTTTTCACCTTTGCTCTCCATAGAGATAAAGATCATGATTATCAGCCCCATCGCAAATACCACTGTCACTCATGCCGTTAATTCGAGCTATGGAATCACCTTCCCATGAAGGCTTGCGTTTAGTCTCAATACTCTTCTGAAGATCTCGAACCACCTGAAAAAGAACGCTAGCCTCGAATTTTTTCAGTGCAGTACGCGGGACTGTAATATGAAGGTCACCCTGCTGGTCATATCGCATCATACTTGCCTGTTTAGCACCCATATATCCCCCTTTTTCATACCTCTATCAACTCGTCCTTTGCAAAATCACACTGTGCTGCTGTGCCAATGCTATTCCAGTACCGCATCGGCGGCAAGCCGTTACCCGGGCGCTTAACGTCAAAATTTTCAGACGTGAACGCTGGAGTTCCGCAGACTTCTGAGGGGGACAGGCACCTTTTAATTAGAAACGCAACTTGCCCACTCTTATTCTTTTGACGGATGATCAATTTTCTGGACTTTTCTATTTCTGACGGGGTCATTGGCGTATTCACAAATTCCGTCCAGTCTCCTGTATATGGAACAGGTAATGGCGCAATTAATGGGACTTTGGCACCGTTGTGAGGGACAAATAAGTAGGGACACTCCCCGTATTTCCAAACTCAACTTGATTCAGCTTTTGATTTACTCAGCAAAACTACCACACATCAAGTCTTGATTCCTATGTCAAAAGCCAAACTTCTTTAATGCAATTTCATATATTTCAATTGCCATTCGTAGTGCTACCTCAGCTTCCTCCTGCTCAGGTTCAACATAGTCACCTGGATAACGAGCATCAACTGCGTATGAATTCAATATTAAAGCGTAGCTCCTGATGGAATTAAAATCAGGATCATCAAGAAGTGACAGTAACACATCGAGATCATGAACTTTCTTAAAGCGAATTGATCTGAGTGTAAGCACTGCTTTTATCGATTTTTCAGCTAATTGCTGGCAATGAAAACAAACGGAGTCAAAAAGATTTTCTCCTGTCAACAACAGGCGGGCGGAACCAAGATCATGCTCAGCCTTGCGTAAAAACTCCAGTGCAAGTTCATTGTCTATGGTCATATAGTACCCTCCCATCCAGGAATGCTTCAGTCACAATATGGTTGGTTGCACCATTCCATTTTTTTATTTCTTCAGGTGTGTAGACAAGAATATCCATTGCACATGGAACAGGGTTAAACATCAATCTTATCGGAAGGGAACGCTTATTTCTTGGTTGGTCCGTATCCATCACCACCAAAAAATCCAGATCACTATCTGGTGTGGGGCTGCCAGTGGCGTAGGAACCAAAGAGTACTATTTTTTCAGGATGGAAATTCTCGGCAATAGCTTTTGCAACAGCATCAATAGTTTCAGATGCGATCAATTCACCGTACTGTTGCTGTTTTAAACTGACTGTTGCCATATTTTTACCTCCATAACGATCTTGCAAAGGACTTCTGGTTTGCCCTACGTGAGTAATCAGACTACTTAGGAAACTAGGGACACTTCCCATATTAATTGTCAACATCTCCATTAAATTTTTGGCTCGTTTCAGTAATCTCAGACCTCTTTAATTTTCATAGCGCTGATAAAGCGGAAATCCTTCAGATTTAGCGTCATCAACTCGCACTTATATTCTATTGCGGTTGCGGCAATTAATGCATCCGGTATCTGTAGGCCGTGGCTCTTGGAGTATCGTTCTATCAGATGCATGGCACTTACAGAGATTGAAGTAGATATATGCAGGCAGTGAAATGCTCCAAGATGTTTTCGTATCCTCTGCAACTCTAGCTTGTTGAGCGCGCCGTAATACAACTCCATGGCGGTAACGGCGCTTAGTGCGAGATTTTCCGGTCCAACTTGTTGAACTGGCACTATGACATCTGTGTTACCTTTGAATATCTCAATAAGTATGTTTGTATCAAGGAGTATCATTTACTTTCACGCCGCCATGCTTTATCCCTGATATCGCCTAAACTGGTGTCACGGTCTTTCCAAATGCCACACAATTGCTGAAACGAATCACTGGGATTGCGTGTTGACGGCTTCGTTTCGTGAACTTCGACTCCCTGCATTGCGTGCAGCAAATCAATCAAGAGCTCTTTGGTGCGTTCATCTTTTGTCGTTATATGAAGAGATCCCATTTCTAACACTCCTTTTGCGGCTACTGTCCCAAAGAAACCTTACCTAAATCGGGGGCGTTTCGTGGGGGCTCAAGGGGACAGGCACCTTTTAATTAAAAATGACAACTTCCCTACTCTTATTCTTTTAACGGATGATCAATTTTCTGGACTTTTCTATCTCTGCCGGAGTCATTGGCGTATTCACAAATTCCGTCCAGTCTCCTGTATATGGAATAAATAGGGACACTTCCCATATTAATTGTCAACATCTCCATTAAACTTTTGGCTCGTCTCAGTAATCTCATTCTGAGTGGGGACAGGCACCTTTTAATTAAATGGTTTCAGACCTTTCAACCTCATTTCAATCTCATCGGCTGAGTCTCCAGCTCAAATTTATACTGTTTTTAAGCGTTTTCTCGCCCAAGCTGGATTTCTCCTGCAATCAAGTACTGCATAAACCATAACGTCGTTGTCGACGATGCGATAGTAGATTGCAAACGGAAATCTTTTTGACAATATTCTGTAATATGCTTTGAAATAAATTGGATGAATTCCTGCGTAAATGAGAAGCGAATCAATATCTGAAAAAAGCGAATCGAGGAAATAGGCACCCAAACTACCCTCCTGCCTTTCATAGAAATCAAAACCTTCCATTAAATCCTGCAATGCTGTGTCAAGCAACCGAATCTTCATGACAAAGATTCACGGATTTTTTTCTTTGCTTGTTCCCAATCAAGGAATTGAGATTCGCCAACAGTTACGGCATCAGCGCGCTGCGCGAGAAGGTCTCCATGCCAGGCAGGTGACAATGACTCACCAGCATGCCGACACAAATCATCCCATAAGTATTCCATTGTGCTGATCTTGTCAGCTATCGTCATCTGATCCAGTTTTATCGCAACACTCACAAATCCTCACTTTCTAGCTCCTGGCGACTTCTGAGGGGGACAGGCACCTTTTAATTCATTCGTAACCAAATCATCATCCAATATTTCGGCAATAATCTGCCCGCTTTTTTGCATAAGCGTTTGTTGCTCTTGCTTATCTTGTACTGTTGTTAATGCCTTGATGGTGCTTGAAAGTGATTTGATCTTCGCGAAGGTTTCTATAATGGCAATGGTTGTTTGGGTGGCTTGAGGGCTTTTAAGTATTGTGGCAATCATATACAAGCCTTTTTCAGTAAAGGCTTTTGGTGGCACTCTTGTTTTGGAAAATTTTGCGGTGGAAAATTTACACCGCAAATCATCGAGTTCTTCCGCATCAAGTTCGAAAATATAATCATCCGGAAACTTATCAGGATTGTTTTTTACTGCTTTATTGATATCGCGAGTTTCCACACCATAAAGTTCAGCCACATCGCTATCAAGAATAACCTGCATACCTCGGATAGTCAGAATATTTTCTTCGACTGCTTCAAATTTTATAACGCTCATACTCGTCCCTTCTTGGGGGTCAGACCAAGCTAAACATCTAAATTATAAGAACTAAGGTCCCAAAAGTAGCTATTTTCTGCGCTTAAAAGCCTCTTTTGGTGGTCAAAAATACTATTGTAAGCAACAGGTTCTTCTCTCAGTACATACTGATCATTTCTCTGCTCTTCAACTCTTCTGCCTATTGCCTTGATCCCAAAGGCCTTAAGTCTGTTAGCTTCACGATTACTTCACGATTTAGAACCTTCAGACCTTGTCTAAAATCGAGGACGTTTCGTGAAGCCCGAAGGCCGTAAAGCTGTTAGCCTCTCGTAATATTCCAGAGACACAATCCCTATTCTTTTCAAATTTCCCCAACCTCTTTCAGAAGTCTTTCCTTGAGCTTTGCATTGAGCCTAAATCCACTTGATTCCAGCTCATCAAGCGTCTCACCAAATGAAACCAGCAGACCCTCACGATATGCCCGCAGGAGAAGCCCGACTGTTCCGGTAATAGGTAGATGGTACAACCTCGCCTTCTCACGAGCATCGGAATCATCAAGCAAGATCAGAGAAGCCTTGCGCTCCATAGCCAAAGCAATTGCTTCAGCTTCTCCATGATCAAGATCGTGACGCAGCAGCGTGACAATACGATCATTAATCTTAACCACCTGAATCCAGTCAGCTGTAAGAATGTTTTCTATTTCTGGTCGTCTCTCGCCAGGTGAGGTACATTCTTTCCAGACCATTTGTGGCACAATAATAGTCCCGAAGAATTGCTGTAACAGGTCAAGTCGTCCTATCTTGGCCAGATGGATTATAGGGGTGGAATTATTTATAACTATTTGCATAAGCAATATCTTCTTTCAGTTCGGCTTCGTTATAGTGCCGCTCAATGCCCCGTTCCGCCAGACCTTCAAGAAACATCCATTTATCAATTTTTGCCAGTTTCCGCGCAGTTCCTAACGAAGTGATGCCTCGGGAGTACAGAGCAAAAGCCATCTCTTTCAGTAATTCCTGCTTCAATTCACTGCGAGGTATTTTGGCCGATTCAAGCACATCATCTGGAATTGTAATTGATATTGCCATTGATCATCTCCTCCCATAGTTCCGCTAACGATATTTCCGAAGGTACATAGGGGTCAAGTCTACATTCCACATATTTTTAGTCTACCCTTTATTCTCTCAACTACTTCTCTCAGTTTTTCGTACCCTTCTTGGGGGTCAGACCAAGCTAAACATCTAAATTATAAGAATTAAGGTCCCAAAAGTAGCTATTATCTGTGCTTAAAAGCCTCTTTTGGGGGTCAAAAACACTATTGTAAGCAACAGGTTCTTCTCTCAGCTCATACGGATCATTTCTCTGCTCTCCAACTCTTCTGCCTATTGCCTTGATCCCAAAGGCCTTAAGTCTGTTAGTCGCCATCTTTTTGAAATACTCACTGCTGACCATTACCACGGTTCAATACGTGATACATGCCATCATCGTCTATCATTCTGGCGCAGCGTGGCATAAGCTTTAGCACCTCAAAAGGGGACAGGCACCTGCGGAGCCAGTCCCTTAATGCGTTACTCTTCTTTTCCAGTACCCTGGCTTCCGATTCAGATTTGCAACTGCAATTACTCGAAGCTCCGAACCCTTGACTTGAAATATGACGCCAAAGGGAAATCGATTCACCAGGCAACGTCTCGTATGTTTTGACAGCTTTGTCCAAGCCTTCGGATATGCGATGATACGGGCAATGGCTGCATACACCTCTTCAGCAAATTCAAGACCAAGTCCTGATCTACATTCTTCATAGTAGCGTACCGCCTTGTCGAGCTCCTGCTCGGCGCGCGGGTGAAAACTGAATGTCATTGTCCGTACTTCCGGCGGATAGTATCAAAAACCTGTTCACCAGGGATTAGTTTGATATCGCCACGATCTATTTCGGTGATACGGCGCTCAGCCTCTTCGGCCCACAGATGGTCAATGTCAGCCTGAGTCGGGAGGTTAAGGCTGTTGAGCAGGCGCTCAATAAGGCTAATACGCGCCTCTGCCGGGAGATACAGCGCCTCATTACAGATTTTATCCACGGTAGTTGCCATTTTATCTCCTTTAAAATACAGGAATAATCAGGGGGATCTGGGGGGACGCTGTTATCTATTTATCTATTGATACAAAAGCGAAGGTGTATAAAGGGGACAGAGGTGTATAAAGGGGACAGGCTACTTTACCGTCTCGTTTTTAGACCTTCGCTTCCAACGTTTTGGGCTACGGCTAAAATGGAATATTGCGTAAATCAGAATTTCATCTTCCATTACATCGAATATAATTGAATACGGGAACCTTTTGACTATAATCCTGCGTCTGTCTCGGTGAACGGCTGGAAACATAAGCGGCGCTCTAACTATCCTTGCCATAGCTTCATCAATACAACGGATGAATTCATAGTCAAGTCCCACTGCCTGTTGACTGTACCATTGTGCAGCTTCAAACAGCTCTTTTTCTGCTTCGGGAAGAAGGCGTACTTGCATCACTTCTTACTGCTCAAGTATTCTTCCTTCACATCGCTCCAATACCGCCCTATGTCCGGTTGATCCTGATACTTGGTAATCCGGTGATCAAGCTCATTACGTTGTGAATCAGAAAGTTCATAAGTGAAATCGTCGGCATCTATAAGATGGTCCCAGATGTCTTCAACGAGAAGTATACGCTCTGTTATGCTCAATCTATTTATCTCCGTCAGAAGTGCATTTTGCATAAATTACCTCTCTTTGCTGTTCCTGGAGTGAGTTCCGAGGATCTGGGGGGACGCTGTTATCTATTTATCTATTGAAGCTAAAAACGAACACTTTTAAACTTTATTCCAGATCTAAAGAGATCTTGGGATATTCCGGTGACACAATACCTATTTTTTTCAGGAATGAATCTTCTGGAAAGTTCATTATTTCAGGCGACTTTCTTTAATGACGGGCGTTTTGTTGGACGCCGATGCAACTCGGTATCATTCCTGTGAGCAACCAGTTCTTCGTAAACAGCATCAACCTTCTTGTCAACAGCATCAACCTTCTGGTGCAATGCGGCTACCTCATCTATTGTGACTTTCAATATACAATCTACATGATCAATCCTGGCGTTAAGCCTGCTCTCAACACCATCTATTTTATCATTCAGAGAACAAACGGCCTCCACAGTAACCTGCATTTTACTGTCCATCGACTCAAGCAAGATCATCAAGTGGTCTTTTTGTAAGTTTGTCATAGAACTCTCCTCTGTTAACATACAATCTAAACCCCACCCCTCAACACTTCCACATCAACCCCGGCAATCTCCGCCGCTTCTTCTACACTCATCCCTTTATCAATCAACCTGCGGGCGACTTCCGCCTTGCCTTCCGCCTTGCCTTCCGCCTTGCCTTCAAGCCATGAAGTTTTTACTGAACTCTCTGCCACCCGCCGGTCTTCTATGTAGCTTTCATAGTCTGTCCGGTCGGCTTTGGATAGTTTCATGACGTCCAGTTCTTCTGCTGCTTTGGCCAGCCCTTTAGCTTTGAATTCACTTTTGATTTCGGAGTTTTTCAGGAAGTAGATCCATTCGTCAAGACTGTTTCTGGCGATGTCGTTGAAGCCGTTTACTTTGAGGATGTAGTATTCGGGATAGATGTCGGTGACTGTCTGAAGGTGGATGAATTCTTTTTTCTGGGTGCCAGTGAGGTTGAGAAGGTCGTTGGTGTGAATCCCACGGAATTCGGTTATCCCTTTGTAGACGTAGTCTTCTCCATGTCCCAGGTCGAAGTAGACAATGTTGATGGAGATGACTTTACGGACTTTGTTATAACTGAAGCCGGAGTCCATGGTGTCGGTGATGAGCTTTGCTGTGCCGTAGAGCATCCGGTGAAAGTAGTCGTACTGCCCTTCTACCTGGAGCTCGATCAGTACCAGTTCGCCGCCATCAATTTCGGTCAAAAGGTCAACTCGGTTATGTTTGTCGTCTGCGCTCTGCTTGTTGCTTTCGCTTTCCAGAATCTGCTGGATTTTTACATCATGAAGTAGCAGTTCAGACAGAAAGCCTTCCAGTATTTCGAAGTTGGCTTTGTTGCGTAGCAGCTTTTTCATTGCCCAGTCAAATCTTACAAGTCGTTCTTTCACGGGAGATTACCTCAAGCTATATTGTCAGATAAGTTATTAGAACCATTTTATAGCAAACTTTGTAGGAGCTAAAGAAAAACTTTATATCTGAGGGGGCACCTGCGGGGCTAATCCCTCACAGCGTTCACGATGAGATGACCAACACTAGTCCATTGCTGACTCTAAAGGGGACAGACTGCTTTACAATTACCCTATGAATTTCCCTACTCGCTGCAGTTTGCCTGCTTGGGGTCAGACCAAGCTAAACATCTGAATTATAAGAATTAAGGTCCCAAAAGTAGCGATTATCTGCGCTTAAAGGCCCCTTTTGGTGGTCAAAAACACTATTGTAAGCAACAGGTTTTTCTCTCAGTACATACTGATCATTTCTCTGCTCTTCAACTCTTCTGCCTATTGCCTTGATCCCAAAGGACTTAAGTCTGTTAGCCTCACGATTACTTCACGATTAAAGTCCTTCAGACGTAAGACTTTATATTTTAAATCGGGGACTTTTCGTGAAGCTAAAGATCTTAAAGCTGTTAGCCTCTCGATTACGCCCTTAATTACGCTCATCCACCGAGCGACGTAAACGCAGCATCCCTTTCAGTGTCCTCTTCATTTCGGACACCATGGCACTGTCCTCAGGAGACAGCTTGGCCAAATATTCCTTGATAAACACCAGAAATATCGAACAGAAAAAAGCTGTTACCGCCGAGAGGATGACGATCAGTGACCGCTTCGGCTTGCTTTTGCGGAGCGGGGTTACCGCTTCGTCCAACACCTGTATTGAAGATGAATCGCGGGCTTCGTTTATTTTGGCCATCTCGAACTGCTTGGTCAGCTGTTCGTAGAGAGCTTCCTGAGTCTTCAGCTCCCGCAGACGGCGGATATATTCAACTCCAATTGACGGGGCGTTGCCGACTGAGGGAATAACTCCACCGCCACCAGAACCGCTCATCGAATTCAACTGACTCTTCAGTCTGGTCAATCCGGCCATCATAGTCCTGACTTCGGAGCTTTCGTCAGTCATGGAATTACGCAGCGCCGCCAGCTGAACCTCTTTGGAGACAACCTCCGCCTGCAGCCGGGCGATCCCTTCGATCGCGACGGCGGCCTGAGCGTCGGCCTTGATGGTTTTATACTTTTCCTGAAAGACCTTCATCTCTTCTTCGGCCTTCTTCAGATCCTGCTTGACCACCACCAGTCTTTTATCGAGAAAACTCCGCTCGGTGCTCGCCTTGGTCAGGCTCAACTGCTGGCTTATTTTCTGCAGCTCGTCAACGAACGTATTGGCCAGCAGCGCCGCCTTGACCGGATCCGTGTAATCAGCGGTGATGGTGATGATACCATCCTTACCGGCCTGAAACTTGACCATCCCCTGTAAGGCCGCTCTAGTTGAGTCTGCATTTTTAGATTTCAGTTCAGTATTGAGGTCGAGGCGTTTTATGACCGCATCGCTAACAGATCGGCTCTTCAGTATCCCCAGATACAAATCGGCAGAACCTCCCAAGCCGCCGGTCAAACCTGCCAGCCCCCCACCCATTGCGGCCACAAGCGCTGCGGCTCCGCCGCCACCAGAATCTTTCTGCGGCGGAAGCAACGTTGTCCTGGCGGTGTAGACGTTCTTCAGCGTCAACGAATAGGCCACCGAGAGTATCACCGCAATAGTCGTGATCTTGAGAATCAACGGGAGATTGCGGACAACCACTTGCAGCAGTTCCAGCAGGTTGATTTCTTCCTCACCCTCAATTTCCGGGCGTGGCTCCTCTACTTCTTTCATAACTATTCCTTACCTGTAAACCGTCAAAACAGTACCGCCGGACGAGGCAGTATTTGCGAGGTTTACTCACTTCAAATCAAACAAAGTAGTTTTAATAACACACGTTGGGAGGTAAGTCACTGTTTCTAATTTTGGTCTTCTTTGCCAAAAAGCACTCCCTCCAGTGTCAAGCCCTCGGAAACATTGCTCCTCTGCTGCCTCACCGCGAGCTGCTTTCGGGCTGACTGGAGAATGATCATTTAATCCTGACCAAAGCTCACTTCAAGCTTGGACGGATGGGTGTAATAGAGGGGAACAGTTACAGGAAAAAGAGAGGACTAACGGGAGCAAACTATGATACGTTAACGAACAATTCAGCAACCTGTTAAGAAACAAGGAAAACCCAAGCTATCAAAGGAAGACTAATGACAATTCAGACCGACAATCTGTTCAACGACATCCCAGCCACACTTCAGACAGAGCTGTTTGAAACTCTTGCTGAATCGGGTAGCGTCAGGATTGAACGGATCGTATCTAACGGGCAGACAACACCGCCGGAGCAGTGGTATGATCAGGAGTGGGATGAGTGGGTGCTGCTGGTTTCGGGTGGGGCGACGCTGCGGTTTGATGACAACTCCGCCCCGCTGTTTTTAAAACCTGGTGATTACGTCTTGATTCCTGCCGGTCGCCGCCATCGCGTGGAGCGGACCGACCTCGGGCAGAAAACGGTCTGGCTGGCGGTCCATTTTATCGGAAGCAATTTGGAATAATTTCAGACTGCAACAGCAAAGCGATTCTTCCCCTCCTCTTTGGCCTGCCGGAGCGCCTTGTCCGCGCGTGAAACACAGTCGTGAATCGTCTCTCCCACTTGATGTTCACACAAACCAATACTCGCAGTAATGCGGATTCCAGGGCGGTTGGCTTTAAATTCAGTCATCGATATTGACTCAAGTATCTTGCTTGCAAGAGTCAAGGCCCCATCAATATTAGTTTCGGTAAGGAGAAAGAGAAACTCCTCCCCTCCCCAACGGGCGCAGACATCCTCGTTCCTGACACATCCCCGCAGGACCCTGGCAACCTCAACCAGTACATCGTCGCCGTCATTGAAACCGTATTTTTCGTTAAGCTGTTTGAAATTATCCAGATCAACAAGCATGACCGCGAAGGTCCGCTGGTGACGCTCGGAGCGGCTCAACTCACGCTCCATCTTCTCCATGATATCGCGCCGGTTTGCCAGGCCGGTCATCGGATCAATCCGGGTCGCCAGAACAAGTGAGCGGTCCATTTCACCCAGCAGCGTTTTCAGACTCTTTTTTTCTTTTTCAATCAGTACTTCGCGATGCTTTAAGGTGCAGTATTCATCATACAGCAGCCGATATTCCATCATCAGCGGATTACCTTCGTGGCTGCGGTCTGATAGCAGCTGTTCAAAATGGGCGCTCTTTTCATCCAACACAGTGATGGGGGTTCTGGTATGAATTGTCATATGAAATGCTCCTTAACTAAACATTAGCAACGGGTGGCGCTGCGTTGGCCATCAGCTCGGCAGGGTCGGCAGCTCCAGTCCGGCCATCTGCTGAACCATACGTACCACCTGGCAGCTGTAACCGAACTCATTGTCGTACCAGACATAGAGGACACACCGGTTCCCCTCGGCGATTGTCGCCAATGAATCTACGACACCGGCATGACGTGAACCGACAAAATCGCTTGAAACGACTTCGGGTGAATTGGTGAAATCGATCTGGTTCTGCAGCGGCGAATCGAGCGACATATTGCGCAGATAACTGTTGATGGTTTCAACGTCAACCGCGTGTGCCAGTTCCAGATTCATGATCGCCAGAGAGACATTCGGGGTCGGCACACGGATCGCGTTCCCTGTCAGCTTACCTGCCAGCTCCGGGATGACCTTGGCAACCGCCTTCGCGGCGCCTGTTTCTGTGATGACCATATTCAGAGGGGCACTGCGGCCGCGGCGGGATGCCTTGTGGTAGTTATCGATCAGATTCTGGTCATTGGTGTAGGAATGGCAGGTTTCCAGATGACCGTGAACAATGCCGAAACGATCATTGATCGCCTTCATGATCGGAACTACGGCATTGGTGGTGCAGCTGGCAGCGGAAAAGATCTGTTCCTGATCAGTAATCAGCTGGTTGTTGATGCCGGCGACAATATTGGGGATATCCCCCTTGCCGGGAGCGGTCAGAACAACCTTTGCAACCCCTGGCGCCTGCAGATGCCGTCCCAGCCCGTCACGATCACGCCATTTGCCGGTATTATCGATCAGAATCGCATCGCGGATACCGTACTTGGTATAATCTACACTTTCCGGAGCATCGGCGTAAATAATCCGGATCATGTTGCCGTTAGCAATGATGGCGTTCTCTTCCTCATCAACAGTAATAATACCGTTGAATTGGCCATGTACCGAGTCACGACGCAACAGGCTGGCCCGTTTAAACAGGTCATCCGCCCCACCCTTGCGCACAACGGCCGCCCTGATCCTCAGTTTTTCTCCGCTCCCTGACTTCTCAATCAGAACACGCGCCAGCAGTCGGCCGATGCGGCCGAAACCGTACAGTACAATATCCTGCGGCTCGGCACGCACAGCGCTGCTGCCGGTGTTGATCCTGGCGAGCTCCTGTTTGATAAACTCATCAGGTGAAAGTTTATCAACCAGTTTCTGATACTGCATCGTCAACTTACCGAGATCGACTCTCCCCGGAGCAAGGTCAAGTTTGTCCATTGCCGCCAGCAGCGGATAAGTTTCCATGACGGTGAGTTCCGTATCGAGAATCATCCGGGCAAAGCGGTGAGCCTTTAAGATATCAATAACCGTACTATGCACCAGTGTGCGCCCGTACAGGGTCAGAATTATATTATGATCACGGTACAGACGGCCGATAATAGGCAGCATCTGCTCGGCGCATGTTTCAAGTTTTTTCCACTCCTGCAGATAGCTGTCCTGTTTTTGCTGATCCATAAAGATCTCCTTAATAAAATGAGTAGTACTTTTTATTTACCGTCTAAACCGGTTCCTCCTTGATCCGCCCGACCAGGCGCAGCAGCCCGTCCAGAATGGTCAGAGGACTGGGAGGACAGCCGGGAATATAGAGATCTACGGGCAAAAGACCGTCGGCACCGTTATGAACCTCGGCGTGATCCTTGAACGGGCCGCCATTGATCGCGCAGGCGCCGGTGACGATGACCAGTTTTGGTTCCGGAATTGCCGCATAGGTATCCAGCAGCGCCAGGCGCATGTTTTCGGTTACCGGGCCGGTGATAAAGAGGCCGTCGGCATGACGCGGACTGGCCACAAACTGTATGCCGAAACGCCCCAGATCCCAGCCGATAGTAGATAGCACGTTGGTATCAGCCTCACAGGCGTTGCAACCACCGGCACAGACCTCACGCAGCTTTAGAGAACGGCCGAAGAGGCGCAGCATCTCACCTTCCAGCGCCTCCGCCGGATGATACCCCACGCCGGCGGTCACCGTCAAGCCTTCACGGCTGCGGCTGGCCAGACGCGCATCAGTTGAAAAAGAGATCGCATCATGAGGACATGCAGCGGCGCAATCACCGCAAAAAAGACATTTACCCATATCAAGCGTCAGAGGGCCTGAAACGGAAATTGCATCATATGGGCAGACATCGGCACAGGCTCGGCACCCGTCAACGCAGCGGGAAGCATCCAGCAGCGGCAGGCCGCGAAAACGGGGGGGCAGCGGCAGCGGCGCGTCGGGATAGGCAAAGGTACGATGTCCCTGACGGAAACGTGTCATAATCGCTTTAAACATGCGGGCTCCAATTTACAAATCAAATCCACAATACGACAGGTTAAAACTCTTGTTGCAGAGCGGAAAATCGGAAATCTGCTGATTGCGCAAGGCCAGACCCAGCCCGCTCCAGTTATGAAACGACGGATCAACGATCTTGTAGCGTTCAAAGTGTCCTTGCCCATCAGTCAGGGCGACATGGCAGATTTCACCGCGCCACCCTTCGGTCAGGGAGACAGCACAGCGATCGGCAGCAATCGGTTTCATCTCCGTCCGATACCCGCCGCGCGGCAGATGGCGCACCTGCTCGTCAAGAAAATCCAGCGAACGCTGAACCTCCAGCCACCTGACCATCGTACGGGCATACACATCACAACTGCTGGCGGTGATAACCGGTATCTGACTGAAGCGGAAGATACCGAAGGGATGATCACGGCGTACATCCCGATTCAGTCCGCAGCCGCGTGCTGCCGGACCAACCAAGCCGATTTCACGGGCATCCGCCGCTGACACGGTACCGGTATCTTCAAGACGTGCCATCACCGAGGGAGTACTCCAAAGAAGATCAATAGCCTGGGTAATCTCAAGCCGACCTATCTGCAGCCGCTTTTCAAGCTCTGCAACGATGGCGGGATCGCAATCATAGCCGACACCCCCCGGCCGCAGCAGACCTCTGCCGAAACGGCTGCCGCAGAACAGTGCCATCATATTAAGAAAATCACCCCGGATACGGCCGCAGAAGGAGGAGGTCGGCAGATAGCCTACATCCCCGGCTATCGCACCGAGATCACCGATATGATTGGCCAGCCGTTCCAGCTCCAGCCCCATACCGCGGACCGTCTCGGAGCGTGGCGAGGCAAAGATACCGGCCAATGATTCCATGTTCATGCAGTAGGCCTGACCGTGACCGACCGTCGTATCGCCGGCTATCGTCTCCATCAGATGCATGGTCCGTGGCGTCGGGCCGCCGATCAGTGTCCTCTCTATACCGCGATGCTGAAAACCGTGTGCTATCTCCAGATGAAAGACCTCTTCACCGTGGCACTGAAAGCGGAAATGACCCGGTTCGATAATGCCGGCATGTACCGGCCCCACAGCTACCTCGTGTACCTCATCCCCCTCAACGCGGTAGAAATCCATCACTCCGGGGAGCAGACCGCCACCATCGGTTTCACTCCAAAAACCCTTCCCTTCGCAGAGCGGCTTCTGGAAACGAACCGGCTTGAACCAGGGGTGACCTTCAGGGCGTACCAGGCATTGCTCGGCGATTTCACGCTCAAACATCTCCACCTGTGGGCAGGCGACTGCCAGTGACGGAAAGGATCGGCCGACCTGCGTCGATGCAATACCGAGGGTCCCGTTGCCGCCACGGGAAGACATGATGCAATACAGCGTCGCTCCTGCGGCAGTCGGCACACCGAAATAAGAGCAGACCCGCCAGCCGGTGGTTATCGAATCAAGGACCCCCTGAAAAAAGATATCATTTTCCAGTAGCGGTATCTGGGAACGCAGAAAGGAGGTGCCGTTATAGAAGGTCTTCATACCGTAATTCATGGATGCACCTCCAGCAGCGCCGCGCCGTCACGCAAGATCGTCAGCAGCGGCGCCGGAATCCAGACCCCCAGCAAAAAGACCAGCAGCAGCAGGCCGAGCGGCGGTCCGACCGTCCAAAGCGTATCACGATACGAGGTTACTTCACTATCCTCCGGAACCTCACCCATGACCATCGGCAGAACCGTCAGCGCCATGCCGATAAAGATGATTCCCAGCGAGATCAGAAACAGTGCGCCTACCATGTATCGGCCATCGATAAATGCGCTGCTGACAACGGTGAATTCACTGATAAACGGCGCGAAGGGAGGTGAACCGGTGATGGCGATGAATCCGGCCAGAAAGATCCCCCCGGACCAGGGGAGGCGCCGCAGGGCCCCACGGACATGGTCGGTACTTTTGCTGTTATAGGAGCGGTGGATGTTGCCGGAGGAAAGGAACAGCACCCCCTTTGTAAGGCCGTTGGCCAGGATGTGAAAAAGGGCCCCGAAGACCGCCTTTCCACCCAGGCCGAGCGCCACCGCCATGATACCGACATGCTCAACGCTGGAGTAAGCAAGCATCCTCTTGAAATCGGCCTGGCGGGCCATGAAGATGGCAGCCATAATCATGGAGAACAGCCCCATCACCACCAGCGCATTCTGAAAAAAAGCGATCTCCCTGGTGGCCAGGCAGAGTTGATAGACACGCAGCAGGGAGAGAAAAGCCAGATTGACAAGCCCGCCGGCCAGCATGGCGCCGACAAGTCCCGGTGATTCCCCGTAGGCGTCAGGCTTCCAGGTATGGAGCGGCGCCAGCCCCATCTTGGAACCGAAGCCGACCAGCAGAAAGACAAAGGCGGCATGCACCCACCCGGAAGAGAGCTTGCCGGCATCGCGTATCAGATCATCCAGCAGCAGGGACGCTTCCACCCCGGCAACGATCGTGGCATACGCCAGGAAATAAAGGCCGATCAAGGCCAGGGCCACGCCGACTGAACAGATCAGCAGGTATTTCCAGGTGGCTTCGATCGAACGGGCATTGCGATTAAAATAGATCAGCGGAGTCATCGAAATCGTGGTTGTTTCCAGCGCCACCCAGAGCAGACCCAGATGGTGGGTAATGGTGACCATCGATGCAGCCGAGAGACATATCAGCAGACCGATGCAGAGCACGCGATTGGAGCGTTCCAGACGGTAGGCCAGATAACCTATTGAATAAATCGCACAGAAGAAGAACAGGACACTGGTGCTGAGCAGGACGATTTTGCCGAGCGCATCAAGGTTAAACCAGCCATCGGTAGACGGAGGCGGAGTGGCAATCAGAAGCCGCAGCGTTACCCCCAGGTGTCCGAAGGCAAAAACTGACAGCGCAATCGGGCGCAGCCTGTCGGACGGAATCAGCCAGGTGACAACAGCTCCTATGAGCGGAAGAATAATAAGTGCAGCGAGCATGGTGCTACTCCTCTTTCAGGGAGGTCAGGCGTGAGGTGTCAAGCGAAGAAAACTCACGGCTGATGTGATTGATGACGATCCCCATGACGAAGGTGCCTACCAGCAGGTCAAGCAGCGCTCCCGCCTCAACCATGATCGGCATCGCCTCGGCCAGCAGCAAACCGAAGATGAAGATGCCGTTTTCCAGGACCAGATAGCCAAGTACCTGTGAAATGGCCTTGCGCCGGGTCGTCAGGATCAGAAAACCGGTCATCAGCGTGGCGATTGATGCCGGGACAAACATGTAATTCTGATGTTCAGCCAGCATCGGCAGTTTGCCGGCAAAACCGAATGAAAGCGCCGTAAAAACCGCCCCCAGCAGCAGCGTGGGAACATAGCCCAGAAACGGTTCAACTTCACGTTTTATCCCGGCTGAGCGCATGGCCCGGTACAGGAGCAGCGGGATAACGGCCCCTTTGGTGGCCAGGATCATGGAGATAATTCCGACCAGATGCCACGAAAAGGGGTGGATCAGGGCCGGCAGAATCCCCAGGATAACCCCCTGAACCGCTACGGCGCGGATCGAAAAGATCAGACGGCTGGTCCCGAGCACAACAAAGTTGATCAGCAGGACAAGCACAAGAAGTTGGTCAGCTAGAGCAATCATGATTTCACCTGATGACGAGCAGAGTAGAAAATGCGGCCAGAATCGTGGCGGCCACCAGCAGCTGGGGAATTCGTATCAGACGCAGACGGGCCATAACTGACTCGACAATGCCGATAACAACGGCCAGTTCCAGCATGGAGATGATGAAAAGGCCCCAGTCAAGGGCTGGGTTGCCGGTAGCATACGGCAGAGCCAGATGGACAAAAAAAGCTCCGAGCACATACAGTTTAAGAGCAGCGGCATAATGGATTATAGCCAGGGCCGGGCCGCTGTGATCCAGCACCATAACCTCATGAATCATCGTCAGTTCCAGGTGTGTGGTCGGGTCATCAAACGGGATACGGCAGTTTTCAGCCAGCAAAACGATAAACATCCCGCCGACGAGCATCAGGAGTGCGGCACCGGAATTCAGCCAGACACCGAAGCTGATGTTGACCAGCATCGGCGACAGTGAGTATGAGCCGGAGAGCCGCGACAGCGTAATCAGCGCAAAAAAGAGGGTCGGTTCGGCCAGACAGGAATAGGTTGCTTCACGGGCCGATCCCATTCCCTCGAAACTCGAACCGGTGTCCAGAGCGGCTGCCATGGTAAAAAAACGTCCCAGAGCAAACAGGTAGGCATACAGGATCATATCGCCCTGAAATGAAATCGGTGACGGATGTGCCCCAAACGGTATCAGCAGGGCGGCAACCGCCGTTGTTGCCAAGGTGACGATCGGACCGGCGCGAAAGATCCAGGTAGTGGTCGTACTGAAAACACTCCCTTTATGCAGCAAGCGCAGAATGTCGTAGTACGGCTGCAGAAACGGCGCACCAACCCGCCCGGCAAAGGCGGCCTTGGTCTTGCCGATCACCCCCAGCAGCAGGGGCGGCATAACGAGTGCGAGAAAGATGTGAATGATACTGTTAGTCATGGTGTCCCTCCCCAACGCCCTTTTTAGTGCGCCCAGAGCATCAGAATAAACAGGGTGGCAAAGATATAGATCATATAAACATGCATCTGTCCATGCTGCAGACGCCGCAGGAAAGCGAACGATACACCGGCAATCGTAAAGAGCGGGGCGATGACCCTCTCCAGCACCGTCTCGGTCGGCTTGTCACCGCACCCTGCCGCTCCGGGAAAAAGGCCGTTCAGGCCCGGACGGGTTATCCGCTCGCGGATGATACCGTTAAAGACCGAAACCGCCAGCTCTGAAAACGAGGTCGCTCCATACTGCATACGGGAAGTCCCCCGTTGATAGCCGCACCCCCAGGTAGGCGCCGATGTTACACTTGCACTCCCCAATCGCCACCGCCAGAGCAGGGCCACCGCAGCGGCAATCACAACCAGGAGTAGTGCCATCAGACTGATCCGGCCCAACATGACACCATACTCGGCCGGATTTACCGCTGCTGACATCTGCGGCATGAATGACGCGATCGCAGGCGCAACAAGGCGCATCGCCTGCTGCGGCAGCAGACCGACCAGCAGACAGAGCAGTGCAAACAGTCCCATCGGGAGCAGCATCGTCAACCCGGCCTCATGCGGATGGGCAGCGCCCTGGCTGCGCGGTGTACCGAGGAAAACTGAACTGTATAGTTTGGTGAAGGCGACAACCGCCAGCCCGCCGACCAGAGCCAGCAGGGGTGCCAGCAGCACCAGATAGATCAGAGAGGGGGCCTGAAGCTGGGAGAAAAAACCGAAATAGAGCAGGAATTCGCTGACAAAGCCGTTCAAGGGAGGGATACCGCAGATAGCCACGGAGCCGATAAAAAAGAACAATGCCGCCCGGGGCATCCCCTTGGCGAGCCCACCCATCAGGTTCATTTCGCGTGTACCGGCGGCATGGATAATAACCCCCGAACCGAGGAACAGGAGCGGTTTGAAAAAGCTGTGGTTAAGAATGTGCAGCAGGGCTCCCGCCATCCCCAGATACGCCAGCGGGGCGTTATGACTGGAAACCCCCAGCATCGCCACACCAAATCCGGTGGTGATAATGCCGATGTTTTCGATACTGCTGCAGGCCAACAGGCGCTTCATGTCACGCTGGGCAACCGCAAAGGCGATCCCCAGAAGGGCCGAACTGATCCCGGCGACCGTAAGAACTGCACCCCACAGCAGCGGCGGGTCGTGAAAGAAGGTCAGGGTGCGGAATATGCCGTATAACCCCATCTTCAGCATAACACCGGACATCATCGCCGAGACATGGCTGGGGGCATTGGCATGAGCAGAGGGAAGCCAGATATGGAGCGGCATGATGCCGGCTTTGGCACCAAAACCGACAAAGGCGGCAATCGCGATCGCCATCGCTGCCGGCGGCAAAGCAGAGAGGGAACCGGCGACAGGAAGAATGAAGGAGCCTGTTTGCGCCGCCAGCAGCGAAAAAAGGACATACAGCGCTGCACTGCCGCTGTGAGTGGCTATCAGATAGACGATCCCGGCCCGACGGACATCCTCACTATCGTGCTCGGTTACAATCAGAAAATAGGCCGAAAGCGCCATGACCTCCCAGACCATCAGGAAGAATACCCCGTTGCGGGCGGTCAGCAGAATTGCCATCGATGAAGCCAGGATACCATAAAAAAAGGTCAGACCACGTTCGGTGGAAGGGTGTTCGGCAGCCGGCCAGTAGCCGAGCGCAAAAAGCGAACCGGCTGCAGCGACCAGAAAAATGGGGAGCAGAAAAAAAGCGGAAAGCGGATCTATTGCAAGCTCGCAAGAGCCGAACGGCAGACCCCATTCGAGCACAAAAGTTGTCGTTGCATGGGAAAACAGGAGCACCAGCGCGGCAGGGATACCGACCATGGAAGCGAGGATGGAAATAACAGCCGCACACATTTGTCCCGGACCGGGTGTGCGCAGAAAAAGACCGGGAATGCCGGCGAAGCCGAGAGCAAGTGCGGCAATCAGTGCCACGGCAGCAGGGTCATACACCCCCTGCAGAATGGAAAACATAACAGGGACTCCTTGGGTCTAGCGGGAACGGGTCAGCTTTGCAAGACGGGCCCTCTTTTTTACAGAAGAGCCGGCATAGTGAACCTTGAGGCGTATTCCTGTCAATTAAAAAGTGTAATAATTACAGCCTGATTTTTATCAGTTGCAGGATACCCAACAGCAGTTGGACCGGTGTCGGAGGACAGCCGGGGATATGCGCATCCACCGGAATGACGTTGGCCACCGCACCGAGGGATGCATAGCTTTCACCGAAGATTCCGCCGGTGCAGCCGCAGTCGCCGACCGCCACAACCATTTTGGGATTGGGAGTGGCGTCGTAGGTGCGCTTGAGAGCAATTTCCATATTGACCGACACAGGCCCGGTGACCAGCAGCATATCGGCAAAGCGGGGTGATGCCGTAAACTGGATGCCGTAGCGTTCACAGTTATATACAGGGTTGTTCATGGCTATGATCTCCAGCTCGCAGCCGTTGCACGAACCGGCGTCCACCTCGCGAATCACCAGGCTGCGATGGAAGCGCTGCCGAATAGCCTTCTCGAGATGGCATCCGACCTCGTCAAGTTCAGCTTTAATCTCCTCCGGCAGCGGCTCCGTCACCACGCCGGTACGGAATATCTGGTGCAAAATCCTCAGCATTGGTCAAACTCCCTTACAAATCATTCCCCGAATACGACTGGTTAAAACTCTTGTTGCAGACAGGAAAATCCGGGACGATATTATTATGGACCGCCTGCTCCAGCGCCAGCCAGTTGACACTGGAGGGGTCGCGGATTGCACAGCGGTTGATCTCCCCCTGGAGACCGGACTGCAGCCAGTAAACAATTTCCCCGCGCCACCCTTCAACGGCGGCCAGACTGCTGCTGTCAGGAGGGACATCCGCCAGCGGTATCAGTATTTCACCGTGCGGCAGTGTCGCCAGCAACCCGCGGAGCAGGCGGATTGAGTCGCGTATCTCCTCGATCCGCACCCAGGCACGGGCATGGACGTCGCACGAATTGAGCACGACCATCCGGGGCTGAATCTGATCGTAGGGGCTGAAAGGCGCCTGAATGCGGCAGTCCAGACCTTGTCCGCTGGCCCGTGCTACATAGCCGACCGTGCCGAGTTCGCGGGCGGTTTCTGCTGTCAGCAATCCGGTGCTGCGCAGACGATCATCCAATGAGGCGTTCAGATCATAAATAGTTACAAGGTGCTCAAACTCCGTCTGCAGATTCGCCAGTTCAAGCTCAATAGCGGCGGCACCGTCAGCCTGTAGATCAGCGGAGATTCCACCCGGCACGACCCGGTCCATCAGGTAACGATGGCCGAATAACTGCTGGTTTCCCCGCAAGAGATGCTCCTTCAAGCGCATGAATTGAAATTGAAAGAAGGCGAAACCGACGTCATTGGCGATGGCGCCGATATCCCCCAGATGGTTGGCAATCCGCTCTCTCTCCAGCATGATCGCCCGCAACCAGGCGGCACGGGGCGCTATATTTGTACCGGACAGCGTTTCAAGCGCCCGGCAGTAGGTTAACGCATGGGCAACGGTGGAATCTCCTGAAACCCTTCCGGCCAGCCTCGCCCCCTCCACCCAGGACAACTGTTCAAAACGCTTTTCGATCCCCTTGTGCGTGTATCCCAGCCGCTCCTCCAGATTAAGAATATCCTCCCCCATCGCCTGGAAACGGAAATGCCCCGGCTCGATAATCCCCGCATGCACCGGGCCGACCGGGATTTCATAGACCCCTTCCCCTTCAGCACGCACCCACCTGTATTCACCTGCCACGCGCGGCATTCGCTGTGCGGCGTCAAAGGACTTTCTGAGCGGCCAGGCATCCGCCGGCCAATCCTCATGCTTGATCCATGGGCGCAGATCGGAGTGGCTATGCCCGGTCGGGGTGAGCCCCATCAGGCTCATGATCTGGCGCTCAAAGCGGAAAGCGGGTGTATGTTTTTTGGACAGACTGGGGAAGGTAGGATCTTCCAGCGGGATATTGCAGCGCAGCAGGATATATTCACCCTCCCGCGCAAAACAGGCCAGCACAGCAAACTGCCGACCCAGCAGAGTTTCATCAACGCCCCATTCAGCCGCCAGCCGGGCTCCGGCATCCTTCATCAACCAGCCAACATCCTCAAACTGTTCCCGCGGCACCAGTATCTGCGGGATGCAGGGGGGATATGTACCGCTGCAGAGAACAGCGGAACTGCCGAAGTGAGACAATATTATATCGCGGAGGGAATTCACGGTAGCGCTCATTTCAATATCTCCACCGCCAGATGGAACCAGTTTGCCAGGAATCCGGGGAGGTAGATCCCCAACAGCAGTACCAGCACCAGATGGAGGAAAACCGGTATATTTGCGGCTGTCAGCTGTTTTTGTCCGGCGGGAATCAGCCCCGTCACCATCGGCTGAACCTTGCGGAACAGGGCGGCAAAAGCCACCGCCAGCCCCAGCAGCAGCAGCGGCGTCAACAGCGGCGCGTCCTTCATCGTGGCGGTCAGGATCAGGAATTCAGAGGTAAATATCCCGAAGGGGGGCATACCGGCCAGTGCCATCACCCCCAGAAACAGCCCCCAGCCAACCGCCGGATTCCCCCTGATCAGGCCGCGAATCTGGGACATCTCCTGCGTGCCGTGCATCTGGGCGGCGTGACCAACACTGAAGAAGGTGGCCGATTTGGCCAGACTATGGACGATCATATGCAGTACCCCGCCAAAAGTGGCGATCGGCCCCCCGAGACCAAAGGCAAAGGTGGCAATACCCATATGCTCGATGGAGGAGTAGGCAAAGAGGCGCTTGACGTCCTTCTGACGCAGCATCGAAAAGGCCGCTGTCAGCAGGGAAAGGAGGCCGAAACCCATCATGATGTTCCCCGCAAAGCCGCTGCCGAGGGAGCCATCCACCAGAGCCTTGCAGCGGATGAGGGCGTAGAGGGCGATATTCAAGAGTAGCCCGGAAAGCACGGCCGAAACCGGTGTCGGCCCCTCGCTGTGGGCATCGGGAAGCCAGTTATGGAGCGGCACCAGACCGGCCTTGGTGCCGTAACCTACCATCAGAAAGACAAAGGAGAGCCGCATGACGGTCGGGTCCAGCTGTGAACTTACCTTGCTCAGATTGGTCCAGAGCAGGGCATTGCCCCCCGCCCCCACGACCCGTTCAGCGGCAAAATAAAGCAGCACCGTACCGAACAGCGCCTGGGCAATCCCTACTCCGCAGAGGATGAAATACTTCCAGGCCGCCTCGATCGAGGTAGGAGTCCGGTAGAGGGAGACCAAAAGGACGGTAGCCAGCGTCGCCAGCTCCATAGAGATCCAGAGCACCCCGAAATTATTGGTCACCAGGGCGATCAGCATGGCAAAGATAAAAAGCTGAAACATGGCGTGATAAAAACGCATCCGCCAGTGGCCTACCCGCCCATGTTCCCGTTCGACCCGCATGTAACGGCGGCTGAATATAGCTGTCGTGGTGGAGACGAAAGTGGTCAGGACGACCAGCGAGATGTTCAGGTAATCAACAAAAAAGTAGTCTGAGCCGGCAATGCTTCCCCCCTCGCGGTAGACCTGCAGAGCCAGTACCAGCGAGACAAAAAAGGTCAGCAGTGAGCCGCCGATATTGACCTCCGGCGCATAGCGCCAATCGCCGATAAAGGCCAGGAGCAGCGCCACCAGAATAGATATGCCGAGGAGAGATAGCAGAATCATTGCTTATCAGTCTCATGACTCATTGTGTTGTCCCTCATGTATTTCATAAATATCCCATAAATTTGATTTGCTGTCAGCCCCCACCCTGTTTCGCTTAGGTACACCTGATGAAACTACTAACTGGCTGTAAGTTTGTTATAAAGCCAACAAACAGCACCCAGTAATACTTTTGGCAGGTGGGTCTGGGGAACGGCTCAAGCGCTAACCGGCGCGGAGCTTTTTTGCGCGTCCGGTTGAGCGCGTTGTTAGACGCGAAGGCGCTTCGAACAGTCTCCCACTGACATATTTATGGAGAACGCTGGCAATAAGAGTTTGATATGGGACTCCATCCTCAAGCGCTCGTGCCTGGATATCCATTAAATCCGGGGAGGAAAGGCGAATGTTCACACGACGATCTTTCAGGAAGGTCGCTTGTGCAGCGGACTTATACTTTTCTTTTTCTTGCTTGGATGGTTTTGTCGAGATCAGGTCGCCTTTTTCAAAGGCATCTAAAATGTATTGTTCATATTCATCATTTTTTTTCATTTCGATTTCCTCCTGCCAAATAATCTCTGGTTGCCTTGCGACTGGGAATAATGGTTATGAACTACCCGCCACCTAAATCGAAACAGCATCGATTTTAGGAGTGGGTTTCT
>JAFLLC010000099.1 GCA_019162745.1 Deltaproteobacteria bacterium | reverse complement strand
ACAACTATCACATAGTGCACAAATAGTCATGTAATTATTTTACAGCTCCTAAGGGAGCGACAGTCCCCTGAACGCCGAAAAAAAACGGAGCAGTAGCGGCGAGGATTCCTCAAATGTGCCGGAGAAGAAAGCTGGTGGAGAAATAAGTAAAAGCGGAAAAAGGCGAAAAAGGCAAGAAACAAATATGCCGCTGTGGCGCAGACAACCGGAAAAACCGAGGAGCCGCTAGGCGGGGAGGTTGAGGATATTGGTAGGCATATTTATGGCCAGTTTCGATTTCTGAAACTAACCTTGAGTTTCTATGCCAGACACCAGTCTGGCAAGCCCTGGATAATCGTTCCGGAACTGATCTGGCGTTACCTTTCGGAAAATGACATCGATAAAGGCCAATTCTCCGTTTTCGTCAACAAGAACATTATTTTGCCCCGGATCAGAGAAATAGTATGAACGGTCAGGAGATAACCAAATTTCGTTATCCGGGTCGAGAAGTGTGAAACCCCGATCTTCGAGCTCAGTTCGAATATGCACTGGGAAAGCCAGAGTCTCTGGGTTGGTAACAACGAACAGCTGCCGCAAGAGCGGTTTAACCCCGCTCCGTGTTGTGACCATACCGATTACTTCAAGGGTTGTATCAGGAAAATACTCAGAAGATTTGACAAGGCGATCAGCGAAGGCCGCCATGTTGCCTTGGTGGTAGGTTAGTTCGTTCATCTTGATGGCCCAGGCCAAATCATCAGCGTCCAGATCGAAATAGACCAGATTTTCGCCGCCACGGATATTACCACCACGCTGCCATCGTTCCAGGAAATCAGTTTCCGCGATTATCTGCTTGCCGTTTTGTGTTGCCCACTCGATAGCTTTGCGATTTTGTCGTTCCCTGTATGTTCGAGAATGAAGCGAGTCTGTGTGATTGCCCGATTCAAGGTAATCTTGGAGGCTTTGGATTGACTGTCTAATCGCTTCGATTGTGCTTGTTTGCAAGACGTATTTATAACTGGTTTGATATAAGCCATTATGGTCTCCTTTCATAAAAATCTCACTTTCCTTTATAACACTCTTGTCACAATAATTGCCAACAAGAATTCGTTTATCAACATGTTAGGCTTCTTATATCCCCGTTTCAAAAACTCACGCCGAGTGACACTGAAAGAGCCGGTTTCAGGAGAGAAGAGAGTAACCTTGTGGCGACCCGCACTGGCAACTATATAGGTGCCGACGCCAGACATACGCCGATGCCCAGGGAAACGGATAACTTTGCCAATTTGAATGCCGTGCCTTTTCATTATGTTACCTTTTATGACGGTATTGTAAGTAAACGTCAACCGTTTCTCTGGCTGGCTATCACTATCAATCACACGATATGGTTTTACTATGCCATCGCATTGCATGCCTACCCGGTGACAAAACCAAAACAGCATAACCCCCTCAATATCAATTCTTACTATTATTCATATATCCTTACCGTATAGACAATAATTAGTTGAAAATACTATTTTTTTATTGTATTTTATCTATTCAGTATCTATTCGGAAAGGGCCTCCGTCATGCGGGTCAGCAACCTCGATAATCCAGACCGGTTACTATCATACCTGGGCACAGGTGTATATTCCTCACCGGAAATTCAGCAACGCTTTCGCCTCAGTCAACCGACGGTTTCTCGCCTACTTGCGCAACTGGGCGACAGGATAATCGCTATCGGGAGCGCACGGGCACGTCGCTACACGAGAATACGTGACGTGCGGGGTCTTGGCGGAGAATTCCCCCTTTTCAAAATTGACACCGAAGGCAATGCCCACCAGACCGGAACATTATACGCTGTTGCGCAGGATCATTTTCTCTGGTCCCCCCTGAATGCTCGTGAGCAACTATTCCGAAGCCTCCCATGGTTCATTGCCGACCTCCACCCGGAAGGCTTTGTCGGCCGCGCTTTCGTTCGTCAATTACACGTGGAATTAGCCCTTCCTCCTCGCGGTCTTGACTGGAATGAAGATCACGTGTTGTCCGCATTAGCACGTAGAGGCGAGGATACCATGGGGAATCTGGTCATTGGCCAGGAATCTATTGAGAGATACTTTCGCATGGCTCGTGAGTTACCCGCGCCGATTCGGGAACAATCAATTGCCGATACCTATCCGAGGTTTGCCCAAGAGGCCATAGACGGCCAACCGGTAGGATCATCTGCGGGTGGAGAGCAGCCAAAATTTACCGCCATTATCGAGCGCTCAGGAGCGGTTCGGAATGTACTGGTTAAATTTTCTCCGCCTGTCAGCACAGACGAAGGAAGGCGATGGGCTGATCTCCTTATCTGCGAGCATCATGCTCTGGAGGTTGTGAATAACTCCGGTATTAGCGCGGCTCGAAGCACCATAATCGAAGCAGGAGGTCGGGTGTTTCTGGAGGTAGTTCGTTTCGACAGAACCGGATTAATGGGGCGCCTGCCTATTATTTCATTGCGAGCAATTGATAATGAATTTTACGGCTTTCAGGACAACTGGGTTAATGCCGCAAATAGAATGGCAAGCGATGGAAGGTTGTCAACTCAGGATGCCGGTTCTCTCAGGTGGCTTTCGGTTTTTGGCAGCCTGATTGGCAACAATGATCAGCACTTTGGCAATGTCTCTTTGATTATGCTTGATGGCAGCAAGCTTTACACGCTTGCTCCAGCCTATGATGTGCTTCCAATGGTATATAGACCATTAGATGGCGCTGTCCCATCCCGTCCTCTCACGGTTCCCGCGGTTGTTTCTGGCGCCCCCAACGAATGGTCCTCTGCACTTGAAAGTGCCGGCCAATTTTGGAACCAAACAACATCTGACATCCGTATTTCTGAAGAATTTCGGGCAATTTGTTCGGCAAACTATGCAATAGTGAATGAATTACAAGCTGGACCTCGTTTATTAGCGTAAAACACAATAGCAGGGGAGTTAATTGAAGTTATGCCAACTAGCGGCAAGACCGGCTATAAGGCTGGTCAGCCTCATAACCGTTATCTCTGAAACTTCAAACTTGAGATTGCATAAATACTCCAAACTTTTCCACTACAGCAAACACCTACCCTAACCCGCTACACAAGCCTTTTTCATCTTGCCGCAATCAACCATATATGATAATTTCCGATTTCGTTCATTCAGATAAATGAGGTAAATCATGGATATTAAAATTGTTCCTTTACCGGTCGAAAAGATGAAAGCAAAGATTTCCGACCAATCTCAGCTCGGCTTTGGCAAACACTTCACCGACCGGATGCTGGTCGTAGAGTGGAAGGCCGACCAGGGGTGGTGTGATGCCCGGATCGAGCCGTACGCTCCCTTCGTGCTGGACCCGGCCTGTACGGTGTTTCATTATGCCCAGGAAATTTTTGAGGGGCTCAAGGCTTATAAATGGGCTGACGGTCGTGTCGCCATGTTTCGTCCGGAAATGAACGCCCGCCGCTTCAACCAGTCCGGTGATCGCATCTGCATGCCGGCAATACCGGAAGAGCTGTTTCTTGACGGTATCAAAAAACTGGTCTCGCTGGAGCGGGACTGGATCCCGACGGCAGACGGCACGTCGCTCTATATCCGCCCGGCAATGATTGCCGTGGAACCGATTCTGGGGGTTCATCCTTCGAATCACTATTATTTCTTCGTCATCCTCTCACCGGTAGGCGCCTATTATGCGGCCGGATTCAATCCGATAAACATCATGGTAGAGGATCATTATGTAAGGGCCGTACCGGGGGGAACCGGCGAAGCCAAAACCGGCGGCAACTATGCAAGCTCGCTTAAGGCCGGGCTTGAGGCCAAGGAGAAGGGGTATGACCAGGTACTCTGGCTCGACGGCCGGGAACGGCGCTATATTGAAGAAGTCGGCGCGATGAATATGTTTTTTGCCTACGGCACTCATATTGTTACCGCCCCGCTGGACGGATCTATTTTATCGGGTGTAACCCGTGATTCGGTACTGAAGCTGGCACCCACCCTTGGCTATACCGTGGAAGAGCGGAAGATCGACGTGAATGACCTGATGGCCGACATCCGCTCCGGCAAAGTTACCGAAGCGTTCGGCAGCGGCACTGCAGCGGTCATCACCCCGGTCGGAAAACTCTGCTACAAGGATGAGAGCCTGCAACTGACCGGCGGGAAAGTCGGAGAAATCACTCAACGGATGTATGACACTCTGACCGGAATCCAGACCGGAAAGTTGAATGACCAGTTCGGCTGGGTCAGGTTTGTTGAATAATTCAGCAGGGGCGGGTTTCAAACCCGCCCCTGTAACAATCGAAGGCACTGTTGACGCAGTCACCGATAATATTGCAACAGGGCGGGTCAGAGACCGCGCACCTACAAGACAAATCGCTATGGCTCAGAAAAAAACCACACATAAATCATCCACAAACAAACTTTGCACATCCTGCCGCCGCACCTGCAAGCAGTTGGCAAACGCCGTCGTTGCGAAATGCCCCCGTTATTACCCCTTTAACCGCCTCCAGTCAAAACGTGAGTCCACATGGAAACAGATGGAGTTAGGACTGTAGAGTGTGAGCAGATTGCACCAAAGGTAAACGCAACGCTCTGCAGCGGTTGCGGGCGCTGCGTGGCTGCCTGCCCGGAAAAATTATTTGCGATGGTAACCGTCCGGTTTCACAAAACTGTCGTTATTATGCATCCTGGCAGCTGTAACGCCTGCGGACGTTGTGTTGAAGCCTGCCCCGTCGCCGCACTCCTCTGGTAATCTTCGTATTTCCCTTGATTTTAACCCAACCACCATGCTATAAAATCCCGCTATTCATTTCACACGCCTCGTAGATCCGACGGTGTCCCTACTTTATCAGATAACGGGGATTCGGCGGGGCGGAGGAAAAACCAAAGGAGAAACATTATGTCAAGTATCAGCATGAAGGAACTGCTCGAAGCCGGCGTCCATTTCGGTCACCAGACCAAGCGCTGGAACCCGAAGATGAAACCCTACATTTTCGGAGCCCGTAACGGAATCTACATCATCGATCTGCAGAAAACCGTCCGCTACTTTAAATCCGCCTATAACTTCGTCAAGGAATCCGCTCAGGACGGCAGCACTGTTCTGTTTGTCGGCACCAAGAAGCAGGCTCAGGATTCAGTTGCCGAAGAAGCTGCCCGTTGCGGCATGCATTACGTCAATCAGCGCTGGCTTGGCGGCATGCTGACCAACTTCGCCACCGTTAAACAGAGCATCGACCGCCTGAAAAAGATTGATGCCATGTTCGAAGACGGCACTATTGACGCGTACACAAAAAAGGAAGCGCTGCAGTTTACTCGCGACCGTGAAAAGCTTCAAAAGACTCTCGGCGGGATTAAAACAATGAACAAGCTCCCGGGCGTTATTTTTGTTATCGATCCAAAAAATGAGGAGATCGCTGTTCAGGAAGCCAACAAGCTCGGCATTCCTGTTGTTGCTGTTGTGGACACAAACTGTGACCCCGACCCGATCGATCATGTCATCCCTGGCAATGACGATGCCATCCGCGCCATTCGGCTGCTCTCCTCAAAGATGGCCGATGCTGTCATTGAAGGCATCCAGGCACGCAATGCCGCACTGCAGAAAGACAATGAAGTTGCCGAAGAATATGCACCTGAAGAAGTCTCTGCAGAAGTAGCTGGCCAATAAATCACACTTTAGACAATTCCTGTTGTATCAGGATAGGAGGATAGTAATGGCTGTAACAGCTGCACAGATATCTGAATTGAGAAAATCAACCGGTGCCGGCATGCTCGACTGCAAAAAGGCGCTTGAACAGACTGACGGTAATTTTGACCAGGCAGTTGACTTCCTGCGGACCAAAGGGCTTGCGGCCGCTTCCAAAAAAGCCGGGCGCGCTGCGACAGAAGGTATGGTTGCCGCTGCACTCTCCGCCGACGGAGATAAAGGCGTTTTGCTTGAGATTAACAGCGAGACCGATTTTGTCGCCAAAAACGAGAAGTTTCAGGGTTTCGTAAAAGATATAGCAAACCATATCCTGCAGGCAAATCCTGCATCGGTTGAAGAACTTTTCGCCCAACCGTATTGCGGTGACAACAGTAAAACCATCCAGACTCTGCTTAATGAAGCTATTTCCGTCATCGGCGAAAACATGCAGATTCGCCGTTTCAGCAGCTATGTTGTTCCGGGAGCCGGCGCAATCGGCGCCTATATTCATGCCGGCGGCAAAATCGGTGTTATGGTAGAAGCAACCTGCGACAGCGCTGCTGCCGCTAAAGACCCGGCATTTGCCGCTTTTGTCAAGGATGTGGCGATGCATGCTGCAGCCGCTTCACCTCTCTATGTTCAGCGGAGTGAAGTTGATGCCGATGTTCTTGAACGTGAAAAAGACATCTACCGTGCCAAAGCCCGTGAATCCGGAAAACCGGAAAACATCATCGACAAAATTATTACCGGTCAGGTCAACAAGTTCTATGCTGACATCTGCCTGCTGGAACAGCAGTATGTCAAAGATACTGACAAGACTATACAGCAATATGCCGCTGAAACAGGCAAGGCGCTCGGCACGACAATCACCATAACCCGCTTCACGAAGTATGTGCTTGGCGAGGGGTTGGAGAAAAAAGAGTGCGACTTTGCCGCCGAGGTGGCGGCAGCGGCCGGCCTCTAATTCTTTCATCGAAGCCGGCCTGAAATGGTCGGCTTTTTTTGTTTTCACGATACACATTATATTCCGGAGGCATGACATGGGCAGAAAATCCTACACCCGGGTACTTTTAAAACTTTCTGGTGAATCGCTGGCCGGTGATCAGGGTTACGGTATTGACCCGCTGGTACTTGACACCATTGCCCGTGAGATCAAGGAAGTTGTCGACTCCGGTGTACAATTAGCGCTTGTCATAGGTGGCGGCAACATTTTTCGCGGCCTGGCAGCATCATCCAAAGGGATGGATCGCACGAGCGCCGATCACATGGGGATGCTGGCCACCGTCATTAACTCACTGGCTTTACAGGATGCCCTCGAGAAACAGGGTGTCTCAACCCGAGTCCAGTCAGCCATCGCCATGCAGGAGGTAGCCGAACCGTACATCCGGCGGCGCGCCATGCGGCACCTCGAAAAGGGGCGAGTTGTTATCTTCGGCGCCGGAACCGGAAATCCCTACTTCACTACCGACACGGCCGCCAGCCTGCGGGCTATGGAAATCAACGCCCAGGTTATTCTCAAGGGGACCAAGGTGGACGGTGTCTACACAGCAGATCCCAAAAAAGATCCCGAAGCAATTAAATTGTCGAAGCTGTCGTATATTGAAGTTCTCAAAAAAGGATTGCAGGTTATGGATGCCACTGCTATATCGCTCTGCATGGACAACAATCTGCCGATCATTGTTTTTGACCTGACGACTGAAGGTAATATCAAAAAAGTTATCTGCGGTGAAGAGATCGGCACCATCGTGGAAGGAGAATAAACCATGCCAAAGAACGTACTTGATGACATGAAAATCCATATGGAAAAAACTCTGGGAGTTCTTAAAAATGAATTCCAGAAGATTCGTACCGGACGGGCCACTACCGGCATGCTGGATTCCGTAACAGTCGAATATTACGGTAACACCTCCCCGCTGAGTCAGGTTGCGACACTGGCTGTTCCTGAAGCGCGCACGATTACCATTACTCCATGGGAAGCCAAGATAATCCCGGTTATCGAGAAGGCGATTATGAACGCCAACATCGGCCTGACCCCTTCAAACGATGGCAAATCAATCCGCCTGAATCTCCCTCCTCTGACCGAAGAGCGCCGCAAGGAGATCGTAAAGGGGCTCAAAAAGAGAGCGGAAGAAGACAAAATTGCGATCAGGAACATCCGCCGCGACGCGATCGACAGGTTGAAAAAGCTGGAAAAAGATAAAGCCATTACCGAGGATGAGTTAAAAAAATACGAAAAAGATGTCCAAGATATTACCAAGAGCTTTGAGCAGAGGATGGATGAGGCTGTTGCACATAAAGAAAAAGAGGTCTTGGAAGTCTGATGAATCAGCTTGACCCGCAAAAACTTCCGGTACATCTGGCGGTTATCATGGATGGCAACGGCCGCTGGGCAAAGCAGCGCATGCTCAGGCGCATTGTCGGGCATCAGCGTGGTGCAGAAACCGTTAAAATGGTGGTTGAACAGGCGTCCCTGCTCGGGATAAAATACCTGACTCTCTTTGTGTTCTCTTCGGAAAACTGGTCGCGCCCGGCGCTGGAAGTACGGGCGCTGATGACGCTGCTCAAAAAGTATATCCGCCTGGAGACTGCGCGCATGATGCGCAAGAATATCCGCTACAACGTCATCGGCAATCGCACCGATCTGCCGAACGATGTTAACGAAACGCTGGATGCAGCTATCCTGAAGACATCTGCTAACACCGGAATGGTATTGACTCTTGCTCTATCTTATGGTGGTCGGCAGGAGTTATGCCGAGCCGCCGCCCGACTTGCTGAGGATGCCGTAGCCGGAAAATTGTCTGCGGGCGATATTACTACCGATCTGTTCGACAGCTATCTGGACACCGGAGGCCTCCCCGACCCCGATTTCCTGATCCGCACCAGCGGCGAGATGCGTATCAGCAACTTTCTTCTCTGGCAGCTTGCCTATACCGAGCTTTATTTCACTGACACAAACTGGCCCGATTTCACCATCGATGAACTTCACAAAGCATTGGCTGCCTTCCAGTCGCGTGAGCGGCGGTTCGGGATGACGGGAGACCAGATAACCAAAAGGGGCGACATATCAAAAGACTGATCTCAGCGCTCATCCTGTTGCCAATCGTCATACTGATCATCCTGAAGGGTGGTCCGCTCCTCTTTACCTGCCTGCTGTCCCTTTTTACAGCCATCAGTATTGCCGAATTCTACCGCATGGCTCTGCCGGCACGAAGGCTGGAATTATGGCTGGCGGCCATGGCTGGATCAGCACTGGTTTTTGTCCCCCTTGCAGGCAATGACAAGCTGATTCTCTCCGGTATCGGCTTGTTTTTTATCGGTTTTTCATTGCTGTTCCTGTTCCGTATCCGCACTATCGACACCGCCGCCCGCGAAGTAGCCTATGCACTCCTGGCGTTCCTTTACATCCCCTTCCTGCTGATGCACCTTGTTCAGCTGCGCCAGACCCACTTCGGCATACAGTGGCTGCTAGTCATTATGCTGATCGTCATGACCAATGACTCGGCCGCATATTACTCCGGCAGCGCATTTGGCAAACACCGACTCTATCCGCTGGTAAGCCCCAAAAAAAGTATTGAGGGGGCTGTCGGCGGCCTGATCGGAAGCCTCTGCGGCACCATGCTGGCAAAATTCACGTTCTTCCCGGAATTAACATTCATTGATGCCGCTGCCACCGCCCTTGTCATCGGTATTGTTGGTCAAGCGGGTGATCTGTTCGAATCGATGCTGAAACGAAGCTTCGGCGTAAAGGATTCAGGCTCGATCATTCCGGGGCATGGTGGTCTCCTTGACCGTATGGACAGCATTCTGTTCGCCGCCCCGATCACGTACTATTACGTTCTCTTCTTTTTCAGAGGCTGATCAATGAAAAATCTCACCATACTCGGCTCAACAGGCTCGATCGGCGTCAGTACGCTCGAAATTGTCAGCACCCATCCCGACCGTTTCAGCGTTGTGGCTATGACTGCCGGAAACAATCTGGAGCTGTTTGTGCGACAGATCAGGCAATTCAGGCCCAGGATTGCGGTCGTTGCCTCTACGGCTGATATTCCCCGCCTGAAAGAACTCTGCAGCGGCCTTGACGTAACAGTTCTTGGGGGAATAGAAGGGTTGATCGCCGCCGCAACAGCTGATGAAACAGAGATGGTGGTGGCCGCAATTGTAGGCGCAGCCGGTCTTGTCCCGACAGCCGCTGCCATCCGTGCCGGCAAGGACATTGCCCTCGCCAACAAGGAAACCCTGGTCACGGCCGGGCACCTCTTCATGAACCTGGTTGCGGAGTTCGGAGTCAGGCTTTTTCCTGTAGACAGCGAACATAGCGCCATCTTTCAATCCATTGAGGGGCACCGCTGCAAGGATATAGGCAAAATTATCCTGACTGCATCAGGTGGACCGTTTTTAAATACTCCGGCGGCTCAGTTATCAAAAGTCACGGTACAAGATGCCCTCAACCACCCCAACTGGAACATGGGAAAAAAAATCACCATAGATTCCGCCACGATGATGAACAAGGGACTGGAGGTGATCGAGGCCCGCTGGCTGTTCAACACACCTGTGGATAGAATTCAGGTCCATATTCACCCTCAGAGCATAGTTCATTCCATGGTTGAGTATATCGACGGCTGCGTCATTGCCCAACTCGGCACCCCGGACATGAAAGCCCCAATCGCCTATGCTCTGGCCTATCCGGACCGGATTACAACCGGCGTCAAACCGCTTGATTTAACATCAATTTCCGGACTGACTTTTTTTAACCCTGACCATGAAAAGTTCCGCTGTCTGAAACTCGCTTATCGCGCTATCATTTCCGGGGAAAGTATGCCGGCCGTTATGAATGCCGCCAACGAAATTGCTGTCGCAGAGTTCCTGGAGGGGCGCATTGGCTTCACCCGGATTGCCGAGACCATCGAGCGCACTATGAATGCCCACTCAGCACACAATCTGCACTCTATTGAAGAAGTATTGAAAGCCGACCTCTGGGGCAGAGAGTCGGCCAGAGAGATTTGCAAGGAGATGGTACACTGATATGATTATACTGGGAAAAATTTTCTATTTTATTTTAGCCCTCGGGCCGCTCATTTTTGTCCACGAACTGGGTCACTTTCTCATTGCCAAATTTTTTGGTGTACGAGTAGAAAAATTTTCCCTGGGATTTGGCCCAAAATTAATTGGGAAAAAATGGGGGGAAACCGAGTATCTGCTTTCCGCCTTCCCTCTCGGCGGATACGTCAAAATGTTTGGCGAGGGGGGATATATTGAGGGTGGAGAAGTTCATACGACTGATGGGGTTAATAATGTACCCGCAGAAGAACTCCCTCTGGAAACGCTCCGGGAATTAACCGCTGAAGAGAAAACCAGGTCATTCGCACACAAGCCTGTACTGGCCCGCATTGGCATTGTCATAGCCGGCCCGGTGTTCAATTTGCTCTTTGCCTGGGTTATTTTCATAATACTCTGCATGGTTGGTGTTCCTACCGTTACAACTAAAATTGGCGAGGCTCTCAAGGACAAGCCTGCTGCCAAAGCCGGAATTCAAAAAGGTGACGTCATCACCGCTATTAATAACAAGCCGATCAGTCGCTGGGATCAAATTGCCGAAGGCGTAACGGCCAGCAATGGGCAGCCGCTTATTTTATCTGTAAAGCGTGATACCCGTGAATTATCTTTTACGATTACTCCTGAACCACGCGTTTCAAAAAATATGTTTGGTGAAAAAATTAATGGTTATGCCGTTGGCGTAGCCTCAGCCGGTGAGTTAACTACCGAATATTATGGCCCTTTGCAGGCAGTGGTAAAGGGAACTGAACAAACCTTGAAAGTAATTGAGCTTACCTTCATGTCGCTGGTCAAGATGGCGCAACGTATTGTACCGATGGACAGCGTCGGGGGGCCGATCATGATCGCTGATATGGCAGGGAAAATGGCCGAATCAGGCGGTGCCAGCTTTCTGGCTTTTATAGCACTGATTTCGATAAATCTCGGGGTACTGAACCTGTTGCCTGTGCCGGTACTTGACGGCGGACACCTGCTTTTCTATATCATGGAGCTGATCTTCCGCCGCCCGGTTCCCCAAAAAATTCGTGAATATGCCCAGCAATTCGGAATGGTACTGCTGTTAGGCTTGATGGTTCTCGCCTTCTACAATGATATCATCAGGTATTTTGTCACCCGTCAGGGGTAAATCTGTAAACGCGGAAGGAGTTCAAAATGTCATCCGAATCGGAACAGAGCATCATAACCCCACATGATACACGCTACCTTTTCGTCCTGCCGTTTTCAACAGACCCGATTCTTGCACGTCGCTTCCTTGCCAGGGATAGCGATATTGTCGGTAATATCCGCTTCGGCAAAATACTGGAGACGCTTGACAAAGTGGCCGAGAATACCGCCCTGGCCTATGTCCACAGATTTTACCCCGGCGCGAGAGTTGTCACCGCCGCTATTGACAACATCGTATTGAGAAACCCCGCCGATACCAAACATGATCTTGTCTTCTCAGCCCAGATCAATCATGTGGGCAAATCTTCAATGGAGGTCGGCATCCGGATTGAGCGCCTGGGAGAAGGCCCCAGCCATCTGGCTACCTGCTACTTTACCATGGTGGCACGTTCAACTGACTGTGGTGAGGCTAAAAGTCTCGTTCTACCTCCGCTGCAGTACCAGGAAGAGGTAGATAAAAAACGCTACCAGAAAGCGGAACAGCGGCGCCAGGCGTATCGGGACAGCATTGCAAAAGCGGAAGAAATGCCGTCGCACGATGAATATCTGTTCCTCAAAAAGCTGCACAAAGAACAGGAACTTGACAACTTTCGCGGGGTGCATGCCGGCCGACTGATGCTCGAATCCACCTGCAAGGCGTATCCCGAACAGGAAAATGTACCTAGAACCGTTTTTGGCGGCTACCTGATCAGGAAGGCATATGAATTGGCGGCACTGGCTGCAGAAATGGTCGCTCCGGACAGGGCTGTTCCGTGCCAGGTAAACCGCATCAACTTCAACCAACCTGTACTGTTGGGCGACCAGCTGAAATTCACGGCCAGGGTTGTCTACACGGGTAAAACCACCATTGCCGTACAGAGCGACATAGAACGTTTCAGCCGTTCTGACAGCAATAAATCACTTTCTAACTCATGTCTGTTTACCTTCCGCAACGTCGGCAGCGACATGAGCCATCAACCGGTGCCGTTCATCTATCCGGTAACGTATGCCGAGGATGCACGCTTTTTGAACGCCTACCGGCAACGACTCGATTAACCAACCATAAAGCGTTCCGGAGCGATCGATTCATGAACATCCTCGCCATAGATACTTCCACATCCCTCGCCAGTATTGCCGTCGCCGTTAACGAACAGACCGTTGCCGAATCGCTGCTTAACACCAACCGCACGCTTTCCGCCCGTCTCGTACCCGAAATAGAACGGCTCCTGGCAACGGCAGGGCTGGCTATTACAGATATCGACCTCTTCGCTTCGACGGTTGGTCCCGGTTCATTTACCGGTGTGCGTGGCGGCGTCGCGACGATTCAGGGACTGGCACTGGCGGTCGGTAAACCATGCGCCGGATTTTCCTCCCTCGCCATGCTGGCCATGAATTTTTCTCTCTCTTCAACCCTGGTCTGCCCGATGCTTGATGCCCGCAAGGGTGAACTGTATGCCGCACTCTATGACTGTACATCCCCGCTCCCCTCCCCTTGCATCAACGATTGCGCTCTACCACCCGCCGCGCTGCTTGATCAGATTGCCGGGCTGACCGGAAAGCCGGTTATCTTCCTCGGTGACGGCGCAGTCCGCTATGCAGATCAAATTTCCGAGCGACTGGGTGCCCAGGCGATCTTTGCCCCCTTCCCGCTCCATACCCCCCATTCCTCCAACGGAATCCTGCTGGCGTTACGAGCCTCACGGCGCGGTGAATTGCTGGAACCTGGACAATTGCTGCCGGTCTACCTGCGAGCCTCTGATGCTGAACTGATGAAAAAAAAGGCGGTCAGCCCTGGTATCGCTTAACCTCGTGAGAATAACTCCACCATACCAAATCGGATAAAGAGGATACGAGTATGAAACTGATTATTACTTTTCTGGCTGCGCTGATCCTGTTCACTACATCACCTGTACGTGCGAACGCAGGACCGTTCAAAATCCATGTATCTGAATTCAGCGTCAGCGGCGTTTCCAACAATGACAATCTCAAGCAAACGCTTCAGGGAATTCTTACGTCACGCCTCAGTCCCGCCCTGGTCCAGCTTGTAGAAAAACCGGATCAGGCCGAAATTCTCGTTATCGGCAGTTATGCCCAATTCGCAAAGATGTTCAGCATGGACGTTCTCATCAAGAGCAAGGACAGTCTGATCAAAGTTTTTGAACAGGGAGAAGGTCAGGAAGAAGTCATTCCGGCACTCGGGCGACTGGCGCGGAAGATTGATGCTGAACTGGCTAAGATAGCAGTCCCGTCACCACCGACAGCACCCTCACTCTCACCTGCCGCTTCACAGGTAGCCGTAGAGGAGAAATATGTATTAAGAGCCGACCCCTCGGCAAATGGCTCGCCAGACAGCTGGTCAAGCCCCCCGCTGGATGGGATGTTCAGCAGTATTGCGATGGGGCGCACCTATTCTTCAGGTGAGCGGGAACTGTTTGTAGCCGGCGAACAAACCATCCGGGCGTACCTGAAGGGGAGAGAGCTGAAACTTGTTGCCGAAATCACCATTCCTGCTTCCGGAAAGATTCTCGCTATTGACACGGCCGATCTTGACAAAGACGGTTCGGCGGAACTGTACGTAACCATCATTGACAGAGAAACCGCCAGTTCGCGCGTGTATCAATTCAACGGGACGGCATTTGCGATGATCGCACAAAAACTGCCATGGTTCTTCCGTGGTATCGGCAATGATGTCAGCTCCCGTACAATATACGCCCAAGAGATCGAAAACGGGGGCAACTACTACGGTGATGTTAAAGAACTAACGAAATCTGATGCCCGTTTCACAGCGATAAATCCTCTCAAGCTGCCCCGGTCGGCAAACATCTTCAACTTTAACCGTCTGAGCGGAGCACCGGGCAAGAACTACATTGTCGTGCTGAATGAGGACGGCTACCTCGTCATATACTCACCTGAGGGTAGTGAAGTTTGGAAGAGCAGTGAAAAATATGGCGGATCGGAAAGTTTTTTTAATAACGAACCACGTACCCATGCACGCTCCACCAGGGATCTCGACCGATGGATGTTTCTTGAACAGAGAATTATGCAGCTGAAAGACGGAACGCTTATCGTCCCCCGCAACGAAGGTACTCTCGGTCTCGGAAATATCCGGGCTTTCGACAAACACGCCCTGTTCGCATTCGAATGGACCGGTGCGGTACTCAAGGAAAAATGGCATACTCGCCTGTCGCCCGGCTATCTTGCCGATTACGCCTTTGACCAGGCTTCAGTAGAGGTTATTCTGCTGAAAGCTGTTAGAAAAACAGGGTTTTTTAACAAAGGGACGACCGTAATCTCAATTAACAAGATCGATTAGTGACTTACATGGTTGTTGAGAGAAGGACCTGGCAACGGATCAATTGATATTCAATTCTGAATACTGAGCAAAAATACCGTTGTCGCTCTCTGGATATATATTTTCCCGCAGTTGTTACAGCGCGAGCGTCTGCAGAGTGAGCTAAAAGAACCTGAGCTTGGCTAATGAAATAACATAAAAATTCCACAGCTCCCTAATCTTGAGTGGATGATTGATTATTGCTTTATACGTAGACCCCTTACTGACTTGATAGCTTCTCGTAAAAAAACCATCTTACTCGGCTACAGAAGGCGATGCCCTTTTTTTAAACAGTTTTAACCACCAATTCTGCCAGAAAGTCACAAAAAGAGGCTAAAGTACTCCACAAACAAATGCATTGTATGATATTGTCCAGGCACTTTTACCAAGGAGCAGCGGATGGATCTGATACAAAGTATTCCCAAAGTCGATAAAATACTGGCCGAACCGGACTGTCAGCAGTTGTTGACTGATTACCCAAGACCGGTAGTTCTGGCAGCGGTGAGACAGGTGCTGGAATCTTTGCGGGCAGCCGCCATTGCCGGCCGACTAGATGCGGCAGACCTTAATCCGGCCGCTATCAGTGCCGGCATCGAACGGTGTCTGGCAGCCGCTGAAGCTTTAAGTCTGCGCCGGGTAGTAAATGGGACCGGTGTGGTGATTCATACCAATCTGGGACGCTCATCACTGGCGCCCTGTCTGCGAGACCAACTAGCCGACATTGCGTTTGGCTATTCAACCCTTGAATATGATCTGGAAACCGGTGAGCGCGGTACCCGCTACGCCCATGTGGAACAGTTGATCTGCCAGCTTACTGGCGCCGAAGCGGCCCTGGTGGTGAACAATAATGCGGCGGCAGTGCTTCTGGTCCTCTCGGCTATGGCTGCCGGACGCGAGGTAGTTGTTTCGCGTGGCGAACTGGTGGAGATCGGCGGCGCCTTCCGGATTCCTGACGTTATGAAGCAGGGAGGAGCGCTACTGCGGGAAGTGGGGACTACCAACCGGACCCATCCGCGTGATTACAGGGACGCCATAACTGATCAGACCGCCATGCTGCTCAAGGTGCATTGCAGTAACTTCGCGGTCATCGGTTTCACGGCCGAGGTAACTGTCGCAGAACTGGCTGCGCTGGGAAAAGAGTTCGGGGTTCCGGTTGTGGTGGATATCGGCAGCGGCAACCTCATAGACTGGCAGGGGGTGACGGGCATGAACGAACCCCGTGTGCAGGACTATCTGGCTGCGGGCGCCGATCTTGTTACCTTCAGTGGTGACAAGCTGCTGGGAGGCCCCCAGGCTGGGATCATCGCCGGTCGTGCAGTCGCCGTTAATCCCCTGAAAAAGCATCAGCTGCTGCGGGCTCTGCGGGTTGACAAATTGACTCTGGCAGCCCTTGAAGGGACGCTCCGACTCTACCGCGATGAGCGGCAGGCCTGGGCCAAGATCCCGACCTTGCGCTTACTGCGACTGACAGAGGCTGAGCTGAAAATAAAGGGGCAGCGAGCTGTTCGTCATCTGCGACGGCAGCTACCGGCAACGGTTGTAGTTGAGCTTATTTCTGGTGTTTCCCAAGTGGGTGGCGGTGCCCTGCCGCTGGCCGAACTCCCCACATGGCTCCTGGCCGTCCGTTCCTCCGACCGCTCTGCCCGGGAGCTTGAAGAGGGTTTACGCCATCAACCGGTGCCGGTGATCGGGAGAATTGCCCGGGGGGATTATCTTCTCGATCTGAGGACCGTTGCCGATAGTGACTGGGCAGCAGTGGTTGACGGCCTGCGTGCAGTTATCACCTGACTCTGGCGTGCAACTGTTTTAAGGGCTTAGACAGAACAGCTGAAGTTTGTGTCATCTATGCACTGGAGTGTCAGCGGCGCTAATAATATTATCGCTCTAAGATGCAGCCAGTTGAGTAACCGTTGGGAAGACTTCTGGGAGAATCGAGCGGCAGCTTGATAAGGGCTACCATAAATTTGTCGCAAAAAAACCGATCTTGAATTAGTGAGCAAAATAGGTTATACAATCAGTTTCCGCGGAGAGGTGTCCGAGTGGTCGATGGTGCCTGACTCGAAATCAGGTGTACGGCAACGTACCTAGGGTTCGAATCCCTACCTCTCCGCCAACAAAAACAAAAGGTTACGGCATTTACGCTGTAACCTTTTTGTCTTTAAATTCGTCCATGCCGTAGTAAATGCCGTAATAGAATTTTCTATCCGCATATTTTTTACAACAACACGCAATCAAAAATATTTTCTACACCCACCACCACTTTTGATTCTTCCTACCCACTGACAGGACTGATTAAACGCTTTTGGGCGTTTATAATCAATTCTACGATGCTGGACACCATACAACGCTTTGTTGACCTGTAGCGTGGCTTTATACGCTATCTGGTCTGACAAACTGGCAGGATTAAATGTGTGTTTCTGGACACACATAACTAATGGCTTTGCTTCTGTCATACATGATGCAGTTTAATCGCATGATGTATGACGTTTTTCGCATTTGGGAAACAATACGCCAGACTACCACCGAAACAGCGTCAACCAGCACAGCTTTATAGTGCTGGTTGGTGCGGTATCATACCACCATATTAGGCGTTTTGTTTCTGCCTTTATCCTTTGAATCGGTTTCACTCCCCACTATAATTTTTAAAATTTTCTGCCTGTTCAAATATCTCTTTAAATACTTTATTTTGTTTCACTGGTGGAATGTGTAATTGCGTATCATTCTTTGCGAAGTGCACCTCTTTTCTGCTACTATACTCAGATAAGCATTTTTTGCACTATCATCTTCAGAATTCTTAACCTACTGAATTAAAAGCTTTATGCTAACAAAGGGATTGTTTATGAAAATCGTATCACTATTTTCTGGGGCTGGTGGTCTTGATTTAGGATTGATTAAATCTGGACATAAAGTTGTCTGGGCTAATGATATAGACAAGGATTCTTGTGAAACCTACAGGAAAAATATTGGTCAACACATTGTGTGCAAGAGTATTTCTGAAGTGGAGATTAGCGATATCCCCGATTGTGATGTTGTGGTTGGGGGGTTTCCATGCCAAGGGTTCTCAATGGCAAACATGCTTCGTACTTCAGATGATGAGAGAAATATATTGTACCGACAATTTCACAGGGTAATTGATGGGAAAAAGCCTCTTTATTTTATTGCAGAGAATGTGCGGGGGATATTGAGTCTTGATAATGGCAATGCAATAAAGAAAATAGTCCATGATTTTACAGAAGCTGGTTACAGAGTAAGTTACAAATTATTTAACACTGCTGATTTTGGTGTTCCCCAATCACGCTTAAGGGTAATCATCGCTGGAACTAGAAATGATTTACCCACGCAACAAGACTTCATTTTTCCAGAACCTACACATGACAAAACCAGTTGGGTTAGCATAGGGAAAGCATTACAAAATATACCTGAACCAGATGAGGATGCTCCACAGTTTGTAAACCATGTATATTCAAAATATAAAGTTACAAACAGAAATTTTACTGGTCATCGCAGGACAGACCCCAATAAACCATCACCTACTATTCTTGCAAGAGGTAATGGTAAAGGTGGTGTTTGTGCAATTCAGCACCCCAACAACCACAGAAGAATGAGTGTAAGGGAAAGTGCATTGATACAAACATTCCCGTTAGACTTTGAGTTTGTTGGTTCAATGGGTTCATCTTATCGCCAAGTTGGTAATGCAGTTCCAGTTTTGTTTGGTAAAAACCTTGGAAGTAAACTAAAAGAATTAGAGTTGGCTTATATATGAAAGTGGTATCATTGTTTTCTGGAGTCGGTGGGTTAGACCTTGGTTTTATTAGGGCTGGTCATGAAATAATATGGGCTAATGACTTATTTGAAGATGCAGTCAAAACTTATAGGAGAAATGTTGGCAACCATATAGTTTTTAAAGATATAACTGAAATCCCATCAAGCGATATTCCTAACCACGATATTTTGATAGGTGGTTTCCCTTGTCAGGGGTTTTCAGTAGCTAACACTAAACGAGGCGGGCATGATGAAAGAAACCAATTGTATCTGGAATTTCTTCGTGTCTTGAAGGATAAGCAACCTAAATATTTTGTAGCTGAAAACGTCAAAGGGATAATGAGTCTTGAGAAGGGTAGAGTATTTGATATGATTATTGAGGACTTCACCAGTGCGGGATATAATGTCAATCACAAAGTCCTAAATGCCGCTGATTATGGTGTTCCCCAAAGACGTGAGCGTGTCATCATATTGGGAGTTAGGCAAGATTTGCACACTACTTTAGAGCATCCGCTACCTACTCATAGTGATAGATGGGTATCAATTGGAAATGCTTTGAGTCACATACCCGAACCAGAGGAATCACACAATTTGCATAACCATATCTATTCAAAGTTTAAACTGAAGTTCAATGGATATCTTGGCAATAGGGCTGTAGACCCCAACAAACCTGCTCCTACAGTAACGGCAAGAGGTGATGAAAAGGGGGGTGTTGTTGTATTGCATCATCCTAATAATCATAGACGGATGTCAGCAAGAGAACTAGCTACAACTCAATCCTTTCCCGTTGATTTTGTGTTTGAAGGTAACAATTCTTCTGTTTATCGGCAAATTGGAAATGCTGTACCACCTTTACTTGCACATGCGATAGCTTCTATCTTCCCAAAGGAATAACGCATAATGCCAATTATCAACCCACCTGTTAAACCTTTTCCTTCATACAAATGGAGATGGGCAACGTTTCAACCAACAGAATCTTTAAATGAACCTCCGATTTTTCTTGGAGTCCTTCGTGTATTTAATCGCTTCAACAATTTTGCACCAAGTTCAAATGAAATTTTAGATGCACTTTCAGTGGTGCAAACAGAAACAAAGACACAGGTTGATTTAGTCAGAACAGCAGATCGGAATCTTGTAAGGAACTCTGGGCAATACTGGAAGGCACTTGGTCTTTTGGAAGAAGCTCATGGAAAGATTATTGTGAGTCCCTTTGGTCGTTTACTTGCTGAAGGCAAAATCACTCAAGTTGAATTTGCCATAACCGCTGTTAAAACGCTGGAACTACCAAACCGAAGAATTGTTGAAGATACAAGTGAATGGGATGCCGCAGGACTGAAGATAAAACCTCTTGAACTTATAATTGATATCTTAGCTAAAATGTCTCAACGATACGGCATAAGTGAATCTTACATTACACCTTATGAGCTTGTTAAAATTGTAATCCCTCTTGCTGGTGCAAAGGCATTACTTGATAATTATGCGGATGCCCTAGTCCTCTATAGAAAAAACCAGCTTGACTTATCAACTTGGCAGGATTGTGCCCCTAGTTCCAATGATAAGAGGATAGCTAGAGAGTTCCTCTTGTTTCTTTCAAACTACGGTTTCTGCAATATGGTTCAAACAGATAGACGTAATGACTCTGCAAGGTTTTATCTATCCAGTATTTCTATTGATGAAATTGTTGAACTACACAAATTGAAAACACATCAGCTTGCATTGGATAAGGTTGTCAATACTATTAGGGAAACACATATTCCAGCAAACGTTGAAAGGAAAAAAGTAACAAGAGAGGTTCTTGAAAGACCTTACCAGAGTGTATTCAGAAAGAACATATTGAATGCATTTAATTCTACTTGCCTTTTAACTGGTGTAAACATTGATAATGTACTTGAGGCATCACACATCATACCTGTCAAAGATAAAGGCTCTGATAGGGTTGAAAACGGACTTTGCCTCCGCTCTGATGTACATCAGCTATTTGATGCTGGACATCTGCGGTTGTTACCGAATGGTGAGTTGATTTTTTCTGAACTTGCTTCTGCTGATAATAACTATGGTAAATTGCCGAAACAAATAATTTTACCTGATTTTATAAACAGAGATTATCTTGACTGGAGGTTCAAATACTGTTGATTTCGGTTATTTTACTTTCTCTTTCAGTACCTAATAAAGGTATTATTAAATTTATTGCGGTGAAAGAATAAAAATCACAAGACGATGATTCGCCCTGTGGAAATATGATCCATGCTCTCTGTGATGCCCTACAAGCGACAAGCTGGTGTCAGCACATAGTAGCACCAGCGTATCACGGCATTCCCGATTTAAAGCTAAATTAGAGGGTTCTATATTAACAATAAAAAAAGGGTCTTGAAACGTCCAAGACCCCCGTTCACACATTATTTCGTTACATACTAACCATTGACTGCTGTTTTCAGTCCCTTACCAGCTTTAAACTTTGGAACAGTAGAAGCGGGAATATCAATCTTCTTCCCTGTCTGCGGGTTAGTTCCTTTTCTTGCCGCTCTCTTACTGGTGCTGAATGATCCAAAACCAACAAGCCGAATCATATCACCTTTTGAAAGTACATCTTGAACCGTAGCCATAAAAATCTTTAGAAAATTCTCTGCATCCTTTTTAGGTATGCCAGCACTCACAGCAATTGTTGATACAAATTCAGTTTTTGTCATCTGCGTTTCTCCTTGAATGGTTTCTATTATTTATGTTTCGATAAAGCGGGATAACTACTGATACAGAATAATTAACTGAATTATTGATTATCAGAATTAATATTATTTATTTTTTGTCTGTTTTTCAGTTGTTTTTGTAATTCATTTTTATTTTTTATATCACTAATTTTACGAACATTTCTTATTCTTTCCGCTTCTTTTTTGGATGATAATTCTTTTTGTATTCTGGTGATATTATTAACGTGTAGTTTCTTTTCTTTGTCACGATCTGTAATATCTTCAGGCAATCTTTCTTTTAGTTTTTCAAGTGCAGTATTAAAATTCATTGTATTATTCCCTTTTCCTTTTTGTTTATATTATTAATAATTTTTACTATATATTACTTGGGTATTAGCATCACTATGGTCTGATATATTTAAGTTAAAATGTATTTAATTGTTATAATACTTTTCACCATAGATTCTTGTTTTTCATGAATGATATGCTTGTTTATATTCTGATTTTTTTATTATAATATTTAATTAAATATGTGTAAGTATTACACCCATATTATAAGCTGGATTTTGTAACCAACTGTAAAGGTTCAATGTGGTAGTTATCAGATATACTGCTATTTATGTCAGCAACAAGCGTTTTGAAATTCTCAATATCCATACCAATCATATTTTTCTTTAATTGTTTTCGTAAATTCTGAAACTGTTTTGTTGCATCAGGTTTTGGTTTTGGCACTCTTCCGAATGATCTCTTTTCGACATCACCAAGAAAATCAGTCCAGAATTTTTCTGTTGCTCTTCTACTTTTTAACTGGTGACCATCAACCTTAAAATCAAGAACTCTTTTAAGAATACCCGCTGTTAAAGCTCCTAATTCTATGCCATTGATGTAATCTTGTAGGATGATTTTTATATCTTGGTAGTTTGTTAATTTAAGTTCGATACGATTCCAGTTAAAATCAGTTTTTTCAAATAATCCTTTTTCATAGATTGTAACCTGCGTATTAGATTTACCAGTGCCGAATTCCAATGTTCTCGAATGTGTATCAATCAGCTTTGGCACTGATTTAAAGATAGATATTATCCTGTTGGTATGGTTCTTTTTGAACTCTGAAAACAATCTATCCATTGGAAGAATATTGCCTGTATCATCCATATAAAGATGAACACACACTATTTTGTAATCATTTTCAAAACAATCAGCTATCACACTTTTATAATTAATATTTAATGTGTCACAGCCACATCCATGAATTTCAAAATAGGTAGTACCGTTATTATCTCCAGCACCATTGACATATATGTTTACTAAATTTCCAAGACTATAATGTGACCTGTAGGCGTACCTGTATGTATTGATAATTTGGAATGACTCAATCGGGTAACCAAAATATTTCTCTGTAATTGCTGACAGCTCTTTGGGTGAAAGATTCTTTTTAACCGTAAAACAGAATTGGTGAAAATCTACATATTGCATTGGCGTATCTCCCTGTTAAATATATGTTTTAGTTAGTTATTGATTTGTGTTACTACATTTTGCCTGTCACTCATCCATTGTTCCACTTCCAAGAGATTCCAGCCCACTGCTCCAACTGATAATCGTTTTCGGGATGGAAAATCACCAGCACGTTCAAGCCGCCATAATGTGACTCTTGATAATCCTGTGATGTTGACTAATTCTTTGTTTCGTATCATCCTGTTGCTGTTCTGATTAATTCCATTGATTGATGTAGCCATAATGGGTGTTACCTCCTGTTACAAGTTGGGTGAATATGAAAATATTTATATTCAGACCCTGTTTAGGAGGTGTTTTGCCAAACAGCTTGTGTATAATGGCTTTGTAGCTATTCAGCATTAAAATGTTGACTAACATTTGGAATTCCATGAAAAAAATATTACTATCTGAAGCAAAAAAACATTTTAGTTCTGTTGTCGAGGAGTCGCAGACAGAACACATAGCTATTTATAAATACACAACGCCTGTATCTGTCTTGGTTTCCTATGAATTTTTTACTAACGTGGCAAGGTACAACAATGAATATTGGATTGGACGTGCAGATAAAGCTGAAGGGGAGGGTTTAGCAGAACGTGATGTGTATTGGAAATGGTTAGAAGGGAGGTACAAAGGGAAGCGACCACACCCTTATCTTACTAGGCTGATTCCTTCCGTTAGCGTTCTTGCATTCTTGGACAAAATCACAAACAACACTTTTTTAAAAATGATAAAACATATCAGAGACACAAAAACTGATGCTTTATTAGATAGTTGCTATAAAATATGTACATACAATGACAGGCATATTGTCTATAAGTATAAAAATCCCAATACTGGTGAAGATAGTTTATTTGGTGATTTACTATGTATTTGCTACGTTTCAGCTAATAATGGAATTTAGTTTTTGTTCCCAAGATTCAAGTGCTTGTTGTTTTTCATTGTCATATGGATAATGGTTATAATTCTTTCTAACACCAGCTTTAACAATAGCAATGTGATTTTGTACACGGTCAATTGTATCTTCAAAAGTTCCCATTTCCGCCATTCGGGATGTAAATGTTCTTCTCAAATCATGTGGAACAAAATGTGGTATCTTCAGATAGTCAACCACCTTACTTTCTGCTGTATGTGGCAAATTTTCTTTGATAGCATGTGTCAGTGTACGAACTTCAAGTGACTTACCAACATTTACTGGTGACTCAAAAACATATCCTTCTTTATCTCCAATCAACTCAATAGCAAGGTCTGTCAGATACACACGATGTGCCTGTTTGTTTTTGGATCGTTCTTCTGGAATTGTCCACCACCTACCATCAATTTCAGAAGTGTGCATTCCTATAACTTCCCCAGGGCGTTGACCAGTAACAAGTATCAACTTCAATACTCTCTTTATATTACTACTCATTTTTGATGCATCAAGATTTGTCCAAAGTGCCTTTATCTCTGCAAACGTAAGATTTCGTTTTCTAACTTTAGCTGGTGCTGGTGCATCCATCCTCAAGAAAGGATGTATCTCCAGCACACCACGATTTACAGCAAAGGAAAACAGCTTACGTGTATACGCAAGAGTACGGTTCGCCATGATAGGGGCATGATTTACAATTTCATCAAGCAATAGCACAAGGTCACGCTTTTTAATGTCAGTGATTTTTCTTTTACCCCACTTCGATACAATATTTGCTTTAAGTGCTCTTTCGATCTCTTTCCATCCCTTGTTGTGTATCTTGGCATAGTTCTCAATGTATTCGGTTACAAAATCAGAAATAATTGGTGTTTTTTTACGTTCAATTTCTGCTTGTTCCTTTTCTGCTATAGGATCAATTCCATTCTTAACTTTCTTTCTGGCATCATCAAACCGACCTCTTGCAGTTTCTAAAGTTACATCGGGGTAGCTTCCAAGATTCATTTCATGACGCTTATCATCGAAGCTGTAGACATACAGCCATGTTTTGACACCTGAAGGCATTACACGAACCGTAAAACCATTACCTTCACCACGAACATACTTTTTGTCACTTGGCTTCAGTTTTTTAATAAAGGTATCGGTGAATGTTGTTATTTTCATAACGCCCCCAGATTTATTACGGCATGAAGTTGTGTGCCGTAGTTATGCCGTAGTAAATAGTTGTGCTTAACTGAATCCAACTGAAACAACATGAGTCCAAAATATAATATAAATGCTTGTATGTCAAGGTTTTTTGAGGTATTACAGATATCAATATGAGTGATTTTAAACGGGTTATACGGCATACTTTACCTGACTCGAAATCAGGTGTACGGCAACGTACCTAGGGTTCGAATCCCTACCTCTCCGCCACGACTATAAGTAACTGATATTGTTACTTTAAATATAGCCCCTGCCTTAAGTGAGACCTTTTATGAGACCTCTTAAGCAAGGGCTATTGTTGTTTAGACAGCATGTATTTGTTCGTAAAGACACCTATTACTACAGAACAGATATACCTACCGACCTCAAGCATTATTTCCATACTAATGAAATAAAACAATCACTTAAGACTAAAGACTCGAAGTTAGCAAAGGTTTTGGCTATAAGCTTGGAATAGCCTGCAAGATAGACGGCCAGTACAGTGATGATGAAAGTTATCTTATGAGTGATAACCTGATTACAATTAAGTAGGACTATACGGATCTTATGACTTTATAGAGAATACAGGTTCCGGTGTCCCTCTGGTGGGGCCACCTATGTGATATGAGATAGGGAATAAGGTGCATCTCTCATTACTAATGGCTTTCACGTGTAACATGCTGATTTATAACAATACACAGTTTGAAATTTTTTTCTCACGATTCATAGAGACAGTGACGCAGGTTACAGTTCAATGGTCTCATAAAGAATGCCATACAGCGACGAGCTGTAGCCCTTTTGTTTGTCGATTTAATTCAAGTAACCTCTTAGGTAACCTCCAGTAGTTTTTGTTGTTCTCAATCCTCTTGACGTCGGCTATTTACTGCTTGCTTACTCCGAAAGCGGCGGTGGCTTATTCAAAAGAAGCAGGTTCAGGTGTTTTTTGCTCTTCAATTATTTGGATAACAGAATGGTCATCTGGTTTACTTATCTGCTGCTCCTTCACTTCCGCCTCATACATAGACAGAGCTTTAAAAGCAGAGAGGGCCTTTTCCTCGGTAGGCATAATTGTACCCCTCATCGCGCACCTGCGCGTACATCCCAATATTCCTTTTTTCGTTTCGAAAAACTCCGGCTTTTTTTGCAGTAGTGTCCGTAGGTTGTTTTTTATTGTAGGACTTCGGCAACTTCATTTGCGATCTGGTGACGAAATTCACGTACTCTTTTGTGCGATCGAATCGCCATGCTGCTTTCGGTATTAAATCGCAAGTAGCAGGTATATTATCAATACCTAGGGTATACGGTTATTGATGGCTATGCCGTAAAAGTGCTGGGGATGCCGCCAGTAATCTATTATATCCTTGGCCTTGCCCTTCGCAGCGCCCTGCTTGCACCCGCCGCGCTCCGCTCACCGCACCTGCTGAATGTGCATGGTCACAGAACCGCCGGTACATTATTACCGTGGGGGTTCTCTCTCCGCTTGCCTATATATCGGTGTTGTACGCAATGAAGATGGCTCCGCTGAGCTATGTTGCCCCGGTGCGAGAGTTGTCGATGCTGCTTGGGGTGTTAGTCGGCGCACGGCTGCTGAGAGAGGGATACACTTTTACCCGGATGGTCGGTACAGCGTTAGTAGTCTCCACAGTTGCAACTGTTGCTTTCACCCTTGTGCTGAATGGACCAACAATTCTGCAGAATGTGCGTAAGGTGCCAGCGGAAGTTTTAGCCACCTTCGATCAATATCTGAGCTGGGTGAAGGAAGATGAACATTGGGAGGGAGACTGGTCTACCTTTCCCGAGGGCATCGTCAATATGGAAGACATGAAGCTTTCGGAGAACACGGACCTAAAAATCTCACTTACAGCAAAGAATGGTGTAATCAGTGGTGAAATATCCACAGGTGAAATTTGTCGGAACGTTCCGATTTTTGACTTCTTATTGCTTCGGGGGAAGGTTAGCGGAAACTCTGCGCGCGTTATGGTGTGGGACATCATAGACGGAAAGACGATTGAGTTCGGAGAACTTGATTTAATCCGAGAGGGAGGCGTCATCAAAACAAAACCAATTTCTGGCAATACGAAGTGGTTTCCGGCTGGCGCAAGAATTGGCAAGCACCCAACGAGGGAAGAAATCTTCCTATCCAACTTCTGTAGAGGGAAAAGAAAAGCTCCCCGATGATCTCCCTGCACGTTGAACGACAAAAAAATAAGTTTCAGTCATTGAATCGGAATTTAGAAAGTGTTTAACGGGGGAATGTATGGATAAATTGCGGCAATGTTATGATACGCTTGGAGTCGCACCTGGTGCTTCTTGGCAGCAAATTAAACAGGCTTACAAGGATTCTGGCATCCTGATCGTTTTGAAAACGATCCAAGGCTTAAACAGAAAGCAATAGAAAAATAAAAGAGATCAACGGAGCTTATGAAAAACTCTCAGATTTCTTTGGAGAATATGGCGCACCGAACTTTTCAAGCTATTCGAACCAGCATGAACAACAATCACAGGAAGAGACCAAAGATTTTGAAACTGATCCTTTAGGGGGAGCAGACCATTCTGAAGACGACAATACGGGATCACAAGATATTCAAGCAGATAAGGGTCAAATACCAAATTCGATTAAAACAAACGTCATGTTAGTGTGCCCGCACCAGGATCTGTGCCGTCTGGTTTCTCGCCGTCGGTTTCCTGCAGGTTCTACTGGACCTGGTGGAGGACTTTCAACAGGCCCTGGCGGGGGACTTTCTACTGGTCCCGGTGGTGGGCTTTCAACAGGTCCCGGCAATAATTGGCGCCGCGTGCGCGTACCCCCTGGCTACTGAACAAAATAGACATAACAAAGGTGTCGCGTTTCAACTTTGGACAATGCAAGAGTTGACACGCGACTTCGTTTTTAACACTGAGAA
>JAFLLC010000050.1:28518-30176 GCA_019162745.1 Deltaproteobacteria bacterium | reverse complement strand
TGGTGGGCACAGACGGGATCGAACCGTCGACCTGCCGATTAAGAGTCGGCTGCTCTACCAGCTAAGCTATGTGCCCATTCAAGTAACGATACATCGAAGAGAAATTTTTACGCTTCTGACAGTAAGAAGTCAAGTACGATGAAAAATGCAGGCAACCGTTCTTCCTTTTCAGGCCAGATGCAATTACAGCGTTTCTTCGTTCATGGCCCCGGTTCGATACCCCTGCAGATCAAGCGCAACATAGGTAAAACCGGCCGCTTTCACCAATTGGACAACTTTGTCACGTTCGGTTCCAGCCGCACGCTCAAACTCACCTTCACCCAGTTCAATTCTGGCCACACTCCCGTGATAGCGCACCCGTAGCGTCCGGAATCCGAGACCCCGCAGCGATTCTTCGGCCAAACCGACCTGATCGACCCGCTCGGGGGTAATGGCTGTGCCGTAGGGGAAACGGCTGGAAAGGCAGGCAAGGGCCGGCTTATCCCATGTCGGCAGCCCCATGTCTCTGGAAAGATCGCGGATATCCTGTTTGGTGAATCCGGCCTCCTCCAGCGGGCTGCGTACCTGCAGCTCTTCCGCCGCTCTCCGCCCCGGACGGTGATCCCCCGCATCGTCGATGTTGGTGCCATCCAGCACGTATCGAATGCCTTCCCGTTCGGCAATCGCCCTCAGCTTACTGAACAGCTCCTTCTTGCAGTAATAGCAGCGGTTGCGGGGATTGTCGCGAAATCCGGGGAGGTCCAGCTCCTCCGAAACGATCACCAAATGCCGGCCGCTGACCAGTTCCGCCAGCTCGCGCGCTTCGTTCAATTCCCGCTCCGGATAGGTCTTTGAAGTAGCCGTGACCGCCACCGCCCGTTCTCCCAAAACCTCAGTCGCCACAGCAAACAGCAGCGTCGAATCGACACCGCCTGAAAAGCCAATCACACAGCCACCCATGTCGGTCAGGATTGTGCGGAGTTTGTCTGTTTTATCGTTGAGTGCAGTATTCATAAAAATTGCTCCGATATTTCCATTTACAGCATGCAAGCTGTCAGGGGGGGGGAGGAAAATACGTCCCGGCCAAATCGCTAAACAACAGCATAAACTTGGATAACGGTTAATTCAACAGCAAATACTCCCAAAAAAGTAAGCTGTTGACATCCAGCCCCGTCCTCAATATAGTTGACATATGTCAACGTATTACGCATGACAACTATTAGGGGAGCGTATGTCTCTACTCACGGCACGCCAGAAGCAAGTCTTGGACTATATTCAATCACATATCGATAATGTTGGCTATCCGCCTACCATACGCGAGATCTGCAATCATCTTGGCGTATCCGGGACGGTATCCGCCACTCGGCACCTGGACGCACTTGAGAAGAAGGGCTATATCAAGCGGGACTCAAGCTCCAGAGGCATCGCTCTGACAACTCCGGCCACTGATTCAGCGTCACTGCCCATTGCCGGTACTGTACAAGCTGGTGCGCTTACTCCCGCACTGGAAGATATTACCGGTTACATCTCAGTTGACCGCGCCTTCCTGCACGGAGGTAAGTTCTTTCTGCGGGTAAAGGGAGACTCCATGATCAATGCCTGTATATGCGAAAAAGATCTGATCCTTGTCCGCCCTCAACCGTCAGCCGACAACCAGGACATCGTTGTTGCTATGGTTG
>JAFLLC010000050.1:17134-28418 GCA_019162745.1 Deltaproteobacteria bacterium | reverse complement strand
GATCAGCGAGGGAATGCCAGGCGTCTGCACTTCTCCGTGCGGGGCGAAGGTGGCCTGTATGAGCTGACCTACAACACTGCCGACCAGACGTGGGAGTTAAGCGGTTTAGAGGGAAATTGACGTGCTGCACCGAACTGTCATGCATATTGACATGAATGCGTTTTTTGCTTCCGTCGAGCAAGCTGCCAATCCGGAACTAAGTGGCAAACCGATAGCAGTAGTAGGCGGCCATGGCAGAACAGTCATTACAACCAGCTCTTATGAGGCCAGGGCCAAAGGCGTCAAGACCGGCATGGCGATCTGGGAAGGCAAGAGAGCGTGTCCGGAGTTAATTATCGTTGTCGGTGACAACAGAAAGTACACCTATACGTCTACCAAAATAAACGAGATCTTTCAGGATTATACACCGGATGTTGAAGCATTCAGCATTGATGAGAGCTGGCTGGACGTCACTCATTCACTTTCCATCTTCGGTAGTGCCGAGAACATTGCGTATCTCATAAAATCCCGTATCAAACACCTCTTCGACATTACCTGCTCTATCGGTATTGCCCCCAACAAACTCCTTGCCAAGTTGGCCAGCGACATGCACAAACCTGACGGGTTAACGATTATTGAACCGGATAACGTTTCCAGTATTCTTGAACAGATGCCGATCAATGAACTCTGCGGCATTGGCAAGAAGATGCAGCGGCACCTCAATATGATGTCGATCTACACCTGCGGGGAGTTGGGGCGCTGCGATGAGGCCAGGTTGACCAGAAAGTTTGGGATCGTCGGCAGACGGCTGAAGGAGATGGGGCAAGGGAAAGACACCACACCTGTCGTCCCGTTCGGCAAAGAAGATGATGTCAAGAGCGTCGGACATTCAAGTACTCTGGAGAGGGACATTGATGATCCGGCGGAGATCCGGCGCTTCCTGCTGCAACTATCTGAAATGGTCGGCAGTCGGGCCAGGCGCTACAACGTCAGCGGCAAGACGATCCACCTGTATGTGCGCTATGCAGATTTTTTCTCATCATGGGGAAAGCAGACAACCTTGAAACAGTACATCAATCTCAGCGATGATATCTACCGTACGGCGCTGAGCATCCTCAATACCGTCGAACTGGAACAGCCTGTTCGGCTCCTGGGAATCAGCCTGAGTAACCTCAAACACCAGGCAGAGCAGTTGCCGCTCTTCGAGGAGGAGCGGAGGAAACTCTTTGCCACCCAGGCGATGGATAGTATCAACGACCGCTTCGGTTCAATGGCGGTCACCTTCGGGAGCTTGTTGCCAGGGAAAGAGAAGGCAGGTTCTCACGTGATACCGCCCAGTTGGCGACCGGAAGGGGTTAAAAATATTGACGTAAAATAGCCACAGCAGCGATTATGCGTATGGTATTTGTAAGACTTTTGAGCTGTCCCGGTAAGCCATTTTTAATCTGCAGGCAAAACGAGAAATCAGCATGATGATCTGTTTTATCAGAAAAACAGCAAGGACTCATGGCAAGGCGACCAATACCACTCCGCTCACAAGAAATATTCCGGTTCCTTACGTTTACTGCAGTTTTTGACCAGCATCTCACGTCTGGCTTCAACCACCGGATGTTTCATTTCTCTTGCCTTTTCGGGACAGTATTTGACGCAGGCGCAGCACATGATGCAGTTATCTGCTTCTGTTATGACATCTCTATCAACTCTGATGACAAAAGCTGGACAAACTTTGGCGCAGGTGGCACAAAGTGTACACAGTTCACGATTGGTCTCGGGGGCAATGCCACCTAGCGGAGCTCTTTCTTTGTAAGGCACACCACCAGGAATCTCTGGCGGGAAGGCACCAATGTTCTCATTCAGTTGTTTGGCAATGGCCGTCCCGTACTCCTTAGCATTTTGCAGATCTGCCACATCGGGGCGGTTTGCGGCAATGGGCTGTTTGCCAGTCGAGTAAGAATGCTCTCCGACAAAGGCGCCGGCAGCGATCACCGTAAACCCCTTGGAGGTAACAACATCCCGTAACTCAACCAGTGCATCCTCAAATTCACGGTTACCGTAGAGGGCAACCAAAACGGCTGGAATACCGGCCGCTGACAAGTTTTGTATCCGATTCAGAAAAATTTCCGGTACCCTCCCCGCGTAGACCGGAATACCGATGATGGCAAGGCCATCAACAAACTGCATGTCTAGCCCCGCATCCATCCGGGTCAGATCGTGATGTTCACTATCAAGGGAACCGAGCCCTGCGGCAATCTGTTCAACAATTTTCTTAGTTGTTTTGGTCGGCGAAAAATAGATCAGGTGGGTTTTGGTTATCATGATTTCTCTCGTTTCTTGTGGACTTTCTTGCCATAGAGGTGCTCATAACAACTATGACATCCTGTCGAATGGTGGTATATTTTAGGGGCAGAATAGAGGAACAAGGCAACTAAAGGGCATTCCAAAAGTTACACGTCTTAATTGTAATGAAAAGACCAATCCAGAAAATAATGTTTGCATACCAGACCCGTTATTATAATACACATTTCAGTTCCGAGGTAATTCCAGATGAAGAAACGATTTTCCACTATTTTCACCATTACTGTTGCTGCTGTGCTCATTAGCAGCGTTGCCTATGCCGCCAAAAAGAAACTGCAGACTAAATCAGAACCTGTAACTCCAGATGTATCCGAAGTAGATCTAGCCACTGAACTATTGGATATAAAAGGGTTCTATAAAAATAAACCACTACTAACAGACGCAAGTAATTTAAACAAGGAGAGTGATGACAGACTTATAGAACTGACCATGGCCAAGCAGGATGTGCGGAAGATTCGTAGCAAATATACCAGCAGATGAGCTCAGAAAAAGACCACGAGGACGGCCTCAATCCCTGAAAACCTTCTCCATATCAATCACCAGATCACCGAGAAGCGGTACTGGCACTGTATCGCCCTCTCCAAAAACCTCCGGCAACACATATATGCCATCATCAGAAAGCCGATAAACAAGCAGTGTCCTGTCATTGGGATACATAAGCCAATATTCCTTTACTCCGTGACGCTGATAAAGTTCGTATTTTGTCGTAATATCACGCTTGGCGGTGCTGGGAGAAATAATCTCAACGACAAGGTCAGGTGCACCTTTAACGCCACGGTCATCAAGCTTGTTTCGGTCACAGACAACCAAAATATCCGGTTGTACAACGGTAATGACTTCCTCATCTGATGCATTTTCGTAATCAGGCAGACGAACATCAAACGGGGCAAGGTATACCTCGCATTGTTTGCCCTCAAGATGGGTATGTAACTGCACAAAAAGCTCTCCAAGCCATTTTTGGTGAATCCTATTCGGCCCCGGACTCATACAAAATGCCTCGCCGTCAATAAGCTCCCAGCGCTGACCGTCATCCCAAGTCAGATAGTCTGCATATGTAAATGAACCTTCGTTCTTTAATTTAGATAGCGCCATGTTATTGACCTCTTTCTTTATTTCCGCAACTACCATGGCTTGTGTCACATGTACCCAACCTGGCGCAGCCCCAGACAAATCCGTAACTGTACCGGATTCGGCGGATTAAGGAGGATTCGTACTCCCGTTTAAAACAGCTCCCACACTCCACCAGTGCAGCGACGCAGTGCATACCCCACTGCGGATGAATTTGCCGTAAGCGCCATGGCGGCCCCCTGGCTGTTTACCAGATACACGGTACCGGCGTTGCTGGTCATATCCTGATTACAGACCATCGAATTGTTGACCTGGAAGGTAACACCGTCATCAGTCTCAGCCAAGTCCGGCACCGGACCGCACGAGCCATAACCGAAACGGAGTCCGCCACCTTTGCCGGCTACGCTAAATGAACTCAGCACCAGATCGTCAGGAGTATTCCATGTGCCATCCGTTCCTCGATCTGAAACCAATGCGACGGAGCTGTTGCCGGTATTGAATGCTACTGCATAGTCCTGATCCGATGATAACGCCATGGCCTTGGCTTCTTTGACAACCTGGCAGATGTCACACATGGTGATTTTCAACGCGCAATTGCAGTAGTAGGTCGCTACAGCCGGGATTGCGATAGCGCTGAGACAGGCGAGAACAGCAAGCACAATGACAAGCTCAACCAAGGTGAAACCTTCAATTTTAGTGCTGTTGCATTTTTGCGCCATAAGGGACTACCCTCAGTGACTGCTTTACCTGCAAAGGCCATCAGCTTTACACTACTTTAATTTAAAGCTGCTTATGTACTACCTTAAAAACCTCCCCATATCAATTATTATTTTTTCATTTCCCTTCCAGCATCCTTTTCATGGTTTCCGCATCGCGCATGCCAACTTGAATCGTACCGTCCGGCAACACCATGGTTGGCGTTCCTGAAATACCATTGGCAGTGGCAAATTTAGCAATCTCATCAATCATTTTTTTACTGCTTTCCTTGATAGGTTTAGGAATTTCTTTGCCTTCAAAGGCCTTGTCCAGCAGATCGAGACTCTTTGTTTCAAGTATGGATCTTGATTTATCGTAGGAACCTGGATGCATCGGCAGCGGAAAGAGCATGATATGAATTGCAACATTCGGGGCTATCTTTGCCAGTTTTTTCAGTTCGGCATGGCCTGTTCGGCAGTAGGGACAATCGGGGTCAGTAAATACGTAGAGTTTTTTGGCGCCCTTGGGATTACCCATTACGACAGCTTTATCGACCGGGATTTTTGAAACGTCGAGAGACGTAGGTTGCTTAGATTGTGGCAGGTCCTGCTCATGGGCTGACACAGGCTGCAATGTGTCAAGGCTGACTATCATCCCCTGCAGAAGATATTTTTTACCGTAATCGATGAAAATGATGCCCTGCTTATTGTCTTTTTCCACAAGAATCTCAAAAAGTCCCTTTGATGGAGCCTGTTTTACGGACTTGACGTTTATGCCGGTTTTTTTAAGCAGTTCACCGGCATCTTTTACGGAAAGGGTGTGGCAAGATGCGCACTCGCCGCCGCAACCCTCCTTGGCCATGGCATAAGATGAAGAAGCAATTATCATAATGGTCGCGACAGCAATACAAAGTTCTTTCAGCATGAGTGTTCCTTTCAAAGTTGGTTTTGTGTCACAGTATTCCATATTCCTTGATTTTGTAAAGTAATGAACGATGACTTATTTCAAGTATTTTTGCAGCTTGTGTGCGATTACCACCGGTTTTGACAAGCGCCTTCCGTATCAGTTCCCGCTCGATGGCATCTTCAGCCTTTTTTATCGACAAATTCTCATCGCACACTGATTCGTCCGGACGGCCATCATAAAGCAAACGGATGGCCGGAGGAAAACAGGCAGAGGTAATGCGCCCCGCTTCGCAAAGGATGCAGGCGCGTTCGATAACATTTTCAAGCTCACGGACATTGCCGGGCCAGTGGTACGCCATCAGAGTGCGCATCGCGTCCGGTTCGATGCGCCATGCCTGACCGTCATCACCACTTCCGTAGCGCTTCAGAAAGTGCTCAGCCAGTAACGGGATATCTTCCACACGTTCGCGCAGCGGCGGCAACTGCAGACAAAACACATTCAGCCGAAAATAGAGATCTTCCCGAAAGCGGCCGGTCCCGATATCAGCGGATAGATCACGTGATGTGGCAGAAATTACCCTGACATCAACTTTTTTGGCAGCAGAGTCCCCTACCCTTCTGATTTCACCTTCCTGCAGTACACGCAGCAGCTTGACTTGCAAAGCGGGCGGCATTTCGCCTATTTCATCGAGAAGCAAAGTGCCGCCATCGGCCTGTTCAAAAAGCCCGGCTTTGTCGCTCGACGCATCGGTAAAAGCGCCACGAATATGCCCGAACAATTCACTTTCAAGCAGGTTCTCCGGTATAGCGCCGCAATTTACCGCCACAAAAGGTTTGTGACAGCGCCGACCGCTCTGCTGCAGGGCACGGGCTACCAACTCTTTACCGGTGCCGGACTCACCCAGTACAAGTATGGTTGTCTTCAAGTCGGCAAGCTTGCGAATCTGGCTGAAGATCTCCTGCATCCGCAAATTACGGCTGAGGATACCGCTATAGGAAAACCGGCCGGCGGCAACCTCCCTCAGCTGGCTGTTTTCTTCTTTCAGCCTCTCCCGCTCTTCCGCTTTTTTAAGCACCATAACGATCTCATCTTTTTTGAACGGCTTTGAGATAAAATCATATGCGCCCAGTTTCATACATTCTACCGCAACATCCACTGTACCGTATGCCGACATCATGATAACAGGCGCAGTAACTTGTTCCTCTATCACCCGCAGCAGAAAGGTTTTACCATCCATTACCGGCATACGTATGTCGCAGAGGATATAATCATAGACGTTATCCACCAGACGGTTCAGTCCTTCTTCACCATCCGCAGCCAAGTCAACGCGATACCCCTGACGGCCCAGCATGACCGACAACATATGGCGCATGTTTTCTTCGTCATCTATGATCAGAATATGCCGATCGATGCTCACTCTTCCACCTCTTCCCCTTCCCTCGCCAGCGGCAGCCATACGCTGAAACAGCTCCCTTGGTCGACTTTACTGCTGGCCGTAATGCGTCCGCCAAACCCCTCAATTATCCGTGCCGAAATGGCCAACCCCAGACCGGTTCCCTTGCCTGGCTCTTTGGTGGTAAAGAACGGATCGAATATATGTTTCATTGAGTCATCAGAGATACCGGAGCCACTGTCAAGGACATCCAAACGGATATGCGACTCCTCCCGTCCGGCTCTGACCGTTATTGTCCCGCCGGCAGGTGTGGCATCACGACTATTGAGGAGCAGGTTGATAACCACCTGCTGAAGCTGGTGCCGGTCGCACCTGGCGGGTGATAGTTCGTTATCGATTTCAACAACAAGATTCAGCTGTTTGAAGACGCCCTGCTCCGCCATCAGGTCAAGCGTTCCCAGTACGACGCCGCGGACGTCAACACTCTCAACGCCTGGCGCTCCCGGGCGGGCATAATCAAGCAGACCCCGTACAATACGGTCAATTCGGGAACAATCTTCAATTATACGCCGGGCGTAATCCTTAATGGCCGGATTATCCGGCTGTTCACCCGCGGAAAGTTCTGCATAGCCCATAATAGACGCAAGCGGCGTACCGATTTCATGCGCCATACCGGCTGCCAGCAGACCAATGGAAGCCATTTTTTCGGTTCGAACCGTTTCTTCCCTGGCCAGACCCAGGGCGCTGTTCACCTGCTTAAGGGCAGTCATCTGTTCTGTAACCTGTTCATCCTTAGCCCGCAGCGTGGCGGCCATCTCGTTAAAAGCAGCCGCCAGCCTTGCAAGTTCAGCACTCCCTGAGACATTCAGCCGCTGACCGTACTGTCCGCCAGTAATTTTCTCCGTTGCTGTCAGTAAACGATTAATCGGATTGACAATAATCCGCGCCAGGGCAAAAGAGCCCAATCCGAGCAACAATATAAAATCAAGCACAAAATAAGCCATCAGCATCTGCCGCGTGCGATTGAGGCGGGCTTGTTCAGGAGCCAGAGAAAGGAGCAGTGCGGCTTTACCGACAGCTTCCCCGTTACGAGTTACGGTGATAACATGAACCAGGCCGTTACCGCCTGGCTGCATATAGCTGCCCTCTGCCGTTTTCGACAACCCCTGAAATGGAGAATGTTGGTCACTCACCTCCCGGCCGGCGCTGAAGATCACTTTGCCGTTTTTGTCCAGCAGGGTCAAACGGCTGAAATCCGATTCTTCGGCAAGCTTTTCAATATAGCGTGATGATTGTGAATCTGGGGATATGAACCCTTCCGGATAGGTCGGTATTGAATCGGGGAGCAACGTTACAAAAGATTTGAGGAGCGTGCGGGCGTGTTCACCTTTTTGTGCATACAGATCGTTGGCGGCCGTTTTAAAAGCCAGCAGGCTGAAGAGGAGCCAGGTCAACAGCAGCAGCAACCCCAGAAAAGCCAGGATCGAAACAGTCAGGCTGGGGCGGTAACGGGTCATGGCTACCCCTGATAGAAACCACTCAGCCCCAGATACCACCGGATGAGCGATTTCCCGCAGAAAATATAGAGCACCGCACCGAACGCAAGGTACGGACCAAACGGGATTGCCAGCTTGGAATCTTTTTTCTGCAGCAGCATGATGGAAATACCGATCAGTGAGCCGGCCAGTGAACTGGCAAAGATAATAAACGGCACCGCCTTCCATCCCAGAAAAGCGCCCATCATTGCAAGGAGCTTGATATCCCCACCGCCCATGCCATCTTTGCCGGTCAGTTTTTGATACGAGTAGGCAACCAGCAGCAGGCTTCCCCCTCCTAGCAGAATTCCAAGAAGAGAGTTCAACCAGGTGTGACCAGGGATAAAAAATGACAGGACAAATCCGACAATAATACCGGGGAGCGAAATTTCGTCAGGGATAATCTGGTGTTCAATGTCAATAAAGGTGATTACCACAAGTGCAGAGCAGAAGATAAACAGCGCCGCAAACGCCGGTGTCGGACCGAAACGGAGGAAAAGAAGCAGGGTCAGAACTCCGTTCAGCAACTCGACCAGCGGATACTGGAAGGAAATATGGGCACCGCATCCCCGGCATTTCCCGCGCAGGAGCAGGTAACTCACCAGCGGGATATTGTCATACCAGCGGATCTGATAGGAACAGACCGGGCAATGCGACGGTGGAGAGACAATTGATTCGTTCTTCGGCAAACGGCAGATACATACGTTCAGGAACGATCCGACCACCATGCCGAAAACAAATGCTAAAAGGGGATAGATCAAAGTTGGCGTCATCAGTCGATACTTTCTGCTACATCCATGGTAATCTGAGCCTTCAGATACATCTCGACTTCTGCCGCAGTTGAAAAGTCAAAACATCCTTCGGCTATTCTGGCCGCGCGCTCCAGCGTACAACGGCGAAGAATCTGTTTCACGCGCAGGATGGCCCCGGCACTCATAGAAAGTTCATCAAAGCCAAGCCCGAGCAGCACCGGGAGATAGAGGGGGTCACCGGCCATTTCGCCGCAAAGACAGGCAGGAATTCCAGCGCCGTGGGCTGCCTGAACAACCCGGCGCAGTGATCTCAATACAGCAGGATGAAGCGGTTGATACATTTGTGAGAGCTGTTCGTTGCTGCGGTCGATCGCCAGGGTGTACTGAATCAGGTCGTTTGTGCCGACGCTGAAAAAATCAACTTCACGCGCCAGCAGGTCGGCCAGGGTAACCGCCGCCGGTATTTCAATCATTACGCCGACCTGAACCTTGCTGTCAAAAGGTGTGCCGGAGGCGATCAGTTCATGCTTGGCTTCTTTGAGCAGCGCTTTTGCCCTGCGGAGTTCCTCCATTCCCGAAATCATCGGGAACATGATTCTGACCGGCCCATCAGCACTGACCCGTAAAATTGCCCGCAGCTGTTTTTTGAATTCGTCAGGAATGCTCAATGACAAGCGGATCGCCCGTACACCGAGAGCCGGGTTGACCTCCGCAATCTGGTCCCTCCCCTCAAGCAGCTTATCGCCACCGGCATCCAGAGTCCGAATGGTGAGGGGATGTGGTGCTATGGCCTGCTGCATTGTTCGATATGCCAACAGCTGTTCTTCTTCATCCGGCATTAAGACACGGTTCATAAAAAGCATCTCGGTACGGTACAAACCGACACCGCTTCCCCCGTGTTCCAAAACGGAAGTGCCCTCTTCCGCTATCTCGACATTTCCACGCAGATTGATCGAATGACCATCAAGAGTAATAGCTGGCAGAGGTGCGGTTTTCAGAAGTTCATATTCAACATATTCATAATGCTGCTTACGGTAAAGCAATGTCTGAAAGGTTTCCTGATCCGGGTCAACAATCACTGTACCTGATAAACCGTCGACAATAACCGACACACCATCCAGAAGAAAACCGGTTATCCCCTCAACACCCATAACGGCGGGAAGTTCAAGGGCGCGCGCCAGTATGGCCGTATGCGACGTCCGACCGCCAATCTCGGTTATTATGGCGAGAACATTATTACGATTTATTTGCAGCATATCGGCTGGAGAAAAATCGTGTGCAGCGATAATTATCTGACAATCCTGATTGGGAAGTGGCTCCACCGCTTCACCGTTCATACTGCGCAGGACCTTCTCAACCACCGTCTCTACATCGCTGATACGTTCACGCAGATACGGATCGGCGATACGTGCAAACGTTTCACGGTAGCGATGCAAAGTTCGCCTTAAGGCTCCCTCGGCGTTAATCATACTGGTTTTTATTATTTCAGAGGTTTCAGATACCAGTCGTTTATCAGCCAGTATCATAAGGTGGGTTTCTATAAAAAAGAGGTGGTCTTCACCATTTGTTTCAGCAAGGCGGGATTTAAGTGATTCAAGCTCGACACGCGTGTCTTCAATCGCCTGAGCCAGTCGGCCTATTTCATGGCAAACGGCTTCTAAGGTGATCGTGTACTCGGATACAGCAGTTTTACTACGGTCAATAATGCGCAGCCTCCCCATCGCAATCCCGGGCGATGCCGCGATTCCGGAGAAAGTCTGCATGTTATTCTTCTCCAAAACCATTGGTAATCAGTTCGCCAATGGTCTGAAAAGCATCGGTTTCATCTGCACCATCGACTGTCAAACGAACAGCAGAACCCTTTGAGGCTGCCAGCATCATAATACCCATTATGCTTTTGCCGTTAACTTCCACTCCTTCACGGGCCAGTTTGACGTCGGAGCTGAAACGACTGGAAGTTTTCACAAACAAGGCTGAAGCACGGGCGTGCAAACCGAGTTTATTTATGATCAGAAATTCTTTCTGGAGCATATTTCAGATTCCCCTGCATTTTATTTCAAAAGTTCTCCGGCGACAACAATGCCTTCGCAGCCTGTTCGATGCAAATTTCCTGCAAGCTCGGCCACCGGCAATAGTTCCCGGCGCGAACAAAACTCGATCAGCATCGGGAGATTTGCGCCGGTAACAACTTCAATGCATCCCTCTTTTAAAAACGACATCGCCATATTAGATGGCGTACCGCCAAAAAGATCGGTCATGATAATAGCTCCACCTGACTGCACCGCTTCAACCGCAGCCACCACGCGAGCCATAATATCATCAGCCCGTTCATCAGGAACAACTTCTACCGTGGTACAGTTTTCAATGACTCCGACAATCATTTCTGCCGACATCTTGAGAGCCGTCGCAAGACCGGCATGGGTAACCAGTACTAAACCTATCATTTAAGCCCCTTTTCAATATCCCTGTGGGTGATTCGCACCGAGGGCCACGTTTCCAGCAAGTGCATTCCGGTGGCCTCTGCTATGGCAACAGATCTATGGCGACCACCGGTACAACCGATTGATATTGTTAAATAAGATTTCCCTTCCTGACGATGC
>JAFLLC010000050.1:0-17034 GCA_019162745.1 Deltaproteobacteria bacterium | reverse complement strand
GCGGCTACTTCGATAATTGAGCCAAGATTCCGCCCGGGTCTGACGGGAATAACGATATGTGGAATCTCAATGCCGAGAATTGTGATCGTGCGGTCATCAACCCCCAGTCGATCATACTCATGCGACTCATCCCACTCCACCAGCTCCAGCAGCAGATCAACAATTTTTTTATCACGAATCGCCGACACACCGTACAGATCCTTGATGTTGATGATACCGAGACCGCGGATCTCCATCAGATACTGAAGCGACTCCTCCGCCTGTCCAATCAATACCGCCGGCATCTTCTTTTTTATAAACACCATGTCGTCTGCAACCAGACGGTGCCCACGTATTACAAGATCTAAAGCACATTCACTTTTGCCGATACCGCTTTTGCCGGAAAGAAGTACTCCAACCCCCAGCACATCCATCAGAACGCCATGCATATGGGTAGTCGGCAATAATCGCTCTTCAAGAAACTTGGTTATCAACGATATAAAAGTTGAGGACTGATGAGCGGTTGCAAGCACCGGAATAGCGCGGGAGTCTGCCAGATCGAGCAGGAGCTGCGGCGGGAGCAGCCCTTTGGTTACAATAAAGCAGGATATCGGAAAAGTGCAGAGTGCAGCAAGATTATCCGCAACAATCCGGCTGTCAATCTGCTGTAGGTAGGAAATTTCGGTGTTACCGAGCACCTGCAACCGTCCTGGATGCAGATGCTCGGTGTAACCGGCCAGAGCCAGCCCCGGTTTTTGGATACGCGAGCTGGATATTTTATGGGAAAGACCCTGCTCGCCGGCCAGCAGTGACAAGCCGAGACCATACTCATTTTCGTCAAGCAGGTCTTGTATCGAAAGTGAAATACCGTCCATAATGTTTTCTAGCCGCGTTGCGGCTCAATCAAGCCGTAATTCCCATCCTTACGACGATACAGTACATTAATATCGCTGCTGTCGGCATCAGTGAACACAATAAAGTCCTTATGAAGAAGATCCATCTGCATGACAGCCTCTTCAACCGACATCGGTTTGACGGTTTCAGTGGTCGTTTTAATAACAACTGAACCGGTACTGGCTTCAATGCTCTCTGCTTCAAAGATCTTTTTAGAGAGCTGCCGGCCATGTTCGTCTCCACTCGGTTTATGGGCTTTAATCTTTTCCTTGTAGCGGACGAGCTGACGTTCAATTTTATCAATGACAGCATCTACAGAAGCATACATGTCGGGAGACGCATCGGAAGCCTTGGTGCTGATCCCCTTTGAATTAATAACAATTTCTACGATGTGGCGAATCTTTTTTTCTACGGAAAAGAAAACCTGCACATTGATCGGGGAGTCTATATACTTAGTTACCCTCTCGAGTTTTTCTTCAGCATATGCCTTTAAAGCATCGCTTTGATCCATGTGCCTGAATGTCATCGCTACCTGCATACAAACCTCCTGTTTGGTTGGTGTTGTGAAATGGACGGCTGCTGATTCAGCAATCCGTCAAAAATGTCGTTTACGTTCGGAAGATGACCCCAGATTAAGCATTTCACGATACTTGGTCACCGTGCGGCGAGCTATATTTACAGTCTCGCCCGTCAGCAACTCGGCAATTTTTTGATCGGAAAGCGGTTTTTGAGGATTTTCCCTTTCGATAATTTCTTTGATCCTGTTTTTTACGCTCTCAGAAGCAACAAAATCCCCTTCGCTGGTCGAAAGACCACTGTTAAAGAAGTATTTCAGCTCCAGCAAACCCTGGGGTGTCTGCATGTATTTATTGGTAGTGACACGGCTGATAGTTGACTCGTGCATACCGATATCCTCTGCAATATCCCTCAACACCAAAGGGCGGAGGTACTCAATGCCACGATCAAAATATTCGCGCTGAAAGCGGATTATGCTTTTTGCAACCTTGTAAATGGTTCGCTGTCGCTGTTGAATACTCTTGATCAGCCAGGTTGCCGAACGCATTTTGTCGCTGATATAATGCTCGGTCTGCGAGTCGATAGTACCACTGCCGCGGGCATCTGTGTACTGGGTGCTGACTTTCAGGTTGGGTAATCCTTCCTCGTTCAGCATGACGATATAATCGTCACCCACCTTATGCACGAAAATATCGGGAGAAATATAATGCACGTCATCAGTGCTGAATGACGAACCGGGGCGCGGATCAAATCCGGAAATAATTTTGGAAGCCACCAGAACCTGATTTATATCAACCTTCAATGCCCTGGCGATCAGCTTATAGTTCCGTTTTTCCAGGTCACCAAGATGATTCTGCAGAATACGTTCAACAACACTCCCCTTCATGCCGAGATTCATGGCCTGAATAAGCAAGCATTCACGCAGGTCACGAGCAGCAACACCAGGTGGATCAAATTCCTGGATACAGTCAAGCACATCCTGGACATCCTCTTCAGTCGCAGAACTTGCCACAGCAATTTCCTGCAGAGACGCCCTCAGATAACCATAATCATCAACATTGCCGATGATGACCTCACCCACACGAACATCCATTTCAGAGTATTGTCCCATATGGAGCTGCCACAGCAGGTGATCGATCAGGGTCCCTTTTTTTGTCAGCAGGTTTTCGAAAGAGGGACGTTCATCCTCACCACCGTACTGCTGTTCCCCGGAGCTGTAGTTGTAACCGTCGAGGTAGCTGTCCCAATCCCGCAGAGTATCCTCTCCGGTTTCCACCTCATGAAAATCCGTACTATCCTGCGCCGGCTCAAACTCCTGCTCAGCCACCTCAAGCGTATCCGGTTCGGTGACTTCTTCCAGCCCGGTGGCCTCTTCCAGGAGCGGGTTTTCCTCCAACTCCTGGACGACCAGATCCTGAAGCTCCATACGTGTCAACTGAAGCAGTTTTATAGCCTGTTGCAACTGGGGAGTCATCACCAGTTGCTGGGACATTTTCAGTTGTTGACGCATCTCCATTGCCATGAAACGTTGACCTCAAACCCGATGGGGGGATTCATGCATTAACAATAGGGATAATCAAAGACGGAAGTCTTTACCCAGATAAATATCCTGCGCTTTTTTACTTGCCGCAATCTCGTCCGGTGTGCCGTGTTCCAGCACCACACCACTGCTCATAATATATGCGGAATCACAAACACCCAGGGTTTCCCGTACGTTATGATCTGAAATCAGTACACCGATATTTTTATCTTTGAGAGAAACAATCAGCCCCTGAATATCGGCAACGGCAATCGGATCAATCCCTGCGAACGGCTCGTCCAGTAAAATGAATGAAGGATTTATTATCATTGCCCTGGCAATTTCAATCCGGCGCCGTTCACCGCCTGAAAGCGCATAGCCCTTGGATGACGCAATGTGTGAAATGGAAAATTCCTCCAGCAACTGTTCCATTCTACGCCGCCCAAGGCGCTTGTCCGGCTGGACAGTTTCGATAATAGCCATCAGATTATCTGCTACCGACAGCTTGCGAAAAACAGAGGCTTCCTGCGGAAGATAACTGATGCCTCGGCGCGCCCGCTGATACATAGGGAGCGCTGTTATCTCTTCATCACCCAGATAAACCTGGCCGCCGTCCGGTTGTGCCAGTCCGACCACCATGTAAAAGGTTGTTGTTTTACCGGCGCCGTTTGGCCCCAATAGTCCGACAACCGATCCGGATGTGATCGATATATCAACACCGTCAACCACCATCCGGCTGCCGTATTTTTTTTTAAGAGACTTGGTCCAGAGTCTTGAAGAGGCAGCGACTTCCAGCATTATTTCTTCCTTGGTGGCGGATTAATAACTGCCTCAACGCGTGCTTTCGGATCGCCGCCGCTTGAAACTTCACTCTTCTCATCATCGACGTAATAGGTAATTACCTTTCCGCTGATTCTGTCACTCCCCTGAACAACACGAGGTGTTCCGGTCAAAACAATACGGCCACTGCGGCTGTCGTAAACTGCCTGATCGGCAAAGCCGGTTCTGTTCTGCTGGACAATCCTGACATTTCCGAGCGCTTCGACCTTTTCTACATCTCCTGCTTTATCCGCATAGCTGACGACAAGTTTATCGGAGAATATCGTGATATCACCCTGTTTTGCAACAACCTTACCGGAGAAGATCGCTGTTTTGCCTTTGTTGTCGGCGGCCATCTCATTGGATTTGACTGTAATCGGCAGGTTTGCACGGTCTTTATGGGCCGGAGTCGCGGCATAAAGATCCGTTTCCGGCAGCAGACCGTATGTACAGATTAAAGCCATGCAAAGGAGTTGTAATTTTGTCATTTTATACCTAACCCAGATAAACTGGATAAGTGTGTTAACGAAATTATTTTCTTGCCAAAAAGCGCAAGAAATAATTTCTAATTTACTAATTCTGAGTAATAACAGCATCAACCGAGGAATGAAAACGGGCCCGCTGATTATTGACACTCAGATCCATCCCAACAGCTGCAAGCTGTAATTTTTGCTGCTGGAAAACCACCGGATCGGGAGTTGAAAATTGAGCGTTTGCACCTGTATATACAATCGAACCGGTTTTAAAACTGGCTCCATCTTCAGTTACGACATGTACGTGACCGTTAAGCCGAACTTTTTTTACCGAGCTGAGATACTCACCCCGGTCAGCTGTAACAGTTACCGTCCCATGTGACCCGGTGCGCTGAAACTCCATCCGGATATCCGTGAGGTATGCCGTATCACCACTCTTATCGTAATCAACCCGTTCTGCAACGAGTTCCCATACAAGCAGGCCACCCTGAATTTCTGAAAAACGGGCCTTTTTCAGGGTAACATCAATGTTGTGGGGAAGCTGCTGACTTGCCGGCCTGACCGGTGCTGACCCATGATTACCATCCCGGACAACTACGGCCGTGATACCGGCAATCACCGCGATCACCAGAAGTGCCAGTAACGGCTTGATATAAACTGGCATTACCATAATAGGAGGGAACTATACCATTGAGGAGGTGGAGTGTCCAGCAGAACGTAGCAGGTTTGATGCTTTTGGCACAGAGATTGTATCGGTTTTTGAAAACAAGTGATTACAGCTCATAACGCGCCGCAACTTCATCCCACAGACCCCGCCCTTTGAGAATAAGATCGCACACTTCACGCACGGCGCCACGACCACCTGCAAGGGACGTCACATAATCAGCTGCATTACGGGCTTCAATCAGCGCATCGGCAGGAGCCGCGGCGAAAATCACACGTTTCATGACCGGAACATCAATGACATCGTCTCCCATATAAGCTATCTGGCCGTCACTAAGGCCGGTTTTTTGTTTCACATCAAGGTAGCTCTCAAGTTTTTTCAGCGCACCCTGATAAACCAACCCGATTCCGAGCTCTCTGGCCCTGATGTCAACAACCGGAGAGGTACGACCGGTAATGATGCCGACTTCGATGCCATGCCGCTGCAACATTTTTATGCCATGCCCGTCCTTGACATTGAATACTTTGGTTTCCACTCCGTTGATGTCATAAATAATTCCGCCATCAGTCATTACACCATCAACATCAAGCAGCAACAGGCGGATATCGGCTAATTTATCATTCATCAGGCGATACCTGCCCTGAGAATATCATGCAGATGAATGATGCCGCATGGAGTTGGACTCCCATCGTTTTCAAAAACAAACAGTGACGTAATGGCACGCTGCTCCATGATCTGCAGGGCCGCTGCGGCAAGCTCCGATCGTTTGATGCGCAGCGGTCCATGTTTCATTATTTCCGCCGCACGCTGATTGAGGATATCAAAACCTTTCTCCAGCGACCGGCGCAGATCCCCATCGGTAATGACCCCTTTCAGAGCGCCGTTTGAATCACAGACACCCGTTACTCCAAGTCCCTTGTCGGTGATCACAAACAGAGCCTCCTTCATCAAGGTATCTTCCTGCACCAGTGGAATCGCATCTCCCTCGTGCATCAGGTCTTCAACTCTCGTAATCAGCTTTTTCCCCAGAGACCCACCGGGGTGAAATATGGCAAAATCTTCCGCCTTGAAGCCGCGGCTGACCAGCAGTGCAACAGCCAGCGCGTCACCCATGGCCAGTGTTGCTGTTGTCGAAGCTGTAGGGGCCAACCCGAGCGGACAGGCCTCCTCTGCGACTGATACATCCAGAAAAACATCACATGAACGGGCCAGGTTTGATGCTGGATTGCCGCTCATAGCCACCATATTTGCCCCCAGACGCTTGATTGACGGGAGTATTTTCAGGATTTCTTCAGTTTCACCACTGTTTGAAATGGCAATCACAATATCGCCCTTCATGATCATACCCAGATCACCGTGGATACCTTCCGCCGGATGCAGGAAAAAAGCGGGGGTGCCGGTGGAAGCCATTGTGGAGGCGATCTTCTGCCCAACCAGACCGGACTTGCCCATTCCGCTTACAATCACCCGTCCCGGGCTCCCCAATATCAAGCCGACCGCCCGCTCGAATGAAGCGTCAATGCGTGCAGCCATAGCAGAGAGAGCCTCCGCTTCAACCATGATTACCCGGCGCGCCTCATCGATAACATTCATGCCGCCGACCTCTGCTTAATGACAGAATCGAGCGCTTTCAGAGTCTTAAGTAAAGCCGGGAGCTCACTCAGGGGAATCGAATTGGGACCGTCACAGAGCGCCTTGTCAGGGTCTTCATGCACCTCCATGAAGATGCCGTCAATTCCGGTGGCTACTGCCGCCCGTGCCAGATATTCCACAAACTCGCGCTGACCGCCCGAACTATCGCCCTGGCCTCCAGGAAGCTGCACGCTGTGGGTAGCGTCAAAAACCACCGGGTAACCTGTCGCCCGCATGACCGGAAAACTGCGCATGTCCACCACCAGATTGTTATAGCCGAATGAAGCCCCGCGTTCCGTAAGAATGATGTTCTCATTGCCGCTGGCGGCAATTTTACCGGCAACATTCTTCATATCCCAGGGTGCCAGAAACTGCCCTTTTTTGACGTTGATGACCCGGCCGCTCTTTGCAGCGGCCACCAGAAGATCGGTCTGCCGGCAGAGAAAAGCCGGGATCTGCAGAATATCCAGGACCTCAGCCGCAGGAGTAATCTGCTCGATAGAGTGTACATCAGAGATCACCGGCACACCCAGCGCCTCCTTTACCTTGCGCAGAATGGCAAGCCCCTCTTTCATCCCTGGACCACGGAAGGCGTTAATAGAGGTACGGTTGGCCTTGTCGTAGGAAGCCTTGAAAATCAAGGGAATGGAAAGGCCGTTGCAGATCGTCATCAGGCGTTCGGCATGGCGCATGGTTGCGGTCTCATTTTCGATTACGCAGGGGCCCGCGATCAGAACCAGGGGACGATTGCCCCCGATCATCACATTTCCTGATAAAATTTCACGCGTCATGGGCTACTCCTTGTTTCTCTGCGCCAGTGCAGCAGCGATAAATGACTTAAACAGCGGGTGCGGAACCAGCGGCTTGGACTTGAATTCCGGATGGAACTGGCACCCCAGGAACCATGGATGATCCGCAATTTCAATCACTTCAACGAGATCTTTTTCCTTATACACACCCGAAAGGATAAGACCATTTTTAGTCAGCAAATCACGATAGTCGTTATTAAACTCGTAACGGTGGCGGTGACGTTCTGAAATTTCGGTTTGGTTATAGGCGGTATGGGCAAGAGTTCCCTTGGCGATGGAACAGGGAAACGCCCCCAGACGCATGGTGCCGCCCTTTTTACTAACTGTTTTTTGTTCCTCCATCAGGTGAATAAGCGGCTCACCACCGTCAACCCTGAACTCGCGTGAGCAGGCGTCTTTCAAGCCGCAGATGTGACGGGCATATTCTATCACAGCCATCTGCATCCCGAGACATATTCCGAAAAAGGGAATTTTATGTGTACGGGCGTAGGCGATTGCCATAACCTTTCCTTCGGTGCCCCGCTCACCGAAACCTCCCGGCACCAGTATCCCGTCAACATCGTCAAAATGGCCGTCAGCGCCATCCTGTTCAATTTTTTCCGCATCCAGATATTTCAGCGAAACCCCGCAATCGTTACCGATACCGCCATGGGTCAGCGCTTCAGCGAGTGATTTATAGGACTCCGTCAGATCAACATACTTGCCTACGATTGCGATACGCACCACGCCGTTGCTCGGATGACGAAGTTTTTCGACGACATCCTGCCATTTGGTCAGATCGGGCGCCTTGGTCCAGATATTCAGTTTTTCGACGACCTGATCATCCAGATGCTCTTTGTTAAGCGCCTGCGGTACGGCATAAATATGTTCGGAATCGACTACCGGAATAACGTCCTTTTCACCAACATTACAAAAGAGAGCGATCTTCTTCTTCATGTCTACCGGCAGTTCGCGTTCGCAGCGGCAGAGCAGAATATCCGGCTGGATACCGATTTTTCGCAGCTCCATGACTGAATGCTGGGTCGGCTTGGTCTTCAGCTCTCCGGCGGTACGGATGTAAGGCACCAGCGTAACGTGGATATAGAGCGCATTTCCCGGCCCACGGTCAAAACGGAACTGGCGTATAGCCTCCAGAAACGGCAGCGATTCGATGTCTCCAACCGTACCGCCGACTTCGACAATCGCCACGTCAGCGCCCTTGGCATTTTCGATGATCTTGAGCTTTATCTCATCGGTGATGTGCGGAATTACCTGGACTGTTCCCCCAAGATAATCGCCGCGACGTTCCTTGGTAATAACGGAGAAATAAACCTGGCCGGTCGTAAAATTGCTCTTTCTGGAAAGGACAGCGCTCGTAAAACGTTCGTAATGCCCCAGATCAAGATCGGTTTCAGCACCGTCATTGGTAACAAAAACTTCTCCATGCTGAAATGGTGACATGGTGCCGGGATCAACGTTGATATAGGGATCAAGCTTCTGCAGCGTTACCCGTAGCCCGCGCGCCTCCAGCAGCGCTCCCAGTGAAGCGGCTGCGAGACCCTTGCCGATCGATGAGACAACGCCGCCGGTGATAAATATAAACTTGGTTTTCATGGTATCTGCTCCTCTATATCAATCACTACAAAATGGTATCAAAAGCCCCCTCCTTGCTAAGGAAGGGGTTGGGTTGGGGTGTGGTTCAGCCTTTAAGTTTGCGGTACTGTTCCTGCGCTTTGGCCAAATCATCGGGGGTATCGACACCGATCGACTCGAACTCCGTTTCAACCACCCGTATTTTTACGCCGTTTTCAAGTGCGCGCAGCTGTTCGAGCTTCTCGGATATTTCCAGAAAAGTCGCCGGCATGGCGGCAAATTTCAGCAGGAAATCACGGCGATAGACATACAATCCGACATGCTTGTAACAGAGCAGTTTGCCGCAGCAGAAAGATTCATCCTTCAGATCTTTCCATTTATCGCGAAAAAACGGCAGCGGCGAGCGGGAAAAATAGAGGGCATCACCACGGTTGTTAGTCACCACTTTGACAACATTGGGAGAAAGAAAGTCATGCAGGCACTTGATGCGTGTTTTGAGGGTTCCCATCTGCAGGCCGGACTCCTCAAGAAAGGGCTGAATCGCCAGGTCGATCATGGCCGGGTCGATCAGCGGTTCATCCCCCTGGACGTTGACTATTATGTCAGAGTCGAGTCCCGCGGCTACTTCTGCCAATCTGTCGGTACCGGTTTCATGATCGGTGGAGGTCATTATCGCTTCTCCGCCTATGGTACTGACCGCATCAGCAATACGGCGGTCATCGGTGGCAACAATCACCCTGGAAATCAGACTCGACTGAGCGGTACGTTCATAGACATGCTGGATCATCGGGCGACCGTCAATCTCCGCTAAAGCCTTGCCGGGAAAACGCGTTGATGCATAACGGGCAGGAATAACCGCTGTAATTTTCATGCTTTAACAACCTTTTAGGGCGGGGATAATGACTTCAACGTCGGGCGTCCTGTGGTAGGACGCGACAAGTTACCGCAAAAGCAGAGGGGTGTCAAGGCGCGAACAGAAAACCAGAAGCAACAAGGCAGACGCTAATATCAGTTTATGGCTCCAGGCATACCACGTTCCTTCCTTTTTCCTTTGCCATATACATCGCTTCATCAGCGCGTTGCAGAAGGGTCTCCTGAGTATCACCGACTCTGAAGCGGCTGATGCCGATACTGACTGTTACATAAATCACTTCATTATTGTGTTGCACCGCTGTTTTTTCAAGAGTTACCCGTAACCTTTCAGCCACTTCGGCAGCAATCCTGATATCAGTTTCAGGCAATACAAGTGCAAATTCCTCTCCGCCGATCCTGCCGATAAAATCCGACTTTCGCAGCCCTGCAGCCTGAAAGACAGCGGCAAGAGAGCGCAAAACCTGGTCACCTGCGGCATGTCCATAGGTATCATTAACCGATTTAAAATGATCAAGATCAAGCATCAGGATACTGAACAGGCGTCCGTAACGCCCGGCCCTTTCCAGTTCAACTCCCAGTAGATCCATAAAATAACCGCGATTATTGATGCCGGTCAATGGGTCGGTGTGGGCCATCAACTCAAGCCGGAGATTAAATTCACGTAGCTGTGATTGATATGAGTCACCTAAAGAAACTATCTTGATAAATCGCCTCAGGAGCTTGGCGTAATTTTTTACGATCTTTTCTAAATCCGGCGCCAGCGGATTGTTGCTGGCGGCGGCAAATTCCAGAACAGCGCGCATCTCCTTTAATGAGTCATCTTCCTCGGGCTCTTTTGTTTTTTCAGGACTTCTCTGATTATTATCATCATTTAGCCGCGCCAATACCTGTTCACCCAGTTTGCCGTATGTCACCTTCGTACATTCCGGACAGATACCGTGGCTGAAAGCAATATCGGCATATTTAGCAAAATACTCCTCCAGCTTCTCCCAGTAATCGTATGAAATACGAATTTTATGACAGATCATGCAGATAGGCAGCGCAACCTCTTTCAGCTTCTGAAAGCTTTGGAGCGTCTCTTCCAGCTTGCATGTCAATTCCTTTGATTCCTGCTGATACAGATCACTGATAGCAAGCGTTTTGTATAAAACGTGGTGAAGCTTGCGATAGCTTTCTGCCAGCGATTTATACTCAGCAGCGACATCAACGCCGGCAGCCGCGGGATCGGCAAGGACCTGATCGACCCTGCACAGAACGGCATCCTTCTTATAGTGTTTTTTAGTAATTTTTATCTCAGCACTCATTTGCTTAACACCTCTATCTCAAAGGGAAAAGTGACCTCTTCGCGAAAATCTTCCGCCAATTCATAGGAGCGGGGATTTTCACGGTCATAGTGCCAGATAATGCTGGTTTTTACGCCGCGAGAGTATGCATCTTCCATAACGTCCATCATATCCAGCGTGCATTTGGTGCTGCTGCTGTTCATATAGGTTACGGCAATATCCATTGTTAACTCTGTGAGTTCCTTAAGTGCAGACTTCAGCCATAAAATAATCGGAGCATAAAAATCAAAGGAGTTTTCCGGATACGACTCCCCAATGATGAAAAGAGAGTTAGTGGCTGGATCAAAACTGATCGACGGCGTTGATGATGTTTGAACTAAATTTATGGGCTTCATGGCGCCTCCTGATTATATAAATGCGGTTTGGGTGATAAAAACGCAGCTGCTGTCAACGCTCCTGACTGAACAGGTCATCTTTTTTGATGAGCGCTTGGCTATTTCCAGAAAACCGAGACCGGCGCCCAAAGCACCAGGTTCGAGATCCCGCCGCAATAGTTCGCGATATTGCCGTTTCCTCTCTTCGGGAGTCATGGCGTTGACCTCATTAATCCGCTGGCAAATTGCTTCTCCATCACCTTTAAGCACAATACTTCCCGAAGAAACCGCATACCCTGCTTTTCTTTTTGCGATTGTTATAATTGAAGAGGTGGCATCGGACTGGGTGAATTCATGCAGGACAAGATAGTTTTGCATGTTCTGGGCGAGTTCGATATACACGGCGAAGACATCCAGCACCGCCGCTTGTGCGATATTTTCTGCCGCCAGATGATTGCGCAGCGCTTTCCCGATTTCCTCGATAATGCTGTGAGAAAAGGGACCGTTAAAGCACATCATGATGCCTAATTTGTCAAACTCATTTCGCAGATCATATAAATCCATATCATCTCCTGTCTGGTTAAAACCGAAACCCTACAACCGTAATATCATCTCTCTGCTTCCTTGAGCCACGCCATTCATCGAGCGTCTGTTCGAAAAGTCCCTGCTGACGCCGGAGCGGATGATCGGCATACCGCTCCACCATCTCTTTAAAGCGCTGACGACCGAAACCAAACCCCCTGGACCCGCCACCCTCATCAAGGAACCCATCGGTGATAGCATAACAGATGGTTCCCGCCCCAAGATCACGGACATGATTTGTAAAGGTCAGGCCCGGTTCGCTGCTGCTGTAGCCTATCCCCGCACGATCACCCTTTATTTCACACAATCCGTCATCAGCAAAAATATAGAGAGAAAGGCCGGCGCCGGCGTATGTCAACCTGCGTTTCGCCGGATCGATACAACAGACCACCATATCAAGTCCTGCATCCACCATACTATTGTTATCAAGACGCAGATGAAGGGTTTCCTGTAGTACCCGATTCATCTCGCTCAGAATGCGCGCCGGATTATCCGAACAGATCGTATCGACAATGTGATTCAGCACCGAATTGACCGTCATGGTCATAAAGGCTCCCGGGACACCGTGCCCGGTGCAATCAATGACAGCCAGCAGAATATGACCATCAATCTCGCGCAACCAGTACAGATCACCGCCAACAATATCACAGGGGCGATACAGCGCAAACCAGTCGCTAAAGAGGCGATCGAATTGCTCGTTGCGCGGCAGAATTGAGCTCTGGATAACCTTAGCGCAGTTGAGGCTTTCTTGAATACGCGTTTGTGATTCTTCCAGTCGACGGTTTGCAACCGTCAACTTCTGCATCGATTCATCAAGCTGCTGTACCATGCTGTTAAATGATTCTGAAAATTCCCCCATAAAATCGACCCGCTGGCTGAAATCTCCCGAGGCGATCATTTTAGTCTGCCATGCCAAATGCTGCAGCGCTGCCTGCAACGCCTTGAGCGACCCGGGCAGATACCCTTTCCTGGTAATCTGACGGCCTAAATCTCCGGAGGCAAAGGCCATAACGGCGGTACGCACCTCCAGCAAAGTCGAGTGCAAATACTCAAAACCTTCCACACCCCGCAATTCCTCTGGTGGTTCAGTCGGGACTGTTCGGGCGGTCAGCAATTCCTGCAGGTTTTTGATAGTTGCTTGGAGGAGTATTTCAGGCATTACAAACCCTTGGTAATTGAATCAGAAATCAAGACATTACAGCCTTGGCGCTAAAACGGCAGGTGCGATCTCCAGTACACCAGCAATCAATTTCCTTTACTATAAACTTGATACCGGAAAAGCATTCAAGGAGTGCGGAGATGAATCCTTCATCATAACTGCATATTTCGTAATCAAGTTCCGGCAAACCCGAACAGTCCAGATCCTCGGACACGGTCAGGACAATCTCCCCTTTTTCCATATCAGCCTGTTCAACACGCAAAATGCCGATGCCCAGATCCTTCAATACCTCCTGAAGCTGGCGGACAAACTCGTTAAGATCTGTCGTGGGAACCAGCATGTGGGCATAAAACTCTTTTCCTGCGAGGGCGCCGGCTTCATAGAAAATCCTGTCCGTATCTTCTGTGCCGACATGCTGCTCAATCACATCCCTAAAAGCAAACTGCAGCAGACGGTAGACCTCTACCCGGGTAGTGTTGCCAAGGTTTGGCCTTCCTTCCTTAATATCCCCAAGAAGATCCCATGAAAATTTGTATTTGCGCTCGCTTGCCATTACATCACCACTTTCAGGTTTATGATTTTTACAGACATCGATATTCATCATCCTTTTTTATCGTTCAACACCCAGATTAGCTCCCCTGTGTTATACGGTTTATGCAAAAAACCGGCACGTACATCAGTAGCTATAATATCTGCCGCCGATTCTACGCCGTACCCGCTGCAGATTATAATCGGTACCTCCAGATCAATCTTGCGCAGTTCATGGTATGCCTCAACGCCGCCCATCTCCGGCATGACCAAATCGAGCATGATCAGGTCTATCTCGTTAATACTGGCTTTGTACAGCTCAAGTGCTTCACGCCCATTGGCGGCAGTTATGGTAGAAAAGCCAAGTGTCTCCAGCAGGGCACTCTCCATGGTTCGCAGCATATCATCATCCTCTACCAGCAAAATAGTGGATTTAGCCGATATTGCTGTTTCAATCGTATCGATTGGCATCACATCTTCAAACTGTTCCTGAACAGAATTCAGCGGAATATATACCTTGAAAGTTGTACCGACATCCGGTTTGCTTGCCAACTGCAGCGTACCGTTATGCGCTTTGACAATTCCGAGTATGGCGGACATACCGAGCCCGCGTCCGGTAAATTTGGTGGTGTAAAACGGTTCAAATACCCGCAGCTTGGTCTCTTCACTCATGCCGCAGCCGGTATCGGAAACCTCCAGACAGGCATAACTGCCGGGGAGGATCCTGCTGCCGAAATAATCAATTTCAGAATGGGTGGAGTCATCGATAAAGTTTTTTTTCAGACTCACGGTAATCGTTCCTTGATTATCGCCAATCGCTTCACCGGCATTTATGATCAGGTTCATAACCACCTGCTGGATCTGGCTGCTGTCACCGATAATCATCGGGATGTCGTGCTTTAAATCAACCTTTATCGCTACATTCTTTTTGATGCCTGAGTTAAGCATCTTGACAACTTCATCCACCAGCAGCCACAGGCTGAACTCTGTCTGAAGCAGCGGACTTTTCCCGGCATAGGTCAGCATCTGCCGACAGAGATCGGCGGCACGGTTACCGGCAGCCTCAATCTGCTCAACGTGGATTTTCGCATCAATGCCTGAATCGATATCAGCTTTCAGAATATAGCAGTGCCCCAGAATTATTGTCAGGATGTTGTTAAAATCATGGGCGATGCCGCCTGACAAAACACCGAGACTTTCCAGCTTTTGTGAGTGTTGGAGCTGTTTTTCAAGGTTTTGGCGCTCTTCTTCAGCACGCTTGATCTCGGTGATATCGTGCATGATATGGACGCAGCCGGTCAACACTCCCTCTTCATCAAAAAGAGGCGCTGCCGTAACATCAAAATAACCGTTAAATCTCTTATCTTCGATTCTCGTAATATAGGCCTGGCCGGTTTGCTTCATTTTTGCGTGCGAACAATTGGCGTGCGGAGTGCATTTGTCGTCCATAACTTCGTAGCACTTCCGTCCGACCAGCTCTTGCGGCGACACACCGCAACGGTCCGCCATAGCGCGATTGGCACGCGTTATGGTATGATTGAGGTCAATAATTGAAATCAGGTCTGGAACGGCATCAAAGGTCAGTTCCCAATCCTTTTTCGCCTGATAAACCGCAGCAGTAGCATCCCTGCGCGCTTCTACCAATGCCCATGTCATTAATGCGTACTTGACCGTACGAGGCAGATTTACAAAAGATTCCGGTGATTTTACGATATAATCCTGGGCACCGATCTTCATCGCTTCAACGGCAACCTGCTGGCTGCCGTGCGATGTCATCAAGATGACCGGGCACAATCCGGCAGCGTCCAGAACCAATTCGCTGCCATAACCATCCGGCAATCTGTAGTCTGTGATAATCAGGCCAGGGTAGCATTGTTCCGTCACCAACTTGGCAGCAGATATGGTGCCGACGATCTTCAGGCGATATTCTTCCACCGCATCTTCAAAAGAGCGCTGAATAAGCTCGGCATGGCTGGCGTCATCTTCAACGACCAGCAGCAGCGGTGCGGTGCGGTTATCTGTCAACATGAGATGATCCTTTTGTCACCACGGTCTTTTATTCCAGGCCAGCCAGTAAAATCCCAGATCCTTCAGCAACATGCTGAAGTCATCAAAACTGACCGGCTTGGTCACATAACTGTTAGCGTGACATTCATAGGCCATGGCCATGTCTCGCTCGGCATCAGAGGTTGTCAGTATCACCACCGGCAGGGCCATAAGGTCGGCATTACCCTTAACCTCTTTGAGCACTTCGAGCCCATCCACTTTGGGCAGGCGCAGGTCGAGCAGCATCAGGTGCGGCAGGGGAAATTGTTTCCGGTCTGCATACGTGCCCCGCCCGTACAGATAATCCAGCGCCGCTTCGCCGTCCTCAACATGGAAGATTGAGTTGGCTACTTGAAAATCCGCCATGTTGCGCATTACCAGTTCAGCGTGATCAAGGTTGTCCTCTACCAGCAAAACAGTCAATGGTTCACCGTTCATTGTTGTGCCTCCATTATTAATCAGACTGTAAAACAAAAACGGCTCCCCTTCCCTATTCCATCCGATTCTACCCAAACCCGCCCGCCATGCACTTCGACTATCCGCTTGACCAGCGCCAGACCGATGCCTGTGCCGCCGCTTTTAGCATCCAGCTTATTGAACAGGCCGAAGATATTCTGCTGATATTTTTGGTCAATACCTATACCGTTATCCTGTACAAAAAATACATTTACACCAGATTCATTCCGAGCACCAAACAGTATTTTAGGCTCAGCCTGGTCACCCATATAATTGATGGCATTCTCAATCAGGTTTTGAACCACCTCCGCCATCCGCTGACGGTCGCAGCATAGCGGCGGCAGATCCGGTTGAACAGTTACCTTGATAGCGCTGTTCTTCAAAGGACCGGCCAGTTGTGCAAGAACATCATCCAGCAGCAGGTTCATATCCACGGCTTCAGAGGTATTGACAACACGGCCGACGGTTGAGATTTTAAGCAGATCAGCTAACAGATCGTTCATTTTGTCGGCAGCGGCGCTGACCCGCTTCAGATCACCCGCCATCCGCTCATAATTCCCTTTTAAAAGGTCCTTTTCCAGAGCGCCGGTAAAGCCCTTTATGGTAATAATCGGACTCTTTAAATCATGTGAAACGGTGTAGGCAAAACGCTCCAATTCAGCATTTTTTATCTCCAGATCAGCTTCCCGTTTTTTACGTTCCACAACCTCTTCGCGGAGTGTAGCGGTCTTTTCATTAACCGTTGTTTTCAGCCGCCTGTTAAAAAAGGACAAAATAAACATAACGGCGACTCCAGCGGACAGAGAACCGCTCAGGATAAATGACGTAGATATTGCATCATTAATCGGGACTCTTA